>SHZN01000003.1 GCA_009692245.1 Gammaproteobacteria bacterium
ATTCCTGCGCGGTTTGCGCAGCAACTTAGCGCCCGCTGGCCTCAGCGCTTGCGATACAGGTGCGTGAAGCGATCCGTCTTGCCGCGCACGGCGGGATCGAAGACTAGCTTTGTCAGGTCGTCACCGGGATTCCGGTATCCGTCCCAGGTCTTCTCGAGTTCGAAGCCGTGGCTCGCGATGTCCTTCTTTGCGAATGCTTCATCGATGCGATGCAGATTCTGGGCAGCCGTATTGCCGGATCCCGCAGCGGCCGCGTGATCCACGATCAACAGGTGGCCACCCGGCTTCAGTGCGGCGTACAGTTGATCGAGAAAACCGGAAGCATTGATGGCTGGCCAACCATCCTTTTCATCCACGTAGTACAGGTCGTGATAGGACATGAAGATCACGAGCATGTCGTAGGTCTCGCTGCCGAGCTTCAGGTTACAGGTTTCGACGGTGATCTGATCGGCGCTCGGCACGCGGTTGCCTTCAAATCGCGACGTGAGGTCCTTGCCGGCGCAAGCGAAGTAGGGCGAGTTGTTCACGAGCTGGACATGACCCTCGGGGCCGACCGCCCGCGCCATCAGCTCGGTCCAGTAACCGCCACCGCCGAATACGTCGGCGATCTTCATGCCAGAGGTAATCCCGGCGAAGGTCATCAGTTCCGCAGGGCGATCGCGCGCGTCACGCTCGCGATCCTTGTCGCTGCGTTCGGCTGCAGCGACCGCTGCCGTGATGTTGGCCGGTACGTCCGCAGCCTGCAGTGGTGCTGATATCAGGATCATCAGAGCGGCGGCGAAAAGCTGAAGGCGTATGGGGGACTCCCGGGGCGTGGCAATCGGCAATTGAGGCGTAAAACTATAACGGAGCTACTTGGTGCCGGGTCGCAAGTTCGTAGGTTCTGCTTGAGACCTACGAACTTGCGACCCGGCACCAAGTCGGCGTGCCAGCAGCAGCGCGCCGCTGGCGGTGAGCAGCCAGCCGAACCACGCGGGCGGCGTTCCGAACGAGAGCCAGATGATGCCGCCTAGCAGCGAGGCGGCCGCCGCGATGATGACATCCGTGCGCCTGCGGCTTTCGCTCAGTGCGCCCTGCAGCGGTTCGATCGAGGCGGTTTCAGCGCGGACCATCAGCTCGCCGTCGTAGGCCTTGCGGATCGCGCGTCGCGTGATGACCGGCAGGAGCTTCAGCACTTCGGCGACATCCGGCCAGTTACTGCGGATGTGCTCAAGGATGGCGCGCGGCCCGGTGCGCTCGCGCACCCATTCACGCAGGAATGGCTGGGCGGTCTTCCAGAGGTCGAGATCCGGATACAGATCGCGACCGACTCCCTCTATGTTCAACAGGGTTTTCTGCAGCAGGATCAGCTGCGGCTGGATCTGCATCTGGAACTGCCGGGCGATCTCGAATAGGCGCAGCAGCACGACGCCGAAGGAAATGTCCTGCAGTGGCTTGTTGAAGAGCGGCTCGCAGATGGTGCGCACGGCGCTCTCGAGTTCGTCCACGCGCGTACCGGCGGGTACCCAGCCGCTCTCGACATGCAATACCGCGACCCTGCGATAGTCGCGCTCGAAAAAAGCCAGGAAATTGCCCGCCAGGTACAACTGATCGCGCGGGTCCAGCGTGCCGACGATGCCGAAATCCACGGCGACATATTTCGGATTCGCCGGATCGCTGACGTCGACGAAAATATTTCCGGGGTGCATGTCGGCGTGAAAAAAGTTGTGACGGAACACCTGCGTGAAGAAGATCGTCACGCCGTTCTCGGCCAACTTCTGGATATCGGTGCCGAGTGCATGCAGCCGCGCGACATCCGAGATCTGGACACCGTGAATGCGCTCCATCACCATGACTTCGCGCCGGCAAAGGTCCCAATGAACCTCCGGGACATGCAACATCGTGGAGCCCGCGAAGTTTCGCCTGAGCTGCGAAGCGTTGGCGGCCTCGCGCATCAGGTCGAGTTCGTTGAGCACGGTCTTTTCGTAGTCGGCGACGACCTCGGCCGGCCGGAAGCGGCGCGAGTCGGCCCAGTAACGTTCGGCGAGTGCCGCGAGTGTGTGCAGCACCTCGATGTCGCGTCCGATGATCTCGTGCATGCCGGGCCGCAGCACCTTGACGACGACTGCGCGGCCGTCGATCAATGTCGCGGCATGTACCTGGGCAATGGACGCGGCCGCGAGCGGCGCCTCCTCGAAGCTGCCGAACAGTTCAGTGACCGGGCTGCCGAGTGCTTCCTCGATTCGCGCCTTGGCGATGTCGCTGGGGAAGGGCGGGACGCGATCCTGCAGTTTCGCCAGTTCGTCGGCGATGTCCACGGGCAAGAGGTCGCGCCGCGTCGACAGCAGTTGACCGAACTTCACGAAGATCGGCCCGAGTTCCTCGAGCGCCAGGCGCAATCGCTCCGCGCGCGTGCCGCGGCGGCGCGTGAACCAGGTCCATGGCGACATGTAGAAAACGAAGCGTAACGGCCTGTAAAGGTGTGTTGCGCGAACGAAGTCGCCCAATCCATAGCGCACCAGCATGCGATGAATTGTCAGCAAGCGACCGGCGACGCGCAGCGTGATCAATGCTGGCTCCGCGGTCGCTCGAGCTGCTTGATCCGGGCCTCGAGGCGGTCGGTGGCCTCGCGAACGGCATCCACGCCCGTCAGGAATTCGTCTACCTCGAGTTTCGCCGGGACGTCGCGACTTTCCTCAGTCAGGTACTCGGCGACGTTCTGCATGAAGGTGTCGCGCGTCTTCAGTCCGAAGCGCATTGCACTTTGCGCGAGGTTTGCGAGATGGTGCGCAAACGCATCGCCGGTGATGCGCGACAACTCTTCCTCGAAGTCCGGCTGGGCGGCGGCAAACAGTTTCTGGAATCCCTGGGCGATCTCGGCATCGCCCGTGATCTGGAGGCTGCCGCTGCGGAACGCGTTGGCGGCGTCCGGGGCGGCGAGTCTCGCAAGCGACAGCGGTGTGCCTTCGATCGTCGCATCGGCCGGAGTGTCATTTCTGCTTCCGATCGCGATTCGATCCCCAGCCGCCTCGATGCGGACGCGAAATGGCGTTGCGGCGACCTTGATCACCAGCGATTTGCCTGTGATCTGCGCCAACAGGGCCCGTGCACGCGAGGAACCCGCAATATTGCGGTTCAACAACGATTCCAGCGGGCGCAGCAGTGGATCGGGTGTCATGGGAGCTCAGTAAACGCAGCCGCGATGCAGCGCGACGATGCCACCGGCGAGGTTGTTCCACCGACAGTCCTCGAAACCCGCATCGCGCATCATCGCTGCAAGCGCCGGCTGGTCCGGGTGCATACGGATGGATTCTGCGAGATACTGATAGCTGGCTTCGTCGCCGGCGATGACACGACCGAGTGCCGGCAGCAGGCTGAAGGAATAGGCATCGTAGAGCGGTTTCAGGCCCGCGACCTGCGGCTGCGAAAACTCGAGCACCAGCAGGCGTCCGCCCGGCCGAAGCACACGGCGCATCGAAGAAAGCGCCGCAGCCTTGTCGGTCACATTGCGCAATCCGAATCCGATTGTCACGCAGTCGAATGTGCGATCCGGGAATGGCAGGCATTCGGCATTCGCGATGACAAAAGCGACATTGCGGGCAATACCTTCATCGAGCAACCGGTCGCGGCCGCGCGACAGCATTTCCCGGTTGATGTCGGTGAGCACCGCGAGACCCGACGATCCGACCTGCCTCGCGATACCCGCGCCGAGATCGCCGGTGCCGGAGGCGACATCGAGTGCGCGCTGGCCGGGTCGCAGGCCGGTCTGCGACAGCGCAAAACGCTTCCAGAGCCGGTGCATGCCGCCCGACATCAGGTCATTCATCAAGTCATACGAGCCTGCAACCGAATCGAACACACCGCGCACACGCCCAACCTTTTCGGAGACGGCGACCTGCTCGTAGCCGAAGTCGACGATTCCGTCGCGTGGCTGACCGGGAGTCGCTGATTTCGCTGCGTTGTCGTGCTTGGCCACCAGCCGATTCTACAGTGTCAGACCGGCAGCTTGCGCTCGTAGCCGAGTTTCTCGCAGCGCTCCAGGTATCGGGTCCACTTTCGCTCGTATTCGACGCCGAGTTCGCGCAGGTAGTCCCAGCTATAGAGTCCGGTATTGTGACCGTCATTGAAGTGCAGCCGCACGGCATAGACGCCGATCGGCTCAACCTGCGTCACCTGCACCGATTCTTTCGCAAGTTCCAGCTTGCCTTCACCGCCGCCGTGACCGCGAACCTCCGCCGAGGGTGAATAAACGCGAAGGTATTCAAATGGCAGCGAATAGCGCGTGCCGTCAGGCCAGGTGACCTCGACGACGCGCGACTTGCGCTTGACCTTGATTTCGCTGGGTGCCTCCATGCCCCGCTACTTGCGCCGCCTCGCGCGTGGGTGGGCCTCGTCGTAAACGCGGGCGAGGTGCGCAAAGTCGAGATGCGTGTAGATCTGCGTCGTGCTGATGTCGGCGTGACCCAGCAGTTCCTGCACCCCGCGCAGGTCGCGGCTGGATTCCAGCAGGTGCGTCGCGAACGAATGGCGCAGCAGGTGCGGGTGCACCGGTATGCCGAGTTCGCTGCCGGCAGCCCAGCGGCGAATGCGTTGCTGGACCGCGCGTGCGCCGAGCCGATGTCCGTAGTGGCCGACGAAGAGCGCCGTTTCGCCCGGCTTCACAAGACCCGCGCGATCGGAAAGCCACGCACGCAGGGTCGTGAGGGCTTGGCGGCCGACCGGCAGGATCCGCGTCTTCGAGCCCTTGCCGAGCACGCGCACCGTCCGGTCGGCGAGATCGAGATCCCCGACATCGAGGCCGACCAGTTCCGCAAGCCGCAGGCCCGAGGAATACAGCAGTTCCAGCATTGCGAGATCGCGCCGCGACAGGGGATCGGCGGTCTTGCGTGTCAGGAGGCTCGCGACCTGGTCGACGTCGAGCGTCTTCGGCAGGCGTCTTGCAGCCTTTGGCGCGCGGATGTCCGCCGCCGGATTGGCCTCGATCACTTTTTCGCGGATCAGGTAGTTGAAGAACCCGCGTAACGCGGACAATCGGCGCTGCACGCTGCGCGGCCCCAGGCCGTCACGATGCTCGCGGGCCGCAAACGTGCGAATGTGGAAATTGTCCAGCTTGGTCCAGGTCCCGAGGCGCTCAACATCGCAAAAAGCCGTGAGTGCGCCGAGGTCCCGGCGGTAGCTGGATTCGGTATTCGGTGACAACCTGCGCTCGGTCCGCAGGTGGGCCAGGTAGCGCTCGATCCAGGCGCCCGCGCCGGCCTGCATCAGTCCTCGGCGAGCGCGGCCGCGATCAGTTCGCCGATGCGCTGCAGAAAATCCGTGCTCATCGTCGGGTTGAAGCGCTCCGAATCATTCGAGCCGCAGGCCAGCAGGCCGAGGTGACCCTTGGGACCAAGTGGAACGAGCGCAACCGAGCCGATCGCGACGGACCCTGCGCCAAACAGGAAATCGCGTTGCGAATCGCGCAACTGCCCGCAACGCGGCTTGCCGGAACTGAATAGTGTTTCAAAGGAACGCAGGTCGGGGGCATCTGCCGCCACGACGCGCAGGAACCGGGACTCCGCGAGTCCCGCGGGCACGCTGGCCTGAGTCAGCACGAGCACCGATTCGCCCGCATCGAAGTCCTCGCGCAGCGAAGCCTCGACGGTCTTGATGACGGTCACGCGGTCGCCCGCGGCGATCAGCCGGCGCGCCATCGTGAGCACCCGCGTGCCCAGTGTGTCGTTCTCGCGCGCGACGTCGACGTATTCCTTGAGCTTGCGCTCGAGCTGCCGGTTGCGTTCGCGCAGCACTTCCACCTGGCGCTCCAGCAGCGAGACGGTGGTGGCGCCGCCGCGCGAGTCGGGGAGGCGGATTTTCGAGAGAAGCTGGGCGTGCCGATCGAAGAACTCAGGAGTCGCGGAAAGGTAGGAAGCGACGGCCGCTTCGTCGACTTCGGCAAGCTCGATGCCGCGCATCGCACGTGTCGTCATGTTGGCACTTCTCCCTCGAACGCCGTCTCTGCCGGTCCGGTAATCCAGATCGGTTGTCCCGGCCCTTTCCATTGTATGTGCAATCGCCCGCCGGGCAGGTCGACATTTACTTTTGCATCCAGCAATCCGTGGCGCTGGCCGACGGCCACGGCGGCGCAGGCCCCCGTCCCACAGGCCCGCGTCTCGCCGGTGCCACGCTCGTGGACGCGTAACTTGATATGGGCGCGATCTACTACCTCCATGAATCCGACATTGGTGCGCTTCGGAAAACGCGCGTGATTCTCGATCGCAGGGCCAAGCCGCCCGACGGGTGCGTCGGCGACGTAGGGCACGCGGATCACGGCATGCGGGTTGCCGATCGAGACGGCGCCGATCTCGACCTCACTTTCACCGACAGTGAGCGGGTAGACATAGGCCTCGCCGCTCGCCTCGAAGGGTAGCGCAGCGGGGTCGAAGTCCGGCACGCCCATCGCGACCGATACCTGGTCGCCACTCATTTTGGCGTGGATCATCCCCCCGGGGCTGTCCAGGACCATTTCCGACGACTTGGCGCCCGTTTTTTCCCCATGGAGGTAGCGGGCGATGCAGCGCGTGCCATTGCCGCATTGTTCGACTTCGCGGCCGTCGGCATTGAAGATGCGGTAGTAAACAGCAGTGCCCGCGCGGCGCGGCGGCTCGAGCATCAGTGCCTGGTCAAAGCCGATGCCGGTGTAGCGATCGGCGAGGCGGCGGATGGTTTCGGCGTCCGGTGGGCCCCCGGCGGGGGCGTAGAAGATGATGAAATCGTTGCCGAGTCCATGCATCTTCGTGAAGCGCATGGCCGGATTCTAGCGCGATTTGACGGTTAGAATGCGCCCATGCAAATCCACGCGAAACGCGCGGACATCACGACGCTCGCAGTCGATGCGATCGTGAATGCGGCCAATACCTCATTGCTGGGTGGCGGGGGCGTGGACGGCGCAATCCACCGCGCCGCCGGCCCGGAGTTGCTGGCCGAATGCCGCAAGCTCGGCGGATGCGCGACCGGTGACGCCAAGATCACCGCCGGGTACCGCCTGCCGGCGCGCCACGTAATCCATACGGTGGGCCCGGTGTGGCAGGGCGGGGAGAGTGGCGAGCCCGCGCTACTGCGCTCCTGCTACGAGCGCTCGCTCGCGCTTGCAGAGCAGCACGGCCTGGCCTCGATCGCATTCCCGGCCATCAGTACCGGCGCTTACGGCTATCCCAGGGAATCCGCCACGCGAATCGCAATCGAGACGGTTCGGGAATTCGCTGCGGATGCCAGGACGCTGCGCGAGACGATATTCTGCTGCTTCTCCGGGACGGACCTCTTCGAATACCAGAGGCAGCTCGCGGCATGATCGACGGGGACCAGCTGCCGACACTTGCGGCGCCACGTGTGGCACTGCGCTGGCTCAAGGCAGCCGACGTCGGCGCGCTCTACGGGATTTTCTCCGATCCGAAGGTCATGCGTTGGTGGTCAACGCCGCCGATGTCGGACATCGCGCAGGCGGAAAAACTGGTCGCCGACATTCATGAAGGGTTCCGCGTCCAGCGATTCTTCCAATGGGGTATAGCGAGGCTCGAAGACGACCGGCTCATCGGTACCTGTACCTTGTTCGCCATCAACGAGTCTCAGGGCCGCGCCGAGGTTGGTTATGCGCTCGGGCACGAGCATTGGGGCCGCGGCTACATGAATGAGGCGCTGACGGTCCTGGTGGACTTCGCCTTCGGGAAGCTCGCCTTGCGACGCCTCGAGGCGGACATCGATCCGTGTAATGCGGGCTCCCTGCACGCGGTGGAACGGCTTGGCTTCCGCCGTGAAGGGCTGTTGCGCGAGCGCTGGAAGGTTAATGGCATTCTGGGGGACTCGGTGGTCCTCGGTCTCCTGAGTCACGAATGGCGGTCCGGGCCGGCCGAATGACGGACATCCGGATCGTCAGCTACCGGCGCGATCTCGCGCCAGCCTTCCAGCAACTGAATCTCGACTGGATCGAATGGTTATTTGTGGTCGAGGACGCCGATCGCAAGGTGCTGGGCGACCCGGAACGCGCAATCATCGCGCCGGGCGGCCAGATTCTCTTCGCGCTGGATGCGGATGAGCCCATCGGCACGGTCGCGATGATCAGGTACTCGGTCGCGCGTTACGAACTCGCCAAGATGGCGGTCGCGTCGTCCCACCAGCGGCGTGGCATCGGTGAATTACTGGGCGCGGCAGCGATCGCGTTCGCCCGCGACGCCGGCGCAGAGACTGTTTTCCTGTTGACAAATAGCAGCCTGGCGGGCGCAATCCGGCTTTACGAACGCCTGGGATTCCGTCATGGCGTTGATCCGGACCCGCCGGAATACGCGCGGGCCGACGTCTACATGGAGTTGCCAATTGGTCGCATGGCAAGTTAACTAGGAGGCCATATGCACAAGAGCATGCTGTCTGGATTCATCATTGACTGCCGGACGGACGACCTGAAATCCGCCGCGTCTTTCTGGTCTGCGGCGCTCGGGATGGACACCCGCATCCTGCCCGGCCAGGAAGGTGACAATTACGTCCGGCTGGTCGATCCGGCCGAACGCATCGACGTCGAGGTGCAGACGGTCGATCACGAAAGCCGCGTGCACCTCGACATCGAAGCAGACGACGTGGAAGCCGAAGTCCGGCGTCTCGAGAAGCTGGGCGCCAAACGCGTCGCCCAGATTCGCACTTGGTGGGTGATGCAGGCGCCCACCGGGCAGAAATTCTGCGTCGTACGTGCGCATAGCCGTGATTTCGCGAAAATCGCGCGCGACTGGGGCTGAATACAAGGGAGAAATGACAGTGGCAGCATTCATGCAACGATTCGGTGGGCAGACGTACGCGTTGATGCGTATCGTCTCCGGTTTCCTGTTCATCTGGCACGGGACAAGCAAGCTCTTCCAGTTTCCGAAGCCGTCGGGCGCCCCGGAATGGGTTGTCTACAGTGCCGGCTCGATCGAGATGATCGGCGGAATGCTGATCATGATCGGACTGTTCACGCGATCGGTGGCGTTCATAGCTTCCGGAATGGCGGCGGTGGGGTATTTCCTGGTTCACGCCAAGCAGGGCTTCTTCCCGATCATGAATGGCGGCGAGATCATCGCCTTGTACTGCTTCGTGTTCCTCTACATCTCTGCTCACGGCGCGGGGATCTGGAGTGTTGACGGATTGCGCGGCAAGTCGGGCGGCTGAAAGCACGGCCGATGTTCGTCAAGGTCTGCTGCATCGCCGATCTTGCAGAGGCGCGGCTCGCGGTCTCCGCGGGCGCCGCTGCCATCGGGCTCGTTTCCGAGATGCCGAGCGGGCCCGGTGTCATTCCTGATGAGTTGATTGCCGAAATCGCCGCGTCCGTCCCGCGCCCCACCGAAACATTCCTGCTGACCGCGCGGCGCGATGCGGATGCGATCGCCGATCAGCACCGGCGTTGCGGCACGACGGCGCTGCAACTCGTCGACCAGGTGCCTGCCACGGAGCTGCGTCGGCTGCGTGCGTTGCTACCCGGTGTGCGCCTGGTGCAGGTCGTGCATGTCGGCGGCGAGGAGTCCGTCGACGAGGCGTGCGCCGTCGCGGGATTGATTGACACGCTGCTGCTCGACTCTGGCAATCCGTTGTTGCCGGTCAAGCAGTTGGGCGGCACGGGGCGCGTGCACGACTGGTCGTACAGTCGGCGCATCCGCGAGATTGCGGGCGTGCCAGTACTGCTGGCGGGTGGCCTGCACCCGGGCAATGCCAGGGCGGCGATCGATCTGGTCGCCCCCGCGGGTCTCGATGTGTGCAGTGGACTGCGGACCGGCGGGCGCCTCGATGCCGGAAAGCTCGCGGCATTCATCGCGGCCATCGGCTGATATGATTGCATTCCCCCAAGTGTTTTCAGGAGACACGCCATGATTGGTTATGTCTGTCTCGGTACGAACGACCTGCCGCGCGCGGCGAAGTACTACGACGCGTTGCTAAAGGAGATTGGCGGAAAACGTTTCATGGAATTCGAGACGTTCATCGCCTGGAGTGCCGGCAAGGACAAGCCGGGGCTCGCGCTGACGAAGCCATTCAACGGCAAGCCGGCGACCGTCGGCAATGGCGTCATGGTCGCGCTGGGCGTTGACAGCCCGGCAAAGGTCGATGCCATGTATCGCAAGGCGCTCGAGCTTGGCGGCACCGACGAGGGCCCGGCCGGCCCGCGCGGCGACGATTTCTACGCCGGGTATTTTCGCGATCCTGACGGCAACAAGCTGAGCTTCTTCCACATGAAATGAGCGGCCACGCTCCTTTTTCGATTTCGAGCATCGCCGGCTGGGCTGACATGGACGCCAACGCCCACATGGCGAATGTCGCCTACATGAACAAGTGCGTGGACTCGCGCATGAGTTTCTTCACGCAAAACGGCTTCCAGGCGACCGAGTTTGCGCGACGCAGGATCGGGCCCGTGGTGCGGCGCGACGAGATCTATTACTACCGTGAGGTAGCACTGCTCGAACCGATCACCATCACGCTGGCACTCGGTGGCTGTGCGGCGGACGGCTCGCGATTCCGGCTGGTCCAGGAGGTATTGCGCGCCGACGGCAAGGTCGCTGCGCGCATTCGCACTGAGGGCGGGTGGCTCGACCTGGAGGCGCGCAAGTTGATTGCACCGCCGCCGGAGATCATGACGGCGCTGCAGCGACTGCCACGCAGTGACGATTTCGAAGAACTTCAGTCCAGCCTGCGAACATGAAGACCTGGCACGGTGGCTGCCACTGCGGCGCGCTGGGATTCGAGTTCCGCACGGCGCTACCGCCCGCGACCTGGCCGGTGCGGGCCTGCCAGTGCAGCTTCTGCCTCAAGCACAGCGGCGTCTATACGTCGGACCCGTCGGGATCCGTGCGTTTCACGCATCAGGAGCCGCAGCTGCTTTCGCGCTACCGTTTCGGGCACAAGACGGCGGATTTCGTGTTCTGCGGCCGCTGCGGCTGGTATCTCGGTGCGGTGGCCGAGGAGGGTGGGGAGACGCTGATGGTGGTCAATCTCCGCGCATTCGACCCGCAACCCGAAGGCTTGCCGGCGGCGCAGCCGATGTCCTACGAGGGCGAATCCGGCGATGCGCGCAATTCCCGCCGCGCGTCGCGTTGGACGCCCGTATCGGATTCCTAGCGCTGCAGCACGTACTCGCCCGGCGCATCGCCGAGCGGCGGATATCCGGCCGCAGGCGCGCCCATCTCAGGCGGCGCGACGCGTTCCGCTGACGAATGCGTCTTCAGCCATTCAGCCCAAGTTGGCCACCAGGATCCCGGCAGCGGGGCTGTGGTCTCGAACCATTCATCCGCGCTCAAAGATGACTCGCCGGTGCGGCGCGTGCGCACGCGATGGCGGCGCTTCGGATGCACCGGCCCGCTGATGATCCCCGCGTTGTGGCCGCCGCTCGTCAGCAGGCATGTGAATTCCGGCGACTCGGTCAGCTTGTCCAGCTTGTAGACCGATTTCCACGGCGCGACATGGTCGGTCTCGGTGCCGACGATGAACATCGGCACCTGGATGTCGGCGAGCTGGATGATCTCGCCCTCGACCTTGAAGCGGCCTTCCGCAAGATCATTGCGAAGGTAAAGGCCGACCAGGTATTCCGTATGCATCTTATAGGGCATGCGCGTGCCATCCGCATTCCATGCCATCAGGTCGATCATGCCCTCGCGTTCGCCCTTCAGATAGGACTGCACCGCGGGCTGCCACAGCAGGTCGTGCGCGCGCAGCATCGCAAAGGCGCCACCCATCTTGGCCGAATCGAGCACGCCTTCCTTGTGCATCAACGCTTCCAGCATCTCGATCTGCGCAGGACTGATGAAAAGCGAGAGTTCCCCGGGTTCGCTGAAATCGGTCTGCCCCGCGAATATGGTGATGTCGCGGATGCGCTTGTCGCCCTTGCGCGCCAGCGCCGCGGCCGCGATCGAAAGCAGCGTGCCGCCGATGCAATAGCCGACCGCGTGGATCTCGCGCTGCGGCACGATGGCGGTAACGGCATCGAGCGCGGCATAGACACCTTTCTTCAGGTAATCGTCCATGCCGAGTTCGCGATCTGCCGCGGTCGGGTTCTTCCAGGACATCATGAACACGGTGTGCCCCTGATCCACGAGCCAGGCGACCAGCGAGTTCTTCGGCGACAGATCGAGGATGTAGTATTTCATGATCCAGGCCGGCACGATCAGGAGCGGCTCGGCCTGGACATCGGGTGTGGTCGGCGAATACTGGATCAGCTCGATCAGGTCATTGCGGAACACGACCTGGCCCTCGGTGATTGCAACCTTCTCGCCGACGCGGAAGTCCTCGGTACCCGGCGCCTCGCCGCCACGCATGGTCCGCTCGAGATCATCGAGGAAATTCTTGTAACCGCGAGCGAGATTCTGGCCGCGCTCGGCGACGGTCTGCTGCAGGACTTCGGGATTGGTCAGCGGATTGTTGGTCGGCGACAGCGTTTCGGCAACCTGGCGCGCCGCGAATTCGACCAGCTGGGCGTTGCGCGGCTCAACGCCGGGGACCGCGCGTGTCGATTGCGCGAGCAGCGCCATGCCATTCTGGAACGCCTGTGCGTAGACATTGAATGGATACTGCTGCCAGGCCGGGGCCGAGAATCTTCGGTCGCCGCTGTCGCTGGGCGCGAGTGGCTTGCCCTTGGCGGCCTCAGCGTTGAAGCGCCAGAGGTCCATCGCCTGTTTCAGTGCATTCTGCTGCAGCTCCGCCAGCTTCGTGGGTGAGCGGGCCAGATTCAGCCACCAGTCCCAGAACGCCGTGCCGTAGTCCTGCGGCGCAATGCCGCCGGTCGCTTTGCCAAGCATGGCGCGGAATTCGCGATCGGCCGCGTTGATTTTGTCGTCGTCTTTCGTCATGCACCGATTATAAGGTGCCGGCCGCCCTCAGAGCGTGTCCCTGATCGCAACAGCAGGGTCGGCAAGACGGGCCGGGTCGGGCTTCACACGCTCGCCGACCAGCTTGCGCGCCGCCATGAAGTCCTTGACGTGATTAATGGCATCGAGCGCGATCAGCTCACCATCACGCAGGTAGCAGCAACTGAACGCGCGTTCAGCGGGGTCTCCGCGAATCACGACCGAGTCGTAACCCTGGCTCAATCCCACGATCTGCAGCTTGAGTTCGTACTGGTCGGACCAGAACCAGGGCGTCTTGTCGTGCACCAGCGCGCGTCCGCAGATGTTCGCGGCCACCGTGCGCGCCTGCTCAAAGGCGTTGTCCACGGACTCAAGCCGGATGCGCCGCCCATAGCGCGGGCTCGGGTGGCTGCAACAATCGCCGATGGCGTAGACATTCGGGTCGCTGGTGCAGCAATGCTCGTCCACGGCGATGCCGTCCTCGCAGCGTATCCCCGCGGCGCTCGCCAATTCCGTGTTCGGCACCAGCCCGATTCCAATCAACACCAGGTCGGCGGGCACGCGTGTGCCGTCCGTGCATTCGACGGCATTCACATGTGTGTCGCCGAGTAGCGCGCCGACTCGCTTGCCGATCAGGATCGAGACGCCATGGGCGAGGTGTTCGCCGGCATAGAAGCGGCTCATTTCCGGGGCGACCACGCGGCTCATCACGCGGTCCATCATCTCGATGACCGTGACCTCGAGCCCCAGCTTGCGGAAGGTCGAGGCGCACTCGAGGCCGATGTAGCCGGCGCCGACGATCACCGCGCGCTTTCCGGGCGCGGCCTGCGCACGAATCGCCGTGACGTCCGCCATCGTGCGCAGCACGTGCACGCCGGCGAGACCGGCGCCGGGCACCGGCAAGGCCCTCGCGCGGCCGCCGACCGCCAGCACCAGCTTGTCGTAGCCGAGCCGGCTGCCGTCGGCGAGCTTCAGCTCACGCGCGCCCGTGTTGATCGTCTCGACGGAATTGCCCAGCAGCAACTCGCAGTGAATGGTCTCGTAGAAGGCCGCGTGACGGATCGGCAGGCGATCGGCTTCCATTTCACCGGCGAGGAATTTCTTCGACAGGGGCGGGCGCTGATAGGGGAGCAGCGGCTCTTCGCTGACCATCACGAGCCGCCCGGCGCAATGCTCGTGACGCAGGCTGTCCACGACCTGCGCGGCGGCATGGCCGGCGCCGATGACGACAATGGTGTCCTGCATGCGCTAAGTATCTATGATCGCGCCGTACTTCGCGCGTGCTGCATCGACAGCAACGCAGGTCAGGCGCGGCGGGCCGCCGCCGTGCATTTCCGACTGCGGCCAGGTCAGTTCCCATAACCGGCCATCGTCTGGATCCCGGTACAGTTCATCCCATCCGGATGCGTCTACGCCCAGTTGCACAAGGTGGTTGGCGATCAACCAGTCGATTCTCCTGCAAGCCCGATCGGCGGTGACCGCTCCCTTCTTCATCAGCCACGCGCCGATCAGGTCCGTATCCAGTGGCGTCAGTTTCATGGGCCAATCACCTCGATTCGTGCGCCAAAGGGAATCGGACCATTCGGAACGGCAAATTCCCTGGCTCCACCTCTGGTGAATCCGCCTTCAAGGAAACCAAGGCTTGATCTGAACACGGGTGACGCGACTCCGGACGCAGGCGCCGAAAACCGGATCACAGTAAAGACATCAGATGGCCCGATCGTCAACCGTTGTGCAAGTTGGGCGGCGTTGAGGCCGGCAATGTCGTCTGCAGCAACGACGAACACATCTTCGACACCTTCCTTTCCGAGGGTCGTCAGGGTCCTTCTGCCGCGAACTACGCGCGCAAGCTCAGCTGGCACGTGATTGACCGCTGTTCGAGCGCTTGACGCTATGCCCCCGATCAGCAGGCCGATGTTTCCGAACCTGGCGCCTTGCCTTCCTGCATTGGAATCGGGCTCCGGGAACCATTCGAATTCCATGTTCGAATCGAATAGCCAAGTGATCGGCGCCGAGTTGAATGCGAGATTGCCAATTCGCGCGGCGGCACCCTGCAGGAAATCGGCGGTTGCACTTTGCGACAGGGTCGAATCCGCCCTCGTGCCGGCAGTCAGCACGACACTCGCGGGCGCGACTGTATTGACATACTGCATCGCGCAGGTAAGTGCGTTGCTGTCCTGGCCGCAGGGGTCACGCTGCGAGGCGGATTCCACCTGGGGGCTGTAGCCGCCAAAATAGCGCACAAAATCAGCCCAGCGTGCTCCGATCAAAGTGACCTGTGCGCAGTCACCGGACGGGGCCTCCATGCAAGGTATTTCCTCGTCGAATCCGCTCGGATCGATGTAACTCAAGGGATTGTTGAGCACGTAAGCGTAGCGATGCAGGCTCTGCCCGGAGAATGGATCCGGCACGTAAGGATCTGCGCTGATGAATCGGCCGATTCGCGGATCGTAGATCCGGCCGTTCATATGGATCAGTTCCAGGTTGTCGAGCTGTTCGTGGCTGGTGAAACCGTCACGGGTATTTGCGCTGATGGCAGTCAAGTCCGCTGTATTCGGAGCGCCGTTCCAATTCGCGCCGCGATGGGCGCCGAAGGCGCCGAAACTCTCTGCAACGAGGGTGTTGCCATTCGCGTCCAGCAACCTGTCGGTGCTGCCCAGGTGATCGTGGGTCAGGTAGAGTGTCGCTGCTGACGTTCCGTTGCTGTAGCGCAGGTGCAGCGCTGCCGTGCCGGTGGGGGCAAGGACGTAATGCCGCCAGGTCGTCACACCGGCGCGCGTCACCTTTTCCAGCAGCTCGCCGGCGTAGATCGTCGTTTCGGTAACGCCTCCCTGGCTTGCGAGCTGCTTCCACCGATTGCCTGCGGGACCGTGCCAGAACTGGCTGCTACTGCCATTCGAGCCCGTGATCGTGTTCGGCAAGTTGTTGCTGGTCCAGCTGATCGACGCGCCACCGCGGTTCGTCATGTTGCCGTTTGCGTCGTAGCCGTAGGTCTGACCGCCGGCGGCCGTGACGGCATGCTTTTGGCTTGCGTGATAGCTGAAGCAGGGCGCAGCGGTCGGGCAGACGTCGGACTTCCAGATGATGTTGCCGATCAGGTCGTAGCTCAAGTCCAGGTTGGTCGCGCCGTTGCGCCGCGCATCGTCAAGCCGGTCAAGTGCGTCGTAGCGGAAGTCCTCGGTCAGGCCCTGCCTGTGGTCTTCACGCCGGGCCAGGTTGGCATTGGCGTCCCAGGTATAGGCAAGGTCCTGGATCGCACTACCGCCGCCGACGACACCGGACTGGCGGTAGTCCATTGCGCCGCTGACCGGATTGAAGCCTGTGACGATGCGGATTGCGGCACCCAATGTCTCGTCGATGACGTTTCCGGACGCGTCCTGGGTAGTGAGCCGCCAGAATGAAGTGGCGGGCGCATTGGCGTCCTTGATGCGCATGAGCTGGCCGGATTCGTATTCGTAGCCAAGCTTGAAACGGCTGCCCGAACCCGTGCCGGGATAGGTCAGTGAATCGAGCAGGCCCTGGCCGTTGTATGCGTAGTCGTAGCGATAGCTCGCATCGCTGGTGATGGTGCGCGTCGAGGGCCTGCCGTTGGCGTCATAGGCCAGACTCTCCGAATAACCCGGCCCCGCGATTGCCGCGAGCCGGCCGATGTTGCGTCTCGTTGCGGATGCGCCCCAGGTCCAACGGCTCGTTCCTTCCGTCGCACTGCGACCGGTCGGTCGGCCGAGCTTGTCGTAGGTGAATGTCGCGACCTGCGATTTTGCATCGCGCAGCGAGACGATCTCGCCGAGTGCGTTTGGCGTGTATGTCCAGGTACCCATATCCATGTCGGTCTGCGCAATCTTCATGCCGCGCGAGTTGTAGGCGATCGTGCCTGCAACATTGCTCAGCGCATCGCGAACCAGCAGCAGCCGTCCGAAGGCATCGTATTCATATTGCGTGTTTCCACCCGCGGCATCGCCGACCCGCATGAGTCGCCCCCAGGCGCTGCGTGTTTCGGTCGCGACGTGTCCCAGCGGATCGGTCTGTGTGATGGCATGCCCGTCGTAGCGCCAGATGGCTGCGCGATCTATTGCGCCACTCGACGAGTGCAGCGATGCGGCCACCGGTCGGTCGAGCGAATCGTATTTAAACTGCCAGTAGCCACCCGCGACGCCCCCGGACTAGAACGGGACGTATTGGCGGATTACCCGGCCACGTGCGTCGGAATCGGCGGCGATCACGGTCATGCTGCCGCCGGGCCGGCGGATTGTGGAGCGGAAGCCGCGCCCCAGCTCATCCACATCGATGATCGTCGTGCCCTGGGTGACGCCAGTGTTGTCCTTTTCCTCCTGCGTGAGCTGGTATCGCGTGCGCGAATCGCAGCCGGTTGTACAGGCTGCGCGCGACCATTGCGTGATGGTTTTATCAGGCCGCGTTTCCTGCGTCGGCCGGCCGAAAGCGTCGTAGGTCCAGTTCACGGTCAGGGCGTTGGGGTCGGTCATCGCGATCGGCAGGCCAATGCCGTAATCCCAGGTCAAGGCAGTGGTCTGGGAAAGCGGGTTGGTCATGCCGACCGGCAATTGTCCGCGGCTACCCCAGTCAAGTTTCCTGGTGCGAGCACTCATGCCAATGCCAGTGACCGAGCGGCTCGCGAGATTGCCGAAGCCGTCGTAGGCGAGACCGAATGTCACCTGCCACTGGCTGTTGCCTGGTTCGAGTCGTTGCTGCGTCGGCCGGCACTTCAACCCGTCCCAGCTCTGGCTGAAATTGCGGGTGAGTGCCGCGCCGCCTGCAAGCGTGTGACTCGCGGTGAGCTGCAGGTCTTGTGGCCGCCCCAGGCACCAGTTCACCGTGTCGTTGAGCACGGAAGTTTGAAGAGTCCGCAGGCTGCTCGAAGAGCCAGCACTGCCGCCACCGGCGGTCTCGGTGATCGTGGTCGTCTCGTCGGTCACGAGGCCGGATGTCGCGTCGATCGCCGCGACTGTACGTGTCGTCGTCGAAATCTGCGCGCCAGCAAATGCGCCGTCAACCTCGTAATGCCGTTGAGTTGTCAACGACGCAAATGGAAAGCGGCGCAAGGCAACGCCGCTACCGAGATTCAGGGTCGTCCAGGCATAGGAAGTGTCGCTGATCGGGGCGCCGGAACCCTGACGCACGACGACCGTCGATGGCAATCCGGTGTAGGGGAAATCCTGGCGTCGCGTTTCCTCGACGCGCAAATCAACACCGGCTGTCGTGGTGATGCTCGTGCGCATCGCGAATCCAAGGATGCCGCGCCCGAGGAGATGCCGACGCAGACCCTGGTAGCTGTAACGCGTCGCTGTCATCGACCCGAGCCCGGTGCCATCCGTCGTGCTCAACTCGGAAACGACATAGGCGGACGACTGCTGGTCCTGATCGGGATAGACGGCGCCGGATCCACGTGTGTAGACGGCTGAATCGGTTAGTGGCCGATAGGTAAATGCGGCGATGACACCGAAGCCGTCCGTCGCTGTAAGCAGGAGATCCGGCTTGAGGCCATTGCGCAACCGCCGATAGAGCGTACTGCCAGCACGCGTAACGAGGTCGGTCAGGCCGTCTCCGTTGGCGTCAACGTCAATTTCCGTACTGGTGCCATTCCTCGTGAAGCCCGTATCGACCGCCGGGGCACGCGAATCGCCGTTCGACAGGACGAGCAGCCAGTTTGTCGCGCCTGAGAGCAGCAGGTCGTCCCTGCCATCGTTGTTCCAGTCGTAGGCATTTATTTTTGTGCCGCCAGAGGTCGGCGCCGCAAGTTCCGGTCCGGTCCAGTACATGCCACAACCATTCATGCGCACGCGCAACGATCCGGTGTGATGGGTGTAGGCGAAGTCCGTGCAGCCATCGCCGTTGATGTCGGCAAGCGCTGCCACCACGAAGGAGCCGTCAAAATAATCTGTCGCGTAGGTATTCGCGGAGATGCGTGCGATCGTGTAGGTCTCGTGCATCAGCAGGTCTTCGCCGCCGTCACCGTCGAGATCGATGTGTTCGCCGGGACGACCCAGGAATTCGCCGCCTTGCGGAGTGTCATATCCGATGGCCGTGGCCTGTTCGTAGAGCGTCACCGGGTTCGCGGAGAATCCGCCGCCTGGCAGCGCGTAGCGCACATACACGACGAGGCTGTTGCCGGTATAGGCGTAAATCTCGGACCAGGCTAGATCACCGAGTCCGTCGCCATTCATGTCCGCACCGCGGTAATCGACGATTTGCGGGCCCGGTGTAATGCCAGTATTCAGGGGCGAATTGAAGCCGGCGGCACTGCCCGGGATCACGGTCCACTGCCGTGCCGCCGAGAGCATCAGGAGATCGGCGAAACCATCGCCGTTGTTGTCGAAAGGAACTCCGATCCCGTAGGGAGCGGCGATCTTTGTCGCGACCTCCGCGCCGAACGCGTCTCCCGCAAGGCCGAGCCGGTAGCGCAATGTCACCGATGCCGTCGGCGAGTTGAACGGACGGCCGGCCCAGATGTAATCGCCGCGGCCGTCGCCATTGATATCAGCCATTGTCCAAAGCACGTTCTCGGGCAATGGCGTCGTGCCAGGAATCCCTGCCCAAATGCTTGATTCGGCTCCGAACCCTGGCGCGCCGTCCTGCCAGGTGAAATTCGTAGCCACGAGGCAGTCGCTGCCGCCAGCACCACATTCCTGGATCGACGCCAGCCGGCTGCGCCCGCCGGTAGACAACGCAGGTTCGTATCTGAGGTCGTAGCGCCGAAGGATTGCGCCGTTGTAGAGCACTTCGATCCGGTCGAGACGGACGACCTGGCGGATGCGCGTGCCGGCGACGTAGGCGACATCCACCTCGTTGCTCGGGCGGTCCTCGTAGTTGAAAGTGATCTGGTGCGATGTGGAGATACCGGCATCGGGATTCGAGTTGTAGCGGATCACCATGATCCGGAAGCCGCCGTTCGCCAGATCCTCGAAGTACTCGAAGTCGATCACATTGCCGGAGCGGTCGCGAATCCGGTTCAGTGCCCAGGTACTGGCCATGTTCGAAGAATTCACGCTGCCGTTGCTGCCATCGATGCGTGAATCCGCTGTCGCACCGTACTCGAGCACGCGCCCGTCCGGCGCTTCCAGCACGAAGTACTGCGGCCCGCTGCCCGGGCCCGCGTAGGAACGGATGCGCGCGAAGCTCTCGATCTCGGTGTGGTATTCGGCGCCGGCTCCGCCGTAGGCGCCGCCATTGGTGACGACGAGCCGCTGGCCATCCAGGCAGAAGCGGTCGGCATCGGTAAACGTGACTGGAGACGAGGCGCCATCCTGCACAATATTTCGGGGGCAACGCGCAATCTGCGACAGGCCGCCGATGTTCCAGCCGATGCCGAGCAGGCCGACGATACTGCGGTGCCGGTATTCGAGCGACACGGCTGGCGTCATTCCGTTGGTGCCTGGCGGCAGGTTCAGTGGGATCGAATAGACCGCCTCGCCATCCGGCGAAACGGTTGCCGTGCCGGGTGTGCGGCCGACGGCGGCGTCCGCGTAATCCGCAGTCAGCATGAACAAGAAGACGAGCAGGGCGCCGATGATGCGCCAGGTGATAGGCAGTTCCATTGCAAGGCCTCCGATGCGCGCCCGGAATCTTTCCGGGCGTCAGGGCCAAGCTAGCGATGCGTGAATAGGCGGGCCTGCCGGTTATTTGCGCCGAAGCGGCCCTTATCGGCATAGAATCCGCATCCAGAACCGCGAGTATCCTATCTACACGCAGGAGTTTTCGATGAAGCTCGTTACCGCCATCATCAAGCCCTTCAAACTCGACGACGTGCGCGCCGCGCTGTCCGAGATCGGCATCTCGGGCATGACCGTCACCGAGGTGAAAGGCTTCGGCCGGCAGCGCGGTCACACCGAGCTCTATCGCGGCGCGGAATACGTCGTGGATTTCGTGCCGAAGACGCGCGTCGAGGTCGCGGTGCGCGATGACCTGGTGGACCAGGTCACCGAGGCCATCATCGGTGTCGCCCGGACCGGCAAGGTCGGCGACGGCAAGATCTTCGTGACGAATATCGAGCGCGTGCTGCGGATTCGCACCAGCGAGACCGATGAGGCAGCGCTTTGAAGGAAGTGCCGGCGGCCGAGACCCTGGAAGCCGCGGTTGCCAAGATCGCGCTCGGTGGCGCGGGCCGGCATGTTTTCTTCTGCACCCATGGCGACTGCGCGCCGAAGGAAGTCGGCGATGCCTCTTGGAAGTATCTCAAGCGCCGGCTGCGCGAAGTCGGCCTTGCGGACGTGAAGGGCGGCGTGCTGCGCACGCGTGCCGACTGCCTGCGCATCTGCCGCGAAGGGCCGATCATGCTGGTCTACCCCGAAGGCACCTGGTACAAGCGCGCCACGCCCGAGAACATCGAGCGCATCATCCAGGAACACCTGATCGGCGGCCGGCCGGTTGCTGACCTGGCATTCGCCAGCAATCCGCTCTAGATGCCACGCGCAATCCGGATTCATCAGTACGGCGGCCCCGAAGTCCTAAGCCTCGAGGAATTCGCGACCGGTTCGCCGAAGCCGAAGCAGCTGCGCATCCGCCAGACCGCCATCGGCGTCAATTTCATCGATACCTACCACCGCACGGGCCTCTATCCCTTGAAGCTCCCGAGCGGGCTCGGTGTTGAGGCGGCCGGCGTCGTGGTGGAGGCGGGGAGCAAGGTGACTGGCGTAGCAGTCGGCGATCGCGTGGCCTATGTCGACAGCACGCCGGGTTCGTATGTCGAGGAGCGGGTGATCGACGCGAACCGCGTCGTGAAGCTGCCGGATGAAATCTCGGATCAGCAGGCCGCCGCGTTGATGCTGAAGGGTCTCACCGCCTGGTTCCTGCTGCGGCGCTGTTATCGCGCGCGAAAGAATGATCCGATCGTGCTGCATTCCGCGACCGGAGGTGTCGGCCTGATTGCGCTGCAATGGGCGACAGCGCTCGGCGCGAAGGTGATCGCGGTCGTCGGCAGCGATGCGAAGGCGGCGCTCGCACGCGAATACGGTGCTGCGGAAGTTATTGTCAGCACGCGTGAGGATCTGGTCGCGCGTGTGCGCGAGATCACGAAGAAACGCGGCGTGCCGGTCGTTTATGACGGCGTCGGCAAGGACACATTCCTCGCCTCGCTCGATTGCCTGAAGCCGCGTGGCCTGATGGTCAGCTTCGGCAATGCCTCGGGGCCGGTGCCGCCGTTCTCGGCGCTCGAGCTCTCGAAGCGCGGTTCGCTGTACCTGACGCGACCGACACTCTTTCACTACATTGCAAAGGCGTCAGACCGCGCCCGCGGCGCGCGCGAACTATTCGAGATCGTCTCGAGCGGAAAGGTGAAGGTCAGGATCGGCCAGACATACTCATTATTAAATGCTGCCCAGGCGCATCGCGACCTGGAGGCGCGCCGCACGATCGGCAGCACGCTGCTGATTCCCTAATTGAGTGCCGGGTCGCAAGTTCGTAGTTAGTACCTACGAACTTGCGACCCGGCACCAGGTAGGCTGGCGCGGATGCCGGCCTCGGCGGTGGGGTAGCGCGGGTGGAAACCTAATTCCTGGCGCAGGCTGGTGGTATCCACGCAGCGCGATTCGCCGAGGAAGGACAGCACGACGTTGGATTTGAGGGCCTGGAGTTGGGTCAAAGGCAGTTGCAGCGGCGGACTCAGACCCGCGAGTTTCGCGACGAGTACGAGAAAGGCGGTGCTCGTCGTATGGTCGCCGTCGCCGACGTTGTAGATTCGATTACGCGCCTCCGGTTTCAAGAGCGCAGAAACACAAATGTCGGCCAGGTCCTCCACATGAATCCGGTTGCCAGGCCCGGCTTGGGATTCGGCGAGTGCTGGTTCGCTACGTTGCAGACGATCTAGCGGCAAACGCCCAGGGCCATAAATGCCCGGTGCGCGCAGGATCACCCATTCGATCTTGCGTGGCTCGCACCAGGCGCGCAGCGCCGCTTCGGCCGAGAGCCTCCGGCGCGCCCGATCGGTTGCGGGGGCAGGCGTCGTGTCCTCCGTCACGGTCGCGCCGCCGGCATCGCCGTAGACACCGGTCGTGCTGATGTAGACGATGCGGCCAGGATTCGCTGGCAATGTCGCGAGGAACCGTTCGAGCCGCGGGTCGGTCGCCCCGGTAGCTGGCGGCGGCACCAGATAGATCACATCGAATGGCGCCGCGAACTTGAGCGTTTGGGCCTTGCGGGTGAGGCTGAAGACAGGCCCGCGCACAGCAAGTCGCTCTGCCACACGCGCGCCGGTGTAGCCGGCGCCGGCGACGACGAATGTTCGTGGGCGTTTATCGGGTGATTGCGTCGCCGTCATCTCACTCATAATAGCGGCGTGAAGGTCAGGCTGCTGCCATCAGGTCGGGAGTTCCAGGCGCGGAGCGATGAGCCCGTGCTTTCGGGCGCATTGCGTGAACACCTTAACCTGCCGCACAGCTGCAAGGGCGGCTCCTGCGGCACCTGTCGCGTGCGCGTGATCAAGGGCAGCTTCGCGTACCCGCATGGACGCCCGCTCGGCATCACCGCGGACGAGGAGTCCGAGGGCCACGCGCTGATCTGCCAGGCGCGGGCGCTCGAGGACCTCGAGATCGAGATCCGCGACATCCGGCATGTCTCGGACGTCGAGATCAAGAGTCTTCCGACCCGCATCGAGAAGATGCGGCTGTTCGCGCCGGATGTGATGGGATTGTTGCTGCGTCTGCCTGCGATAGAGTCATTCGCCTGGCAGTGCGGCCAGTATGTGGACGTCATGCTCGCAGGCGAGCGCCGGCGCAGCTTCTCGCTGGCGAATCCACCGCATGATGCGGCGCTGCTCGAGCTGCATGTCCGCCGCGCGCCCGGCGGCGCTTTTAGCGAGCAGGTCTTCAGGACGCTGAGAGCAGGTTCGCTGCTGCGTATTGAAGGCCCGTTGGGACAATTCATCTACCGCCCCGGCGAACGGCCACTGCTGCTGGTCGGTGGCGGCACGGGCTACGTGCCGCTGAAGGCAATGATCCGCCAGGTGTTGGAAACCGAGAGCAGGCGCGATGTCACGCTTTTCTGGGGCGCGCGCACGGCGGCTGATCTCTATGAAGACGCGTGGCTGCGCGAGCTTGCCGCGAAACACAAGCGTTTCCGCTACACGTCAGTGCTTTCGGACCAGGTGGCCGCGGCGCCACATGAACACGGTTTCGTTCATGAAGCCGTGATACGCAAAGTCGCCGGCCTCGCCGGATTCGACATCTACGCTGCAGGCCCACCTGCAATGATCGACGCCGTACGTGCGGCGCTCCCTGCCCAGGGCGCGGATCCCGAGCGCATCTACATCGACTCCTTCGACTACGCGCACGCATGACTTTGACTTGGTGCCGGGTCGCAAGTTTGACTTGCGACCCGGCACCAAGTTGGTCGCGGCACCAACTATCGCGGCGTGGATTCGCGCCAGCGGAGCAGCGCGCTGGTGAGTGCGGCATCGTCCGGCGCATCAGCGAGGATCAGTGGTGAGCCGAGCCCGAGCCGGATCGCCGCGTCTGCCACACGGCGCGATCCGGTCAGCAATGCGGTCGAGTCCATCAGCTCGCGGCAACGCTGCGTGACGATGCCGACCAGCGCTTCGAGTAATTCGACGCTCGTCGCTGAATAAGCGCGTACGCCACCATGGCGCCAGAGCTGCTCGACATGCGCCTGCACTTCGGGGTCTGGGCGCGCGGGCTCGCGCGTATAGACCTCGGCGTACTGCACCTGTGCGCCGCGCGAGGTCAGCACATCTCCGAGTAAATCGCGCCCGCCGACGCCGCGCACGATCATCACACGCTGCCCGCTCATCTGCGCCAACTGTGGCATTGCGAGCAACGCCTCGCTGTCTGCGCCGTCGGCAGGCATCAGCGACACACGGTAGCCGGCGGAATTCAGTGCGGATGCCGTCGGCTGGGCGAGTGCCGCGAGGCTGATGTCGCGTCGCTGTTCCAGCAGGTCCGCGCCGAATCGCGCGGCATTGGCGCTGATGAAGATCACGAGGTCGTAACGATCCGCGGGTCCGATCGCGGCGCGTACTGCGGCACGGTCCGCACGCGGCCGGATCGAGAGCGCCGCGTATCGCACCGGCGTGCCACCCTCGGCTTCGATGAGCTGGCACAAGTGCTGCGCCTGATGTTCAGGCCGCGTCACCAGCACGCCGATGCCGGCCAGGCGTCCCATGTCAGTGTCCACCGTCCATCGCGAGTGACTCCAGCAATGCTTCTGCCCCGGCCGCGAGCAGTCGCTCTGCAAGCGCGGTGCCGAGCTTTCCCGCATCGCCTGCTGTACCTGTAACGCGATCTTCAAATATCTGGCTGCCATCCGGCGACCCGACCAGACCGCGCAGGTCGATCCTGTCGCCGGTGAGCGTCGCGAAGCCGGCGATCGGCGACTGGCAACTGCCACCAAGCCGTGTGGCAAACGCACGTTCGGCTTCGAGGCAGTGCCGCGTTGGCGCATGCTCGAGCGGCGCCAGCAGCGAGCGCACGCGCGCGTCAGCAGTACGGCATTCGATTCCGATCACACCCTGGCCAACAGCAGGCAGCATTCTTTCTGGTGCGAGTCGCTCGCGAATGCGTGCGCCCAGCTCCAGGCGATCGAGACCGGCGCTTGCGAGAATGATTGCCGCGAACTCGCCCTCGTCCAGTTTGCGCAGGCGCGTTTCGACATTACCGCGCAGCACTGCGATCTCCAGATCGGGCCGCGCGCGCTTCAACTGGGATTGCCGGCGCAGGCTCGAGGTGCCGACGCACGCGCCCTTCGGCAGTTCGGCGAATTTCGCATGGAGCCTGGAAACGAAAGCATCACGCGGATCAGCACGTTCGAGTACGGCCGTGATGGCCATTTCGTCGCGGAGCGCCGCGGGCATGTCCTTCATCGAATGCACGGCGATGTCAGCCTTGCCCGCGAGGATGGCCACCTCGAGTGCCTTGATGAACAGGCCCTTGCCACCGGCGCTTGCGAGCGCCCGGTCCACGATGCGGTCACCTTCGGTGACCATCGGCAGGAGCCGCACTTCAAGCCCTTGATGGGCGGCCGTGAGGCGCGCAGCGACATGCTCGGCCTGCCAAAGGGCAAGCCGGCTACGCCGCGTTGCGATGCGTATTTCCGCGCTCATGAGGCCATTGTGCCATGCGTCCGGATGGCCGTCGGATGACGTCATGAGCAGGGTGTGGACAGCGGGAATTCTGGCATTGGCGGGCATGATCGGCGTGGCCTGGGCCGATGACACCGCGCGGGCATCGGTCGGTGACAGTCGCCTGAGCGCGGGTGACTCAGTCACCCTGGATGAATACGTGCCGGGCAATGTCTATCTCGCGGGCGGGCGCATCAAACTCGATGATCGTGTCGGCGGCAACGCCTTCGTGACCGGCGGTGACGTGGACGTCACGGGCTCGATCGGGCGCAATCTGTACGCGGCCGGCGGCGACCTGCAAATCGAGGGCGAAGTCGAAGGCACTGTGCGCGCGGCCGGTGGCAGGATCCGCGTGGCGCGCGGCGCCAGACTCCGCAAGGATGTGTCGCTCGCGGGCGGTAGTGTCGAGGTGGAGGGGGATGTCGGCGAGGACCTTGAAGTCTACGGCGAATCCATCGTCATCAACGGCGTCATCGGCGGCGATCTCCGGATTGCCGGAGAGGATATCCGTATCGGACCTGATACACGCGTCGCGGGCCACCTCAAGTACAGGAGCGGCGGCACATTCGTCATCGACCCGAAGGCGCAGGTCGCAAAGGGCATCGAGGAACGTGACGCCGATGATCATGGCTGGCTCAAGAAGATCGGTCGTGGCGCCGCGCATGTCGGTGGCGCCTTGTTCTCGCTCGGCGTCGTCCTGCTCGGCGCGCTGATGATCCTCGGCCTGCCGTCATTCAGCCGCGAGGCCGCCGCGACGATACGCCACGAGTGGTGGCAGAGCGCCGGTGTCGGTTGCGTGATGCTGATCGGCGTGCCATTCGCGGCCGCAATCCTGATGATCACCTTGATCGGCATCCCGCTCGCGCTGATGATGATTTTCGGCTACATGGTGCTGCTGATGCTTGGTTACGTGATAGCGGCGCTATTTGTCGGCGACCTGGCGCTCGAGCGACTCGGCGGCGATCGGATCAAGTCGCTGGGCTGGCGCGTGTTGTTCCTGCTGCTCGCACTCGTCGTGCTCTCAGTCGCGCGTCACCTGCCATTGATCGGCGGGCTCGCCGTCGCCCTGTTGTTTGTTGCCGGCATCGGCGCATTCACGATGAGGAGCTGGAGAGGGTTCAGGCAGAAGGGCAACGCGGTGGCGGCGTAGCGTCAATGGGCATTCTTGCGGCGCACACCGGCCGAGCGGCTGACATGGCTGATCGAGATGCTGGAGATCGCCTATCGGACCGGAGCCATCAAGCCACCGCATCCCGGTCCGGACTAACTTAAGCCTTAAGTTTCCGCACAACGTCCGCTGACAGTCTCCGGCTGACCGCCAGCGTCCCGGCGCCATTCCTCAGTCGCACGACCTGATGCCCGTCGGCATATTTTTCCAGGCCCTCGATGTGGGCGAGGGCGACCAGCGAATTGCGGTGCACGCGCACGAAGCTCGCCGCAAACTCATCCTCGAGGGTCTTCAGGAGTTCTTCGATCAGCTCCTCGCCAGCCGTGTGGCGGAGCGTCGTGTATTTCAGTTCGGCGATGAAGCAGAGGATGTTCTCGACTGCGATGAGCTTCAGCTCATCGCGCGCACGTACGGCAATGCGGGTGCGTGATCCGCCACCGGCACCGTCGGCGATGCGCGAGAGTTGTGCGCGGTTCGGCTGGCGGGCGCGGGCGAGCGCTTCCTGGAGCTTCTCCTGCCGCACGGGCTTCAATAGATAACCCGCCGCCTGGACCTCGAAGGCCGCGAGCGCGTGCTCGTCGAACGCGGTCGTGAAGATCACGGCGGGCGGCTCCGGCATGCGCGCGAGATGGCGGGCGGTCTCGAGACCATCCATGCCGGGCATGCGGATATCGAGCAGGATCACCTCGGGGCGCAGGGTGCCCGCGAGCAGCAGCGCCTGTTCACCCGATGCAGCGGTGCCCGCCAGCTCTGCATCCGGTACTTCCTCGACCAGATGCGCCAAGCGCTCGCGTGCAAGCGGCTCATCGTCGACCACCAGTACGCGCAGCTTCATGCGACGGGCTTACCGATCGGAAAACGCAGCGTGACGATGAAGCGTTCGGGGCCTTCGACAACTTCGAGATCGGTCTCTCCGTGAAACATCAGCGCCAGGCGTTGGCGCACATTGTCGAGGCCAATATTATGGCCGGGACGGCGCGCGACCAGCTTTGGCGAAATCGGGTTCTCAATCGTCAGCACCGCTGTCGATCCTTCGAGCCGGCCGGTGACCCGGACGGTCCCGCCCTTGTCCATCGGCTCG
This sequence comes from Gammaproteobacteria bacterium, assembly GCA_009692245.1. Taxonomy (GTDB): domain Bacteria; phylum Pseudomonadota; class Gammaproteobacteria; order Steroidobacterales; family Steroidobacteraceae; genus SCUD01. Next base: position 28,140 of record SHZN01000003.1, read on the forward strand.
ATGCCGTGGTACACGGCGTTTTCCAACAGGGGTTGGAGGAAGAGTGCGGGCACCGCGTATCCATCGGAAGAGCATCTACCTGCCAGTCCACGCGCAGCCGGTCGCCGAGCCGCAGCCGTTCGACGCGCTCATACGCCCGCGCGATCTCGATCTCGCTGCCGAGCGGTATGCGCTCGCGGTGCTCGCGCAGCGATGCCCGGAATAGATCCGAAAGATCTGCGATCGCTTGCTCGGCGACGCGGGGATTGGTCCGTGTCAGCGAGGCAATCGTGTTCATGCTGTTGAACAGGAAATGCGGGCGGATGCGCGCCTGCAAGGCGCGCACGCGGCTCTGCGCCTCAGCCTCTACATTGCGACGCCATTGCTGCGAGACGTAGAAATACCGGAGCGCCAGACCGCCGGCGATCACGCCAACGGCGAGATTGCGCAGCAGGAAATTGATGTGATCGGCGCCGAGCGGGTCCATTTCGACGCCGAGCAGGTGTTTCGCGGAGGCCGAGAGCCACCAGGCACCCTCGGTGACAATTACCGTTACGGCAAGCATGAGAAGTAGCGCCAACAGGGAGCCGCGCAGCACGTCGAGCCTGGAAAGTACGCCTCGGGCGGCGCAAAGCGCAGCCGCCGCGCCGAGTCCGGCCCACAACAGGAAAAGTGAAGTGCGCGCGAGATCGGTCCAGAACTGCCCGGAGATGCCGATGCGCGCAAGCGTCAGGAAAAGTGCCACCAGTTCCGCGATCAGGACCACGGCCAGCACGCTCTGCGCCGCGCAGAAATCCGGCAGGTAGAAGCCCGGACGTTCGCGACGGGCGGTATTCACCGGCTCACTTCCCGGCCGCGAACAATGGCGACTTCAGCCGGAAGATCGTCGAGATGTCCTCGTCGCCGTGCCCTGCCTCGAGCAGGCGCTGGTAATCGGCGAGTGTGCTCTCAACGACCGGAAGCTTTGCGCCATGCCGCGCGGCCATGTCGCGGCAGATTCGCAGGTCCTTGTCGTGCAGCCGCACGCGGAAACCAGCCGGGTAATCTCCGCGCACCATGAATGGCGCCCGGTGCACGAAATACCAGCTCGAACCGGCGCCCTTGCCGAGCACGTCGATCACTTTTTCGAGCGGCAGGCCTTCGGCCTGGGCAAATGCCATCGCCTCAGCCACAACCTGTATGACGCCCGCGCAGAGAATCTGGTTGGTCGCTTTTGTCGCCTGGCCGGCGCCGGTCGGGCCGAGGAGCGCGACGGTCTTGCCGATGGCGGCAAGCACCGGTTGCGCGCGCTCGAATACCTCCTGGTCGCCTCCGCACATGATTGCCAGGGTCGCGTTTTTGGCACCCTCGACACCGCCGCTGACGGGGCAATCGAGCAGGGCAGCGCCCACGGTTGCAAGACGGGTGGCGGCCCTGCGTGCGGTATCCGCGGCAACGGTGGAGCAGTCGATCACGATCGTGCCTTTGCGAAGACCAGGCAGCAGCGCTTCGACGACCGAAAGCAGGTCGTCATCGGCTGAGACACAAATGAAGATGAAATCGCAGGCGGCAGCGAGTGGGGCGGGCGAACCGAATGCCTTGCAGCCAGTTTCGGATGCCATCGCTTCGGACTTGGTGGTGGTGCGGTTCCAGACGCCGGTGAGCAATCCGGCCCGATGCAGATTGCGGGCCAGGTGCTGGCCCATGGTGCCCAGACCGATGAATCCGACGTTCATGGCGGGCCCCATTGTGCCCGATCGCGGCGTGCCGCCGCTTTCTTCAAATTAGCCGCAGTATTCGTCGACAGACTGCTTGGCATGAACCCGGGCTTCGGCCAGCTGCTTATCCGTCAGGTATTCGCGCTTGCCGTCCGGAGTATCGCGGAACAGGCGGCGGGATTCGACGTAGCGCTGGTAGCGCTCCTGGGCTTCCTTGCACTGCTTTGCCTTGGCGTTGGAGACATCCTTCTGAACGGCGGCCATCGCTTCGCTGTCCACCGGCGGCTCGCTGGAATCGTTGCCGGAAGGCAGCACCGTGGGCCCGTTGCCGTTGTCGCCGTTGTCGCCGTTGTCGCCGCCGTCGCCTTCATCGCCTTCTGAATCTTCATCCAGGACGTCGGAATCCCGATAGGAGACGCTCAGGATTTTGGCATCAGCCTGGGTCGTGGGCAGGTCGGTGTAATGGATCTGGCCGCGCGAGTCGGACCACTTGTAGACGGTGTCTGCCGCGGCGACGACCGTGAGGCCTGCCATCAGCAATGTAACCATCACTTTCTGCAACATGTTGACCTCCAGGCCGTGGCGCCGAATCGTCACAGCGCCTTCTCATCGAGCTCGCCGGTGCGGATGCGCACCACATTAACGAGCCCTGTCACGAAAATCTTGCCATCGCCTATCTTGCCGGTCCGGGCGGAGGCCACGATCGCATCGATTACCGCGTCCACGCGCCCATCCTCGACCGCAATCTCGATCCGCACCTTGGGGAGGAAATCCACGACATATTCCGCCCCCCGATACAGCTCAGTGTGGCCTTTCTGGCGCCCGAAACCCTTGACCTCCGTCACAGTGACGCCCTGCACCCCGACCTCCGCCAGCGCCGCGCGGACCTCGTCGACCTTATAAGGCTTGATGATGGCGGTAACCATCTTCATGGGTGGGCTCCTGCCGGGGAGTGTAGCGGACGACGCCCCGGGACCGGTACGGATTCGGACCCCCGGGAGGCGGGCCGGTTCCCGGGTAAGAGGGGCTTGGGCCTAGCTGTTGTAGGCACGTTCGTCGTGCAGCGCGAGGTCGAGGCCCTCGACTTCCTGTTCGCGGGTGACGCGCAGGCCGATGGTCGCATCCAGAAGCTTCAGGATGATGAATGTCGCGATCCCGCTGAAGGCGAGGGTGAAAAGCACGCTCTTGGTCTGCACCCAGACCTGCTGGCTGATCGTCACTGCTTCCGGGAGGCCCACGCCACCCAGGGATCCCGCGCAAACGCCGGTCAGGATCGCGCCCACGATGCCGCCCACCGCGTGAACGCCGAATACATCCAGTGAATCGTCGTAGCCCAATGCGCGCTTGAGGCGCGCCGCCGCGAAGAAACACAACACGCCCGAGGCGACACCGATGAGGAGCGCACCCGCGGGCCCAGCAGTCCCGGAAGCGGGGGTGATCGCGACCAGCCCTGCGATGGCGCCCGTGACGATGCCGAGTGCGCTCGGCTTGCCGTGCGCAGCCCATTCTGTGCCCATCCAGGCGAGCGCCGCAGCGGCGGTTGCAATCTGCGTCACCAGCATCGCCATGCCGGCCGTGCCATTTGCGGCGATAGCGCTACCGGCATTGAAGCCGAACCAGCCGATCCATAGCAGCGAGCCGCCCATCAGGGTCAAAGGCAGGTTATGCGGCGGCATCGCCGTTGTCGGGTAGCCGTTGCGTTTGCCCAGCACGAGCGCCGCCACGAGCCCCGCAATCCCGGCATTGATGTGCACGACCGTACCGCCTGCGAAATCAAGCACGCCCCAGTCCCACAGCAATGCGCCGGCGCCGCTCCAGACCATGTGCGTCATTGGCAAGTAAACGAATGTGAACCAGAACGCGGTGAACAAGAGCAGTGCCGAGAATTTCATGCGCTCGGCAAACGCGCCGACGATCAGCGCCGGCGTGATGATTGCAAAGGTGAGCTGGAAGGTGGCGAACACGGATTCCGGAATGGTTGCGACCAGGGAATCCACGGTAATGCCCGACATGAATGCCTTGCCGAGGCCACCGATGAAGGAATGCAGGTTGACATCGCCTCCGGTCATGCCCGTCGTGTCGAAGGCCAGGCTGTAGCCGTAGATCATCCACAGCACGGACACGAGCGCCGTGATCGCAAAACACTGCATCAACACCGAGAGCGCGTTCTTGACGCGCACCATCCCCGCATAAAAGAGCGCGAGCCCAGGGATGGTCATCAGGAGCACGAGCGCGGTCGCCATGATCATCCACGCCGTGTCACCACTGTCTGCCATGCATTCCTCCAGTGCGCTGCGCGATATCTGTCGGCACGGGCCATATTCAAGGTGCCCGCCCGCGGCCGGATCCGGGTAGCGTCTCTGGCGGAGTTGCAGAATTCGTGCCAATCATGGGTCGCTTTAAAATCAATGAGTTATCGACTCGCGATGGTCGTTCTTCGGCCGTTGCTGCACCGTCCTGGAGCAGGACGGCGGCGCGCCTGCCAGATCGCAGGGCATCGCTTGACGTTGCCACTTGTGACCCCGAAGCTTTCGGCAACCCGGAGCAACCCAATGACCTTCGATCCGAAATCCCTCGACGATCTCGCCCGCCGCCTGGCCGATGCCGTGCCGCCGGGACTTACCGCGCTCAAGAACGACCTGGAGCAGAACTTCAAGGCGGTGCTGCAGAGTGGGCTCACGAAGCTCGATCTCGTGACGCGCCAGGAATTCGACATCCAGTCCGGTGTGCTGCGCCGAAGCCGCGAGCGGCTCGAGGCGCTCGAGGTGCGCATCGCCGCGCTCGAGGGCAAGAAGCAGTAGCCATCGCCCGCGGGGTGCGATGAGCCTCGCGACTGTCCTCACCCGTGCGCAGTTCGGACTCGATGCGCCGCTGGTGCGCGTCGAAGTGCATTGCGGCGCCGGCCTTCCGCAACTTTCCGTGGTCGGGCTCGCTGAAGTTGCCGTGCGCGAGAGCCGGGATCGTGTGCGCGCAGCGCTTGCGCACTGTGGCTACGAATTCCCGGCCGGGCGCATCACCGTCAATCTGGCGCCAGCGGATCTGCCGAAAGCAGGCGGGCGCTTTGACCTTGCGATCGCGCTCGGGATTCTCGCGGCTTCCGGACAGCAGCCGCTCGGCACGCCGGATGCAATCGAGTTCTACGGTGAACTTTCGCTCTCAGGCGAGTTACGCCCGGTGCGCGGGGCGCTTGCCGCGGCGGTGCATGCGGTGCGCGATGGCCGAAAACTGGTCGTGCCCCTGCAAAATGCTGACGAGGCACGGGTTGCACGCGGCGCATCGGTTGCCGGTGCCCTGAATCTCACCGCGGTCTGCAATGGGCTGAAGGGCGGCGCGGGGCTTGATTTCGCCTGTGGCGGCGCATTGCCCGACTGCGCGCAGGTGACCGCAGATCTTGCAGATGTGCGGGGGCAGGCCGCGGCCAGGCGCGCACTCGAGGTCGCTGCCGCAGGCGGCCACAGCCTGCTGATGATCGGTCCGCCGGGCTCCGGCAAGAGCATGCTGGCGCAGCGATTACCCGGACTTCTGCCGGCGCTCGACGATCATGAAGCGCTCGAATGCGCGATGCTGCATTCGCTGGGTCGTGACCTGCCGCCGGTGGCGGAATGGCGGCGCCGGCCATTTCGCGCGCCGCATCACGGGGCCTCTGCTGCTGCGGTCATTGGCGGCGGCGGGCGGCTCAATCCGGGTGAGATCTCGCTTGCGCATCACGGCGTGCTGTTTCTCGACGAACTGCCTGAATTCCATCGCGACGTGCTCGAAGCACTGCGGGAGCCGCTCGAGACCGGCAGTGTCAGCGTGGCGCGCGCAGCCTGGCGCGGCCATTTCCCGGCGCGATTCCAGTTGGTCGCCGCGATGAATCCCTGAAGTTGCGTTGCCTTCATACCATCAGTTCCGGGGGAATGGGATGGAGTCCCATTCCCTGATGAAGATGAGGGGGTTGCGTTGGTCGGCGGGTTATAGAGGAGGGAGATCTCGACGTCGCCATCTCCTACGACGATTCTTTCAGTGATCGTCTCGACGATGGTCCGTTTCTCTTCCGAGGGAAGGCTCGGCCAGCGGGCAAAGAGATCTCTGGCTTCGGCCATCACCTCCTCTTGAGAAAGGAGGGAGATCTTGAGGACATCGAGATCTGCCTGAGTCTTCGGGATTTCGTCGTCGAGTTGCTGCAGTCGCTCGGACAGCGGCTTGTACTTCCCTCCAAACCCTCGGGCATCGATCGAGCCGGACTGATACAAGGCATACAGCTTGTCGGTCTCGGCGGTGAGCCTCTCCCGCTCGGTCTCCAGGACCCGCAACAGTTCCGTCCTTTGGATGATCTTCACGCTGCCGGCTTCGAGGTGTCGGGCGATCTCGTCCGAGGACAGGAAGAACCCCCTCAGTTGTTCATGGAAGACCGCTTCCAGGTCATCGACCGGGATCTTGTTCCGGCACCTGTAGCAGGTGTACTTGGGAGAGTTGGACGGGACATACATTTTCTCCCCACAGGCGCAGAAGCAGAGTCCGGCAAACAGATGAACCGTCTTCCTGGTCGGCTTCCGTCCGGTCCCTCGTTGCTGATCGAGGATCGCGTTGACTTCATCCCACAAGGATACCGGCACAATGGCCTCGACTTTATGGATGACCCATTCGTCCTTAGGCTTCAGTGCTCAGGCTGTTCCGTCACCGGTTGAGGAGGTGTAATTCGCGCGGTGGAGTCCCTTTGCCGTGGGATCGCGGAGGAGACGATTCACGGTCGTATCGGAGAACTTCGATCCGTTGCGGGTGCGGAAGCCACGTTCGTTGAGGAGTCGGGCCACCGTCTTCTTGCGCTTGTGCTCGCGGAAGAGTTCATACATGAGTTTCCGGACCGGAACTTCCCTCTCATCGACGACCAGCTGCTTATCCTTCCACTGGTATCCGAAGGGTGCGGCACCGCCGAGCGGCTTTCCGAGTTGTGCGCGCACCGGGACGGATGCCGCGACACGCGCGCTAATCTCCTCGCGCTCCCACTGCGCCATTGCGGCGATCATGGTGTAAAAGAGACGTCCAGCGGGCGAGGACGTGTCGATACTCTCGGCGAGGGAGATCAGATCGGCATCGTGCTCGCGGAAGATCTCCGCGAACTCCAAGAGTGCCTTCGTGTTGCGCGCGAGCCGTGCGAGCTTCGAAAAGATCAGACCGGTAACATGGCTGTTGCGGATGTCTTTGAGCATCCGCTTCGCTTGCGGATGTTCCTTGACGGTCTTTCCGGAGACTGCATCGAGGCGATACACTTCCACGACGGTCCAGCCCTTCGCTTCGGCGTACAGGCGAGCGCGACGCTCGTGCGTCTCCGGGCTTTCGCCGCGCACCTGGTCTTCTGTAGAAACACGGAGCCAGATACCGACACGTTTTTCTTTCTCAGTGCGTTTCGGCATTCAATTCTCCACCCTCGGAAAAGTGCCTCAATACGTTGCGCGTTATCTCTGCCGAGCAGCGAAGATACCAAATGCAATGATTGCGACCGCAACCGTCGCCGCAACCTGCCAACTCTCCGGTTTTCGGCCGTGCGCCACCGCCACGACGTGGTCACAGTTCCATTCAATCGTTCGGTATCGCGTACCGACTAGCGCTCGCGCCCGGCGCACCGCTTCGTGCGGAGGAAGCACGCTCGGATACCCATCATCCCGTACCGAGAACCCGTCTGCAAAGACGTCCCACGGCTCCTCGCAAACGCGGCTCGCCCGGCCGGAGCCCGAAACCACCATCGGTTTCCCCCGATGCCAAAGATCGGAGACGATGCCTTTATGACGCCAGAGGACAAGAAGTGGGATGGAAACCACGGTGCCGGGCGCCGGGAATCCGCGCGCGATCGGTGGAGCAGGGACGAGCATCCGATATACTCCAATACGTAAACTAATGTATGCACAATGCTCATGTATGAGTAAGGCGTCAACACTCGTCAAGCCGACGATCACATACCCCGCGCTGGTCGGGCGGATTATCGAGTATCGGCGGAAGCAGCTTAATGTTCATCAGGAATCAATTGCGGCGGTGCTCGACATTACTCAATCCGCTTACTCCCGACTTGAGAAAGGGCTCTCTGCGATGACGGTGGCGCAGCTTCAGCTCGTTGCGGCGCACTTGCGCACCACTCCCGCCAATATTCTCCAAGCAACGGAGCGATATGCGGGCAAGTTTCGCGCACAGGGTGGCGAAATTGTTGCGGAAAAACAGGATTCGTCTGCAGCCGGACTCCTGGTCGCGCTTGGCATCCTTGCCGCGATTCTCGCAATGAAGAAATGACCGTCCGCTAGTTCCTGCGTCGCGAGACTCGCGAGTTAGGAAGAGATCAGTCCGGCGACGTGACCACCTTGGATTTACCTCAGCATCCGCTTCGTTTCCTGATGTTTTCTGACCGTCTTTCCTGAGACCACATCAAGGCGATACACCTCGACGACGGTCTAGCCATTCCCCTTGGCACACAGCCGGGTACGGCGTTCGTGGTGCTCGGGGCTCTCGCCCCGGACTTGATCCTCAGTCGAGACCCTAAGCCAGATGCCGATGCGTTTGGTGTGCACGGCGGCTGTCATTGGTCGGCGAGGTGACGTCTTCTTTCTGGCCACCGGACGCGTGTCCTCGGTTAATTCGGTGGGGAGAAGGTCAGTGTGCGACGATACGAAGTGGCCGACAATCGCTTCGCGTCCGCGATGGGATTTGCGAAGCGCGAGCATCACAAAATTATTTTATAATCAAAGACTTGTGATATATTAGAGGATACAAAAAGACCACCCCAGGTCGCGATCATCCATGTCTACCACTAAGCCCGAAGCTTTTTCACGAGCCCTTGTCAGCAAAACCCTGGAAATCGGCGGGTGGGACCGTTTTAACCCACGACCGGTGGCCTGACCTGAAATTCCTGGTCCAGTTTCTGATCATGTAAATTCATCATGAACAGGAGACTGGGACATGGCGCAGAGAAAATACTCCTCCGAGGAGATCATCCACAAGCTGCGCGAGGCGGATGTGCTGCTCGGCCAGGGCAAG
>SHZN01000085.1 GCA_009692245.1 Gammaproteobacteria bacterium
CGACGCGGAATTCGAGGGCATCCAGATAGGCGGGCCGGTCAAGGCCATAACGCTTGAACAGCTCGCGCGTGGCGAGCTGTGCCTGCAGGGCGCCCACCTCTTCCGGCGTCGCGGCCACCAGGTCGATTTCGGCCGACAATGGCTCGTTAAGCGCCGAACCCAAGCGGATTTCGCCCAGGCCAAGCGGCAAGGCCACCGCTGGTGCGAGGAGCATTGCCGAAATGAGGACGCGCAGTTTCAAGCTCATCGTTACTCCCCAAGGCCGCCGTAGCGGTTCAAGCTTCGGCCGTGAGTTTATGAAATTGGTGTGAAATCGATCACAAGTCCATGATCCTTTGGACTATAGCTTACACGCCGCATTTACCAAAATCTTGCCCCGCGTCACGCAATCCCCGGCCCGCGAACCAGCCTGCAAAGACAGGCGCAATGCTTTGATTCGCGGGGACTACCGTGGATTCGTGATCACCGGGGTCCCTGAAACGACGTCGGCACATTGCGCGCGGTGGCGCAGGTAATGATCCATCAGCACCAGCAACAGCATGGCCTCGGCGATCGGCACGGCACGCAGGCCGACGCAGGGGTCGTGCCGCCCGGTGGTGACGATTTCCCCGGGATTCCCATCCACGTCGATCGTTTTCCCTGGCACCTGGATGCTGGAAGTCGGCTTGAAAGCGACGTGCACGATCAGGTCCTGGCCCGAACTGATGCCACCCAGCGTGCCCCCTGAGTGATTGGAAGTGAATCCTGACGGTGTGAGTTCGTCGCGATGCTCGGACCCCCGCTGGGAGGCAACCGCGACTCCGTCACCGATTTCGACGGCCTTGGCGGCATTGATGCCCATCATTGCGAATGCGATATCGGCGTCCAGCCGGTCGAACATCGGCTCGCCGAGCCCGGGCGGCACCTTGCGCGCTAATACCGTGACCTTTGCTCCGACCGAGTCGCCGTCCTTGCGCAGTTGCCAGAGGTACTCCTCCAGCAGGGCGATTTTCTGCGGATCCGCGCAGAAGAACGGATTGCCACGTGCCGATGCAAGATCCACGCAATTGAGCTGGTGCGGACCCGCCTGGGACAGAAAACCCGCGACTTCCAGTCCGAGTTTCTCGCGTAGATACTTGCGCGCAATCGCGCCGGCGGCGACCGTCGCAACCGTGATGCGCGCCGACGAGCGCCCTCCACCACGGTAATCGCGAAATCCATACTTCTGCTGATACGCGTAATCCGCGTGGCCGGGTCGAAAGCGATCCTTGATCTTCTCGTAGTCGCGCGAGCGCTGGTCCACATTGTCGATGATGAGTCCGATCGGGGCACCGGTCGTCCGGCCCTCGAACAGGCCCGACAGGATCCGGACGCGGTCAGGCTCCTTGCGCTGGCTCGTGTGCCGCGACGTGCCTGCGCGCCGTAACTCCAGGTCGGTCTGCAGGTCTTCCTCGGCGAGCGCGAGACCCGGCGGGCAACCGTCGACGATCGCACCGAGCGCCGGGCCATGGCTCTCGCCGAATGTCGTGACCGCGAACAGCTTGCCGATCGTGTTGCCGGACATGCCAGATTTCCTATAGCTCTGCGGCGTTCAGCAGGAACACGCCGCCACCACCGTGCTCGAACTCCAGCCAGGTGAATGGCAGTGACGGCCATCGGCGTCGCACGGCATGCTCGGTGTCGCCGGTCTCAACGACCAGGATGCCCCGGGGTTCGAGATGGCGGCGCGCGCCGGCCAGGATGCGCGCAATGATCGCGAGTCCATTGTGTGACGCATGCAGGCCGAGTTTCGGTTCACGGTGGTACTCCGGTGGAAGCCGGCGCACCACAGCGGCCGGTACATAAGGTGGATTGCTCACGATGATATCGTAGCGCCGGCCGCGCAATGCGCCATAGACATCGGATCGCAGCACCCGGACGCGGCGCCCGAGCCGGTGGCGCCGCACATTGGTGCGCGCCAGCGCCAGCGCCCGCGGTGACACATCGGTCGCATCGACCCGGGCGGCAGGCAGCGCATGCGCCGCGGCGATCGCAATGCAACCGGAGCCGGTGCCAATGTCAAGCACATTGCGCACGCGAGTCGCGTCGATCCAGGGTTCGAAGGAATTCAGGCAAAGCTCCGCGATCGGCGAGCGCGGCACCAGCACGTCGGATGTCACCCGGAATTCGTGGCCCGCAAACCAGGTGACGCCGGTGAGATAGGCCGACGGAATGCGTTCGTCGATGCGGCGACGCAGCAATGCCGCGACCCGGCGCCGTCCGGCATCGGAAACGATCCCGCGATAGCTCCGGGGCGCCGAATCATGCCGCAGTCGCAGTGCATGGAAAACGATTGCCGCCGCGTCATCCCGCGCATTGGCCGTGCCGTGTCCGTAAGCCAGCCCAGCCTGCTCAAGCAGGCCCGTGGCCCAGTCCAGCAATTCGCCGACGCGTTGCGTGCCTGCCATCGCGCGAAGTTTAACCCGGCGCCGCGGCGTGGCACGGCCGGCACTGTGGGATAATTGGACCGTGAAACGCAAATTCGCCTTGCTCCTCGTGTTGGTCGCCGCGCTCGCTGGCGCGGCCACCGCCTGGATGACGATAAAAAGACCCAGCGCCCCGCTCGAACTCGAGCAGGCGACCATGCTCGATGTCGCGCGGCCTCTTTCGCAGTTAGAGCTTGTCGATCAGGCAGGCCGCGCCTTCCAGCGCGACAGCCTGCGCGGCCGATGGACACTGATGTTCTTCGGCTTCACGAATTGCCCGGACGTCTGCCCGACGACACTCACGGCACTTGCGGAGATCCGCCGCAAGCTCAAGGATCTGCCGGCTGGTGATCTGCCCGCCGTCGTATTCGTCAGCGTGGATCCGGAACGCGACACGACCGAGGCGCTTGGTCGCTACGTCGCACATTTCGATCCACAATTCCTGGGTGTCACCGGCCTGCCAGGGGCAATTGAAGCCTTGACGCATGACCTGGGCGTCGCCGTTTCGATGGGTCCGGTATCCCAGGAAGGCAACTACACGGTCGACCACAGCGCGGCGATCTTCCTGATCGACCCGTCCGCCGCATTCACGGCTGTATTTGGCGGTCCGCATCTGGCCGACGTCATCGCGCGCGACTACCGCAGCATCGTCGCCGCGAAGCATTGACCGGAATGTCACGGTGAGCAGCCGCAGTTTTCGCGACCGCGCCTTCATCGGGCTGCAATACCTGTTGCCGCAGCATTTCCTGTCGCGGCTGGTCGGGTTGCTGGCAGGCGCGCGCATCGGCTGGCTGAAACGCACACTGATTCGCGCATTCCTCCGGCATTATCCTGTCGATCTTTCGGAAACCGAGCGCGGCGATCCGTCGGCCTATGAATCCTTCAATGATTTCTTCACGCGCAAGCTGCGCCGGGGCGTGCGTCCGATCGACCAGGAACCGGCGTCGGTCGCCTGCCCGGTCGACGGCTACGTCAGCCAGGCCGGCCAGCTCACGGGCGATGCGTTGCTGCAAGCCAAGGGAATCAGCTATTCCGCGGGAGCATTGCTGGGCGGCGACCCGATGCTCGCCGCGCAATTTGCCGGCGGCGCATTTGCGACGCTCTACCTCGCCCCGCACAATTATCATCGCATCCACATGCCGTTCGGCGGCACGCTGCGCCTGGCGCGACATGTGCCGGGCGACCTGTTCAGTGTCAATGCTGCGACAGCCGATGGCGTGCCGGGGCTCTTTACGCGCAATGAAAGGATCGCCTGCGTCTTTGATACGGCGGCAGGCCCGATGGCCGTCGTGCTGGTCGGCGCGTTGTTCGTCGGCAGCATGAGCCTCAGCTGGGCGGGTGTTATCCGGAGCCGGCACCCCCGCGCCATGCTTGAGCTGCCGGTACGGCCGGTCATCGCGCTCGACAAGGGCGCGGAGCTCGGGTGGTTCAACATGGGTTCCACGGTGATCCTGATGTTCGCGGCGGCAGGCCCGTCACTCGTTACGGGCCTGGCGCCTGGACGGCCCGTGCGCATGGGTGAACGCATCGCGACACTCCAATGAATCCTGCTGACTGGCGATCCACGGCAACTATTGAAGTGATGCGCCATCGCGCCGGCATGCTTGCGCGCGCACGCGCCTGGTTCGCGTCCGAGCGGATCCTCGAAGTGCAGACGCCCCTGCTGTCCACGGCCGCCGCCAGCGAGCCGCAGATCGAATCGATCGCAGCGCAACCTTTGCAGGGCCCGCGCCGGTACCTGCAGACCTCTCCCGAATATCCGATGAAGCGGCTCCTCGCGGCCGGAATCGGCGATTGCTACCAGATCTGCCCGGTGTTCAGGGACGGCGAATCCGGCCGGCAGCACAACCCGGAATTCACGATGATCGAGTGGTACCGCGTCGGCTTCGGCGTCGCGGAGCTGCAGCGCGATGTCGATCGCTTGCTGCGCGCCACGATCGGCGAGCTGCGGGTCCTGCCGCCGGCCCGCGATGTCACCTACCGCGAAGCGATCACCGGAGCGAGTGGCCTTGATTGCGCAACTGCGAATCCGCGCGCGATCGAGGCAGTCCTGCGGGATCGTGGAATCGCCCCGATTCTGGCGATGGAACAGGACCGCGATACCTGGCTCGACCTGCTGATGGCGACCGTCGTCGGGCCCGGGCTCGGGCGTGGGGCGCCAGTCTTCGTGCGCGATTATCCGGCGAGCCAGGCTGCACTTGCGCGAGTACGCGATGACGGCGACGGCTGGCCGGTCGCGGAACGATTCGAGCTCTACCTGGATGGCATCGAGCTCGCCAATGGTTTTCATGAACTGGGCGACACGCTGGAACAGCGGCGACGATTCACGCAGGATCTGGAAAAGCGGCGGCAGCGCGGCCAGCGCCTGGCCCCACTGGACGAGAGATTTCTCGCTGCGCTCACCGCAGGACTGCCGGATTGCGCCGGCGTTGCGCTGGGATTTGATCGGCTGGTCATGGCCGCGCTCGGTCTGCCGTCGATCTCCGAAGCAATGGCATTTCCGGCGGACCGTGCCTGAGGAAACCGAATGAAACCGAAGCTCGCTGAGCCGTATGCGGGCCTGTTGCAACAGGCCGGGGGGCTATTCGAGAGCGAGCGCGACCCCTGGGCGAACAGTGCGAATGCGGCGGCGCTGGCCTGGGAGATCCTGCCCGATCTCAACTGGGCCGGCTTCTACTTCCTGCGCGGCGGCGAATTAGTCGTGGGGCCATTTCAGGGAAAGATCGCCTGTGTGCGGATACCGCTTGGCCAGGGAGTCTGCGGTGCGGCGGCACAAAGCCGCGCCACGGTGATCGTCGCCGATGTTCACCAGTTCCCGGGGCATATTGTTTGCGATGCGGCGTCGAATTCCGAAATCGCCGTGCCGCTGATCGTTGAGGACCGTCTGGTCGGCGTGCTCGATCTCGACAGTCCGGGTTACGGCCGCTTTGGACCGGGTGACGCTTTGGGCCTCGAAGCGCTGGCGGTGCGACTCGCCGCATCCTGCGACTGGCGGCTCGCCGGTATCGACGGATTCGGGGCGGGCTAGAGCGGACGCAGCAGAGGCCGCGGCTTCACTTCACGCGTGCGATGTACTGGCCGCTGCGTGTATCCACGCGGATCGATTCGCCCTGATTGACGAATAGCGGGACCTTCACCACCGCGCCGGTCTCGAGTTTTGCGGTCTTCGTGCCACCGGTGACGGTGTCGCCACGCGTGCCCGGATCCATCTCGACGATCTTGAGTTCGACGTGGGGCGGCGGCGTCACGGTCAGCGGCTGGCCATTCCACAGCGTGACGATACTGACGACGCCTTCCTTCAGCCATTGGGCCGCATCGCCCACCGCGGTCTCCCCCGCCGTGAACTGCTCGAAGTTCTCCGGCTGCATGAAGTGCCAGAAGGTGCCGTCGAAGTACAGGTACTGCATGTCGACATCGACCACGTCGGCGGCCTCGACGGAATCGCCCGACTTGAAGGTCCGCTCGATGACCCGCCCGGTCCTGAGATTGCGGATCCGCGCGCGATTGAAAGCCTGGCCCTTGCCCGGTTTCACGAATTCGTTGTCCACGATCGAGCAGGGGTCGTTGTCCATCATGATCTTGAGACCCGACCGAAATTCATTGGTGCTGTAGCTGGACATCGAAGGCTGCCGGGGCCCCGATAGCGGGCCGGTGCTGGACAAAAGGGCGCGTATGATAGCCAGATCCCGCCCGACCGACCACCCTGCCCGGAACCGCGATCCAGGCGTGAACTGCGCCTTGAACGGCCCGGTCCCGCGACCCTGCGCGATTTTGCCGGTTGGCATTCCAAGACGCCGGTCGCGAAATTGATGGAATTCGGGGTGTTAGTATCCTGCCCTCCACGCCAGCTGGCCGCCGCCGGAGTCGTATTTGCAGCAACCCGCCGCCGTCCCGATGATCGCCCTGACGCGAAGTCAGGACAATGTCGAGGCGATTAACAAGGCGCTACGCAACGCCGGCCACCCGGTCCACGTGACCTGGCTGCCGGATGCGCGCGAACTGGGCGACGTGCTGACCCAGGCATCCGCCGACATGCTCATGCTGTTTGCCGATGAGGGTATCGTCGACCTGACGAGCGCCATGGATTTTCGCGCGCGCTTCGCGCCGGAAGTGCCGGTGCTGATCGTGCGCGAAAAGCTCGACGAAAACGCGATTGCTGAGGCGCTGGCGCTCGGCGCCCAGGACGCGGTCACACTCACCAATATCAAGCGCCTGCAACTGGTGGTCGGTCGCGAGCTGCGCACCTACCGCCTCGACCGCGCCCTGTCGGTCACGCTGGCTACGGCACGTGAATACAAGCAGCAGCTGCAGCACATCGTCGAGGGATCCACCGACGCGATTGCCCAGGTTCAGGAAGGCATCATCGTCGATGCAAACCCTGCCTGGGTCGAACTGTTCGGCTATGACGGCGCGGACGAAGTAACCGGAACGCCACTGATGGACGCGTTCGACGCGGATGATCACGTGGCAATCAAGGGTGCGCTGGTCGCCTGCCTGCAGGGCAAGTGGTCGGGCCACACCCTGCATGCGTCGGCGCTGCTGGTCAGCGGCCATACACCGTCGCGGGAGTTCCAGTTGCGGCGCGCCGAATTTGACGGCGAGCCCTGCGTCCAGGTCATCGTGGCTGCGCGAATTGCGGACGAGGGTGAAGTCGAACGCCGCCTGGCGGAGGCGATGCAGTGCGACCCGGCGAC
>SHZN01000086.1 GCA_009692245.1 Gammaproteobacteria bacterium
ACATAGACCGACTGGATCCAAAGAAACACGCCATTGCGCCAGTCGCTCCATTCGTAGGTCGTCATCAACTGCCCGACAGGTCTGCCATCGACCTCAGCAAGGTAGTAGCGGCCGCGCGAAGGGTCCTCGAATACGGCGCGGACACCGGGCAACAGCAGGGCGGGGTCCAGCACCTGAGCCTCCGTATCCTGCGCCAGCGCGAGGTTGGCTCCGGCGATGAACTCAAGGTCAGCCATCGTTGCGTCACGGATCTTCATGATTGCAGCAACGTTACACGATGCGCCCGCGGGAATCTCCGGCACGGGCTGGCTTGCTGGCACGGGCCGGCTTGCTTGCTGCTGGGGCACCGGATCTTTACAATCGCGGCCCTCCGTGGGGCGGTAGCTCAGTTGGGAGAGCGCTGCGTTCGCAATGCAGAGGTCGAGGGTTCGATCCCCTTCCGCTCCACCAAATTTCTCCGATTGACAGTCATGCCGAGGCGTCCTAGCTTGAGGACGACGCGTCGCGTTCCGCGACGCCGGATTGTGGCGTCAGAAATATCGGGAGATGGCAGAGGGCAGCAAGAAAGAAGGCAGGAAAGGCCGCTCGGCGCAGTACCGCGCGCAGCAAGCGTCGCCCGGCTGCACGCAGGAAGAGCGCCCGCAAGAGCGCAACGGCGCGCAAGACAGTTAGCAAGGTTGCCCGCAAGGCCGCGAGCACCGCGCGCAAGACGGTGAAGTCAGCCGAGCGCCAGGCACGGTCGGCAATCAAGAGCACGGCAAAGACTGTGCGTGCGGCGACCCGCAAGGTGGAAAGAGTGGCAACCCAGGCGGTGACCAGCGCGGCCGAGACGGTCGAGCGGGCAACGACGGCGGTTGAGGCATCCGTGTCCGCGCCAAGGCCGGTTGAGCCCGCGCACGCCATGGCGGCGGCACCGAACGTCTAGGCGAGACCTGCCCCCAGTAACCCCCGGGGACCGGTCCGGACGGGCAGGTCCTCGGGTAACATTGCGCCGGTTCCGCCCCGGTAGCTCAGTGGATAGAGCGGCCGCCTCCTAAGCGGCAGGTCGTCGGTTCGACTCCGGCCCGGGGCGCCAATTTCCACTCATAAGCTGCTGTAAAGCTCTTTCTTTCCGTACCAGAGTGGTCCGGTATAATTCAACGGGCCATGAGCCCATCCCTGCGCGAGCTTTACGAGTCGAGCCCCTTCTCCAGCGCCCAGGCGCCGTACGTCGAGGCGCTTCACGAGCGATTCCTGGCGGATCCTGCGTCCCTTCCCACCGAGTGGCGGAAATGCTTTGAAAACCTGGGCCCGACAGCGGGGGCGACAACCCGCATTGCTGCCAAGCCGGCCATCGTGCCGTTGGTCCGGCTGCGGAGTCTGCCGGCACGGGGCACACCGTCCGCTGCGCCGAGCAGCGCAGACGCGGAAAAGCAATCCGCCGTCTCGCGCCTGATCCAGTTCTACGCGAATCGCGGGCACCTGATCGCCGACATCGATCCGCTCGGCCTGATGCAGCGCCCGATGCCGCGCGTGCTCGAGATGTCCTATGTCGGACTGACCGAAGCTGACATGGAGACGGAGTTCTACACCGGCAGCCGCACGAGCGGCGTCGAAGAGCAAATGAAGCTGCGCGAAATCCTCGTCCAGCTGCGGCAGATCTACGCGGGCCGGGTTGGCGCCGAGTTCGCCCATGTATCCGATGCCGAGGAACGATTGTGGCTGCAGGACCGGTTCCAGGATGGGCGCCTGCATCATCGTTTTACCAAGGAAGAGCAGCTGAACCTGCTGTGGCAGTTGTCGGCGGCAGAGGGCCTCGAGCGCTACCTGCACACGAAGTACGTCGGCCAGAAGCGCTTTTCGCTCGAAGGCGGAGATGCGCTGATTCCGCTGCTCGATGACATCGTGCAACGTTGCGGCGCCGCCGGCGTCGAGGACATCGTCATCGGCATGGCGCACCGTGGCCGGCTCAACGTGCTGGTCAACGTGCTCGGCAAGGCCCCCTCCTCACTTTTTTCGGAATTCGAGGGTCATGTCGAGCTCGCCTGGCTCCAAGGCTCAGGCGACGTCAAGTATCACAAGGGCTTCTCCGCCGACCTGCGCACTCCGGGCGGCAATGTCCACGTCGTGCTGGCATTCAATCCTTCGCATCTCGAAGTCGTGGATGCCGTCGTCGAGGGTTCGGTACGCGCGCGCCAGGAGCGGCGTGGCGATACGACGGGCGCCACGGTCGTGCCAGTCCTGATCCACGGCGATGCGGCTTTCGCGGGCCAGGGCGTGGTCATGGAGACGTTGCAGCTTTCGCAGGCGAAGGGTTTTTACACCGGCGGCACGCTGCACATCGTGATCAACAACCAGATCGGATTCACGTCCAGCGATCCGCAGGACGCGCGCTCGACGCTTTATTGCAGCGACGTCGCCAAGATGATCGAGGCCCCGATATTCCACGTCAACGCCGACGATCCCGAGGCGATCGTGTTCGTGGCGCGCCTCGCGCTCGACTACCGGATGAAGTTCCGCAAGGACGCTGTCATCGACCTGGTCTGCTACCGCCGTCATGGCCACAATGAGGCCGACGAGCCCGCGGCCACGCAGCCACTGATGTACCAGGCGATACGCCAACACCCGACAGCCCGGCAGATTTACGGTCAGCGGCTGGAGGAGGACGCAATCCTGGCCGAAGGGCAGGTCGTGGAAATGGTGGAGCAATACCGGCGCGGGCTCGACGAGGGCCGGCCGCAGGCGCGCGCTTTCGCCGGCACGACGGGCAACAAACACACCGTTGACTGGAGCCGGCATGCCGACGGCGACTCATCGGAGAAGCCGAACACCGCGGTCGCGACGAAACAGCTTGCACTGCTTGCAAAGACACTGACCAGCATCGCGAAAGAATTCACGCTGCATCCGCGGGTTGCGCGAATCATTGACGACCGCCGGCGCATGTACGCCGGGGAACAGCCGCTCGACTGGGGGGCGGCTGAAACGATGGCGTACGCTGCATTGCTCAGCGAGGGGCATCACATCCGCCTGACGGGGCAAGACACCGCACGCGGGACGTTTTTTCACCGGCACGCGGTGTTGCATGACCAGGTCAGCGGCCGGACGTACGTGCCGCTCGAGCATTTTAACGAGCGGCGGGCCAGGTTCAGGGTCACGGACTCGACCTTGTCCGAGGAAGCCGTGCTTGGCTTCGAATACGGGTTTTCGACGGCAGACCCGGATACGCTTGTAATCTGGGAGGGCCAGTTCGGCGATTTCGCTAATGGCGCGCAGGTGATCATCGACCAGTTCATCACGTCGGGCGAGGCAAAGTGGGGGCGGCTTTCCGCCATCACCCTGTTCCTGCCGCATGGTTACGAAGGGCAGGGGCCCGAGCACAGTTCGGCGCGCCTGGAGCGCTTCCTCCAGCTTTCCGCCGAACTGAATTGCCAGGTTTGCGTGCCCTCGACACCGGCGCAGATGTTCCATTTGCTGCGCCGTCAGATGCTGCGGGCGCTGCGCAAGCCACTCATCGTCATGACGCCGAAGAGTCTGCTGCGCCACAAGCTGTCGATCTCAGCGATGTCCGACCTGGCCGAGGGCCATTTCCACAACATCATCGATGAGCAGGATCCGATTTCGCCTGCCGATGTCCGGCGGCTCGTGCTTTGCAGCGGCAAGGTTTATTACGACCTGCTGGAACAGCGTCGCGCCGACAAGCTGAACAAGGTCGCTCTCGTGCGCGTCGAGCAGCTGTATCCCTTCCCTGCCGACGAATACAAGTCCATCGTTGGGCGTTACGCCAATGCACGCGAAGTGGTCTGGTGCCAGGAAGAGCCGCAGAACCAAGGTGCCTGGTACCAGATTAGCCACCGGCTGCAGGCGGGCCTGGGCCCCGCGCAAAGACTCCTGTATGCGGGCCGCGACGGGGCCGCGGCGCCGGCGACCGGCATACACGCGTTGCATGTCAAGGAACAACAGGCGCTGGTCCGGGCCGCTTTGTTGACCAGGAAAAGTTCATGACCACCGAAGTCCGCGTCCCACAGCTGCCGGAATCCGTCGCCGACGCGACGCTGGTCACCTGGCACAAGAAAGTCGGTGATCCGGTCAACCGCGATGAAAATTTGGCTGACCTCGAAACGGACAAAGTGGTTCTCGAAGTGCCGGCGCCGGTGACCGGCGTGCTCTTGGCCCTGAAGAAGGATGCCGGCACCACGGTCGGAAGCGGCGAGTTGCTCGCGATCATCGAAGAAAATGCCCGGGCCACTCAACCGAAAGCGAAGAAGGCGGAGCCGGCACCGGCGAAACCTGCGCCGGCGAAGAGGGACGAAGCCGCAGCGAAGCTGTCGCCCGCGGTCAAGCGCCTGGTCGAGGAAAACAAGTTGGATGCCGGCGGGATTACTGGCAGCGGGCGCGACGGCCGGATCACGAAGGGTGACATCGCACATCACCTGGAATCGCAGCCCGAAGGCGCACGAGTCGATCAGCGCGTTCAAATGTCGCGCCTGCGCGCCCGCATTGCCGAGCGGCTGGTCCAGGCACAGACCACGCAGGCGCTCCTGACCACTTTCAACGAAGTCGACATGCAGGCGCTGTCTGGTTTGCGCGCACGCTACAAGGAAGCCTTCGAGAAGCGCCACGGCGTGCGCCTCGGGTTCATGTCGTTCTTCGTGAAGGCCTGCATCGAGGCACTCAGGCGCTACCAGGTCATCAATGCGTCGGTGGAAGGCAACGATATCGTCTATCACGAGTACTTCGACATCGGCGTCGCCGTCTCGACCGACCGCGGCCTGATCGTGCCGATCCTGAGAGATGCGGATGGGATGAGTTTCGCGGACCTCGAGAAAGCCGTCACCGGATTCGCGGAACGTGCGCGCAATGGCACGATCACGCTCGAAGAGCTGACCGGTGGCACTTTCTCGATTACGAATGGCGGTGTGTTTGGCTCGCTGCTGTCGACACCAATTGTCAATGCGCCGCAAAGCGCCATCCTCGGCATGCACAAGATCCAGTCGAGGCCGGTCGCCGTCGGGGAGCAGGTCGTGGTGCGTCCGATGATGTACGTCGCGCTGACCTACGATCACCGCATCATTGACGGCCGCGAGGCTGTCCAGTTCCTGGTTGCCGTGAAAGAAGTGCTGGAAGATCCGGCGCGGCTGCTCCTTCAGGTCTGAACGGGCGAGGGGACATGGCTGACAATTTCGACGTCATCGTCATCGGCGGCGGACCCGCCGGCTATCCGGCGGCGATCCGCGCCGGACAGAACAAGCTTTCGGTTGCCTGCATCGACGAGTGGAAGAATCGCGACGGCAGTCCGGCCTTCGGCGGCACCTGTCTGAACGCCGGATGCATCCCCTCCAAAGCGCTGCTGGAATCCTCGGAGTTGTTTCACCGCGCCTTGCATGAATTCGCAACGCACGGCTTGAAGCTGGAAAATGTGGGCTTCGACGTCGCGACCATGCAGAAGCGTAAGGCAGCCATCGTCCGGCAGAGCACGCAGGGCATCCTGACGCTCTTCAAGGGCGCCGGCGTCACGCCGTTCACGGGGCATGGCCGCCTGCTTGCGGGGCGCAAGGTGGAGATCACGGGCCACGACGGCGCACAGCGCACGCTGCAGGCGCGGCATGTCGTGCTCGCTTCGGGATCAGAGCCGATGGCGCTGCGTGGAGTTGCCTTCGACGGCGAGCGGATCGTCGATTCCTGGGGAGCGCTCGATTTCATCGAGGTGCCGAAGCGGCTTTGCGTCATCGGTGCCGGCGTGATCGGCCTCGAGCTCGGCAGCGTCTGGCGCCGACTCGGCTCCGAGACGGTCATCCTGGAAGCCCTCGAACAATTGCTGCCGATCGCCGATGGCCAGGTCGCGAAGGAGGCCGCGCGCCACTTCAAGAAATTGGGCCTCGATATTCGCCTGGGTGCGAGGGTGGCCGGCGCGGAGATCCGCGCGGATGGTGTGCAGGTCAGCTATGCGGATGCAAAAGGCGCCCAATCGCTGGTCGTCGACCGGTTGGTAGTTGCGATCGGGCGCCGACCGTTCACGAAGGGACTACTCGGCGACGGCACGGGCGTCCCCCTCGATGAGCGCGGCTTCATCAAGGTCGACGATCATTGCCGCACCGCGGCACCGGACGTATGGGCCGTCGGCGATTGCGTGCGCGGCCCGATGCTCGCGCACAAGGGCAAGGAGGAAGGTGTCGCGGTTGCCGACCGGATCGCGGGCCTGTATGGCGAGGTCAATTACAGGACGATTCCATCCGTCATCTACACGGCACCTGAAATCGCCTGGGTAGGGCAGACCGAGGAGCAGGTCAAGGCGGTTGGTCGCCCCTACAAGACCGGGAGCTTCCCATTCGCCGCAAGCGGGCGGGCGCGTGCGATGGAAGCTGGCGTCGGTTTCTGCAAGATCATCGCCGATTCCGCGAGTGACGAGATTCTGGGGATCCATATTATCGGGCCGATGGCGGGCGAACTGATCGCGGAGGCGGTACTCGCCATGGAGTACTCGGCAAGCAGTGAAGACCTGCAACGCACGATCCATGCCCATCCGACACTATCCGAGGCGATGCACGAGGCGGCGCTTGCCGCTGACAAGCGGGCCATCGACATTCCGAATCGCTGACGATCGCCCGTTTAGACGCGCCGTCGTGCCCTGATCACACCCGGAACCGCGCCGAGGCGCCCGAGCAGGCGCGACAGGTCGTCAAGACCAGGCACCGACAGGCGCAACGACAGGTCGGCGCTTCCTTCCGCCGCGTCGGTGCGCGTGCTCATGCGCTCAATATTTATTTTCTCGTCTGCCAGCAGGGTGCTGACGTCGCGCACCAGGCCTCGCCGATCCATTGCGTGGATCACGACATCCACCGGGAATCGCGCAACCAGCGATTTCCCCCATTCAACCTGAAGCAGGCGTTCCGGTGCGCGTGCCGCAATGCGTGCAAGGCTGCCGCAGCCGGAGCGGTGAATGGTCACGCCACGGCCGACCGTGACATAGCCGGTGACGGGTTCCGGTGGAAGTGGATTGCAACAGCGCGCGTAGACAGACATCAGGTCGCCGACACCCTCGATATCCACTGCGCCTGCCGCGTCGCGGCGCGCCAGTGTCGCGCGTGGCGCGACTGCAGGAGCAGGAAGCGTGTCTCGGCCCCGCGCGCGCCGCTGAATCGCGCCGGTCAGCTGCGC
>SHZN01000087.1 GCA_009692245.1 Gammaproteobacteria bacterium
CTCAGCGAGGCCCCGGTGTCGCGGCTCAGTGAAATTCCGGGATAGGTCCGGGATAGTCGGTTCCCTAAGGTGCGGACGTGCCTCTCCACGGCGCTCGACTTCCACCTCGGCGGTGCTCGATCGCGCCGAAAAGGGCGGTTATATTTCCTATCCGTGTTGTCCTTGCTGATCAGGCGATCGTCACTGCGATCGACGCTGAGGCACGGGAGTTCGACCAGCGCTGCAAGGCTGATCGCGACCAGGAGCAGGAACGCGAGCCAGCGGCCGCGCGGACCGGCGGCGAGAATGCGTTCAATCATGAGCGCACGCCTGGCGCCTGTGCGTTGCGGCAAGCGAACGGAGACCCATTCGATGGTTACCGAATTTAATGGACAACGATCATTTTAGGGCAGAGGCACACGCAACACACAGGATAGTCCCCGGCGCGGGACTGCGAGCGACGGTCACCGGAGCGGCGGTGTGTGGTCGACAACGCGGCGCTGTCATGCGTCAGTCAGGGTGGAGCACCGGCAGAGTGCTGCCCTCAGGCCCGGTAATTCCGCTGGCGTGCGCGAGCGGCAGGTGATGAGTGCCCTCGGCATGGGCGGTTCTCAATCGGCGCAACACCGGTATCGCACTTCGCCTTGACTCACCAGCGAGAATCCGCAATCGTTGGCAATCAGTTGCCCACGCGGCGTCTGGCGTGCGCGGCGCGCAGCGCTGGCGTGCGCAATCCGCACATCAAGGGAGATGCCCGCCCATGGATCAACAACTGTCACGCAGCTTCTGGCTCGACGAAGCGCTCGCGCGCGACGACGAACTCCCCGCCGCCGCACTCGCCGCCAACACCGTCGCGGACGTCTGCATCGTCGGCGGCGGCTACACCGGGCTGTGGACCGCTATACAGTTGAAGACCGCCGAGCCTGGCCTCGACGTGGTGCTCCTGGAACGCGACCTCTGCGGTTCCGGCGCGAGCGGCCGCAACGCTGGTTTTATCCTGTCCTGGTGGTCGAAGTTCCTCTCGCTGGTCAAGCTCTGCGGCGAGCACGAGGCTCTCGCCATCGCGCGCGCCTCGGCCGCCGCGGTCGGCAGCGTCATTGCCTTCTGCCACGAACACGACATCGACGCCGACATCCGCCATGAGGGCTGGCTGTGGAGCGCGACCAATCGCGCGCAGGTTGGCCTGTGGCGCGGGACCATCGACGCCATCGCGCATCATGGCGCAGCCCCGTTCGTCGAATTGAATACGGATGACGTCGCGCGCCGCTCGGGCACGCGCGCCAACCTCGCCGGCGCCTACGAGCGCGACGCGGCGCGGGTGCAGCCGGCGCTACTCGCGCGTGGTCTGCGACGGGTCGCGCTCGCGCTCGGCGTGCGCATCCACGAAAACACGCCCCTGATCGATCTCGAGGAATCCTCGCCGCCGGTCGTGCGCACCCCGCGCGGCGCGGTGACCGCACGCAAGGTCGTGCTCGCGATGAACGCCTGGTCGATCCGCTGGGCGCCGATCCGCAAGGCCATGGTGGTGGTATCCGGCGACATGATAGTGACGCCGCCGATCCCCGAGCGTCTCGCCGCACTCGGCTGGCAGGACGGGTTGCCCGTGTCGGACGGACGCGCCCTCATCCATTACTGGCGCGGCACGCGCGACGGCCGCCTCGCCTTCGGCAAGGGCGGCATGTCCGGTGCGTTCAGCTTCGGCGGCACGGTCGGCACCGAGGTCGAAGGCGCGTCGTCGCTGCGCGGCTACCTCAGCGATGCCATGCACGCGACCTTTCCCTCGCTCGCCGATGTCGGCGTCGCCAAGAGCTGGCGCGGCCCGGTCGATCGCACACGCTCGGGGTTGCCGTTCTTCTGGTACCTCGATCAGGCGCGACATATCGTCTTCGCCGCCGGCTTCTCGGGCAACGGCATCGGCCCCTGTCATCTTGCCGGGCGCATCCTCTCGAGTCTCACGCTCGAGCGGCAGGACGAATGGAGCGCCTGCGCGCTCGTGCGTGCGCCGACCCGCGATTTCCCGCCGGAGCCCTTCCGCTATGTCGGTTCGAAGCTCATCCGCCGCGCACTGCTCGCGCGCGACGGGGCCGACGACGCCGGTCGCCCAGTACCGCTCGCCGCGCGCCTGCTCGCGCGCCTCGCGCCCGCAGGCCTATCGCCGTTCGAGGCCGCGAAACAGGACGGCGCCGCGTCGATCCCGACGACTCCCGCCACCCACTCCTGAACGCGAGCTCGGGCCTATTGCGGATCGATCAGATACTCGTCGCCCAGTCTCAGGCGCCGGACGACCCAGTCCGACGCGCCTGGATGATTGGGCGTCGTGATCTCGAGCGGCGCGCGCTCGGCCGCGATCTTTTTGCGCTGCCGCGCCGTCGCCGCGAAATCGATAGTCATCATTGCGCGGTTGATGGCGACGCCATAAACATCGCGCGCACTCTCGAGCGAAACGAGGCCGTCGAACGCGCTCTCCAGCACCAGCTCCGGATCACGCTCGAGCGGGTCGCCATAACCGCCGCCGCCGCTCGACGTCCCCATCCAGAATTCGTCGGCCGCGATCACGAGATGGCCTTTCGACGAGCAATACGTGCGCTTGCCGGTCGTCAGGTTCTCCTTGCAGCTGCCGCCGCCGATACCGGCGCCACCGCCGATCACGCCGAATGGCGGGTTGCTGCTGCCATCGCCGAATAAATTGCATTCCATCGCACCGCCCGTCGGCCTGATCACGATGTCGACGCCGGGCCCGCCATGGTATTTGCCGTGGCCCATCGAATCGGTCGCGATCTCCTGCTTGTCGATGCGTATCGGGTAGAGCAATTCGCTCATCTCCACGCTCAGGATCTTGAGCCCGCCCATGCCGGCCGCCGTCATGATCAAGGGCCAACCGTCCGCGGTCGCGGTGGCGCCACCGGCGGGTGCGCCGTTGAACATCATGCAGCCCCATTCCTGCGGCTTGACGCCGCGCGAGTCGCGCCCCGAGAAGAACGGCACGCAGTGGATGCCGCCGTTGCCGCCCATGACGCGCTCGGGCACGGCATGCGCGAGCGCCTTCCACACGGCGTTCTGCATGGTGTCGTCCGGCCCGATGGTGGCGAGCGCGGTCGAGGCCGGGTATTCGGCGTTGCAGACCGAACCCTTCGGTGCATCGACCGTGATGTGGCGCAGACAGCCGTCGTTGTGCGGGATGGTCGGATCGATCGCGCACATAATCGGAATGCCAGCCGCCGCCTGCATCACTCCATACGAGGAATTATTCGCGCCCGGTGTCTGCGGCGCGCTGCCCGCGAAGTCGACGTGCACGCGATCGCCGCGGATCGAGACCTTGGCCCGGATCGGAATGTCGGTGCCGCCCTGGCCGTCGGTGTCGAGCCACGCTTCGCCGAAATAATCGCCATCCGGCATCGCGCGGATCTCGGCGCCCATGCGTTCGTCGGCGTAATCGAAAATGGCTTCGATGTAGCGCTCGATCTCCTGGTTACCATACTGCGCCGCGAGTTCAATGAGCCGCCGCCGACCGGTCCAGATCGAGCCGAGTTGTGCCATCAGATCGCCATACAGCCATTCGCGCCAGCGCACATTCGCGAGATACATGCGAATGACATCATCGCGCGCCTTGCCCTTCTCATAGAACTTGATCGGCGGCAGTTGCAGTCCCTCCTGCCACACGTCCTTGGCAGATGCCGGCGTGCTGGTCGGGATGTACGCGCCACAGTCGAGCTGGTGACCCTTGGTCATGCTCCAGAACATGTGCCGGCCTTTATGAAACACCGGGCAGGCCGTGACGAAATCGCCGACGTGGGTATTGCCGCTGTACGGATCGTTGCACACGATGACGTCGCCGTCGTGGACGTCGCCGGCGAACACGCGGGCGATTTCCTTCAATACCACGTGCATGGAATTGGTATGCACCGGCAGCGCGTCCATCATGCAGACCTGGCGCGCCTGGCGGTCATAGATGGCGCAGGAGAAATCACGCGCGAGCGCCAGAATCGACGTCCAGGCGGTGTATTCCAACGTACGCGTCATCTCGTTCGCGATGGTGCTGAAGCGGTTCAGGATGACCGAGAACGTGATCGGGTCAATCGACGCGCGGCGCGCGCGCGGCGCCGGGCGGCGCGTTTTCGCGGATTTTTGCGCGCGCGTTTCTGCACGCGTGTCGCGAGTGTCTCGTGGTGACTGGTCCATACTGATAACTCCTAACCCATGCCCAGGATAAAATCGCCGTAGCGATTGACCTTGAGCGTTTGTTTCAGAAAGACGACGATGGTCATGTTTTCGGTTTCGATCACGGCCGGACCCGCCAACACCATGCCGTGCTGCAACCGATTGCCGTCGTAGATGCAGGTTCGGCGGTAGCTGCCGTACTCACCGAAATAGACTTCGCGTGTATCCTTCTGCGCAGTCTTGACCGGCCGCCGCGTGCGCGGCTGCACCGGCATCTTCATCGCTGGCAACTTGCCCTCGGCGGTGATGCGCCAGTGGAAGAAATCGACCGCGCTCTCACGCACACAGTAGGTGAACATCCGCTCGTGCAACGCATGGAAGTCCTCGGCGATGCGTCCGACATCGTTGGGCTTGAGCTTGCCGCGCGCGGGCAGCGGCACCGTCAATTCGTGGATCTGGTTCGAGTACTTGGCGTCGGCGTAGCGCGTGATCGCAATACGCGAAGCGACGAAGCCCTGGCGCTTCAGCTCGGCGACGGCGGTGCGTTCGAGTTCCGCGAGCGTGGCGTTGACGCGCGCGAGATCGAAGCTGGCGCTGTTGGTGGCATAGGCCTTGATCGCATCGTAGCGTACGTCGCTCGCGATCATGCCGTAGGAGCAGAATACGCCGCCGTAACGCGGCACGATGGCCTCCTGCATGCCGAGTTCGCGCGCCAGTGCCCCGGCGTGGATGGCGCCGGCGCCACCGCCGACGATGAGAGTGTAGCCGCGCGGGTCGATGCCTTTCTCGACCGATACCACTTTGATCGCGCCGACCATGTTGGTGTTGACGATGCGGAAAATGCCCTCGGCGGCCTGCGGCAAGGTCAGCCCGAGCGGCTCGGCGATGGCCTTCTTGACCGCGCGCGTCGAGGCCTCGGCATTGATCGTGCGGCGTCCGCCGAGAAAGAACTCGGGATTGATGTAACCGAGCACGACGTTGGCGTCGGTTACCGTCGGCCGCTCGCCGCCAAGCTCGTAGCACGCCGGGCCCGGCTCGGCGCCCGCGCTCTCCGGCCCGACCTGCAGCGCACCGCCTTTGTCGATCCAGGCGATGCTGCCGCCGCCGGCACCGATCGAATGGACGTCGACCGCGGCGACCCCGACCGGGTTGTCATGGACTCTCAGTTCCTTGGTCAGCGCCGGCTTGCCGTCGGTGACTAGGCAGACGTCGAAGCTCGTGCCACCCATGTCGATGGTGATGATGTTGCGCGCGCCGGCACGCTCGGCGCAGTAGAGCCCGGCGGCGGGCCCAGCCGCTGGCCCCGACGCCAGCGCATAGATAGGCCGGCGCAGGAGTTGTGGGACGGTGGCGGTGCCGCCGTTCAACTGCATGACCAGCAGGTTGTGGGCGAAGCCGTGCGCCGCTAGATACTCTTCGAGCTCGACCATGTAGCGCGCGATCCCCGGTAGGACATAGGCGCTCAGCACGGTGCTCGATGTCCGCTCCCACTCACGGATCATCGGCAGCACTTCCGAACTCAACACCACCGGCACGCCGGGCAGCTCCACGGCCAGAATCTCCCGCACGCGGAGTTCGTGCGCGGGGTTCATCACTGACCACAGGAGCGCGACCGCGACCGATTCGACCTGGTGCTGTTTCAGCGCGGCGGCGGCCGCGCGCACCGAGGATTCGTCGAGCGGTGTCAGGACGTCGCCGCGATAATCGACCCGCTCGGTGACAGGCAGCCGCAGATCGCGGCGGATAAAATCGGGCGACCGCGGCAGACTGACGTTGTAACGCTCGGGCTTGTAGCCGTCACGGAAATAGAGCACGTCGCGAAAGCCCTCGGTGCAGACCAGCGCGGTCTTCGGCCCGTTGCGCTGAATAACCGTGTTGGTGGCAATGGTCTGGCCGTGGACGAACAGATCGAGATCTTCGACGAAGGCGTCGATGGACTGCTGCTTGATTTGGGCCAGCGCCTGCAGGCCGCGCTGGATCGCGCGCGCCGGCTCCTTTGGCGTGGTGGCTTCCTTCCACAGTGTGATCGTGCCGTCGGCATCGAGCAGGGAGAAATCCGTGAACGTGCCGCCGATGTCGACACCGAGTACGTGACTCATGCATTTCCCCCTTTAGCTCAGCACCGTGGACAACACCGATGACGCATTGAGTATAACCGCAGATCGCCCGCGCAACCCTCCTCCTAACGGGTGTAGGCAGTGCCGACGTGAGGATCGGCGTTACATCGCGTGACGGATCCGGTCGACAGTCGCGCTCATGCCTTGGCCGGGCTGAACACCGCCACGACCTCATTCGGGCCCGTGGTCACCTTGTAGCCGTAGCGCTGTCCGCGCGGAACGAAGATGGCCTTGCCGGCGGACAGGACCTGGGTTTTGCCGTCGACAGTGAATTCGACACGCCCGCTCAGCAGGTAGACGATTTCGTCGTGGTCGGGGTAGACGACGTTCTGATCGTCGTAGCCCTCGTGCAGGGTCGAGACGTTGAATGACATGTTGTGCGACCCGTGTTGGCGCCTGATCAAGCGGCGGCTGACCAGCGCCGTGTCCTCGTACACCTCCGCTTCACTGATATCGATGACTCGAATTTCGCTCATGTTGGATTCCTCCGCTTTACTCGACACGACGCCGATTGCATGCTTGGCGCACTAATTTGCCGCCGCCCGATAAATCCGGCACGGCATACTTTACCTAGCATACGCAGCATATACGAGGCCAGAGCAAACCATGTTCGAGCATCTCCGGTCACCCTTCACATTGCGCGGGGTCACGTTTCGCAACCGCATCTTCTCGTCGGGACATCAGAGCCTGCTCGCCAGGGGCGGCATGGTGACCGACGCCTTTATCGCCTACCACGAGGCGCGCGCGCGTGGCGGCGCCGGCCTCATCATCACCGAAGCCATCTCGGTGCACGAATCGGCGTATTTCAACGAGTCGGTGCCATCGGG
>SHZN01000004.1 GCA_009692245.1 Gammaproteobacteria bacterium
CTCGAGCGCCGCGGCCTCCTCGATTCCAGGCGGCACCAAAGCATCGGGCTGTTCGAAGGCGAGCGCTGCGAGCAATTCCGCCTCGCGTGACGGATTGCGTTCGAGCAGCGCGGCGGCGAGCGCCCATTCGTTGAGTTCGGTCGCCGTGATCAGCTGATCGGGTGGTGCGGCGAGCGCCAGCGAAGCGCCGCTGGCATGTGGAATCGCGGCGACCGCAGAGTCAGGCCAGCCGAGATGTTTTTTCGCGCGCTGTACACGCGACTTTCAGGCCTTGAGGAGTGCGGCATCGGTGTCCGTCGCCGCGGACTCGAGCACGGCACCGGGGCCGTCGAAGAACCGGTTGTGCCCGGTCAATCGTCGCGAGTCGGTGAACGGCGGTACCGTTGCCCCGATCAGTCGGACGCCTCCGGCGCGTAACGGATGCCGCGTTCATCGCGGATCAACCCGTCGAGTGCCAGTGGCGCGAGACTTTCTGGAATCTGCTCGGTGACCGGCGACGAAACGACGGATTCCGGCACGCGCGCCGCGGCCGGAGCCGATGTGCCTTCGGGCCGGAAGCGGATGATCTGTTTCCAGGAACGCACCAGTGCATCGGAGAAAATCAGCAACAGGTCGCCGGTCCGGCCCATGCGCAGCGCCGCGTCGATCGCTTCCTGCTCATCCGGGATCACCGAGATCGCGGATTTCTTGACGCCTGCGGCGATCAGCGCCTCCGCCTGGATGCGTGGCACCTCGTCGCTCGCACGATTCCGCAGATTGTCGTCGCGGCGGCAGATGTAATGATCGAAGCGTCCGGCGACGGCCAGCGCGATCGCGCGCAAGTCCTCGTCACGCCGGTCGCCCGGTCCCGCGAGCACGACGATGCGCCTGCCCGTGACATCGAGGCGGCCGGCGAGGTCGGCGAGCATGGACACCGCGTGCGCATTGTGACCGTAATCGAATAGCACCTTGAATGGGTGCTCGTCGAAAATGTTCATGCGCCCGGGGGCCTGGTAGAAGGTCGTGTCGAAGGTGCGAAGTCCCTGGCGGATCGCGTCGAGCTTGACGCCGAGCGAGAAGGCCATCGACGCAGCGAACATTGCGTTCTGTACATTGTGCGTCGCGCGTCCCTCGAGCGTCGCCGGGATCAGATGGGTCCAGACCAGCGGGATGTGGCCGCCGCGGTCATAGAGCGTGACCATCTAGCCATTGACGCCGGCTTCGAGCGCACAGGCCCGGCCGCCCGCGCGGATGTGTTCGCGCACCAGCGCATGCTGCGGATTCAGCGTGACGTAGCAAATGTATTCCGCATCGGTGTGCGCCGACATCCTGAGCACCAGCGGGTCGTCGGCATTCAGCACGGCGCAACCGGTTGCGCCCTCGACGACCACGCGCTTGATCTCGGCGAGTTGCTCCAGCGTGTCGATGCCCTTGAGGCCCAGGTGATCCGCCTGCACGTTGAGCACGGCACCGACATCCACACTCGGGACTCCCATGCCCGCGCGCAACAGGCCACCGCGCGCGGTCTCGAGCACCGCTGCATCGATGTGCGGGTCGGCCAGCACCATGCGCGCCGACACCGGGCCCGTCATGTCGCCGGAAACGGTGCGCTGCCCGTCGATATAGACGCCATCGGTCGTCGTGAGGCCCGGCGTGTAGCCGGCCATCTTCAATATGTGGGCGAGCATGCGCGCGGTCGTGGTCTTGCCGTTGGTGCCGGTGATCGCCGCGATCGGCACGCGCGATGGCGCACCCTGCGGAAACAACATGTCGATGACGGGTGTCGCGACATCGCGCGGCGTGCCCTCGGAGGGCGCGACATGCATGCGGAATCCAGGCGCCGCGTTGACCTCGCAGATGCCGCCGCCGATCTCGCGGTAGGAGAGGGTGATGTCCTTCGACAGGAAATCCACGCCGCCGACGTCGAGGCCGATGGCCCTGATCGCGCGCACCGCCATGTCGCGATTGTCGGGATGGATCACGTCGGTCACGTCGGTTGCGGTGCCGCCGGTCGAAAGATTCGCGGTCGAGCGCAGGTAGACCTTTTGTCCGGCCTCTGGCACCGAGTCCGCTGTGAGCCCGGCACGCGCAAGCATCGCCTGCGCTTGTGCATCGAGCTCGAGGCGTGTCAGGACTTTTTCATGGCCGACACCGCGCCGCGAATCCTGGTTGACGATCTCCATGAGCTCGGTGACCTTGTGCCTGCCGTCACCGACCACGTGTCCGGGCGTGCGCCGCGTTGCCGCGACGAGTTCGCCATTCACGACCAGCAGCCGGTGGTCGTCGCCCTCGAGGTAGGTCTCGACGATCACCGAGCGTGAATGCTCCCGGGCGGCCGCAAAGCCGCGCGTGACTTCTTCATCATTCATGAGCCGGATCGAGATGCCGCGGCCGTGATTGCCGTTGTAGGGCTTGGTCACGACCGGAAAGCCGAGCCGGTTCGCCGCGCGCACGGCTTCCCGCTCGGATTGCACCAGTTCCTGGCGCGGCACCGGCAGGCCCAGCGAGCCGAGGATGCGGTTGGTTTCTTCCTTGTCGCTCGCCAGCTCGACCGCAATATGCGGCGTGCGGCCCGTGACAGTCGCCTGCAGGCGCTGCTGGTAACGGCCATGGCCCAGCTGGATCAGCGATTGGTCATTGAGCCTGAGCCACGGAATACCCCGTTTCTCGGCGGCATGCACCAATGATGCGGTCGAAGGCCCGAGCGCGCGCCGCTGCGCGTAGCGGATGTATTCGTCGCGCGCGACCGGCCAGCTCCAGTCGGCGGGCACGGTGTCCGCCGGGCGGATCGCATTGGGCAGCAGTGAGCAAAGCAGCCGCAGGGCAAGCTCGCCGGCGGCGATGCCTTCCTCGCGTTCAGCGTACTCGTATACAACTGAATAGTGCCCCGGCATGTCGAGACTGCGCGTCTTGCCGAAGCTGACGTCCTCGCCCGCGACATTCTGCAGTTCGAGCGCGACATGCTCGAGTACATGGCCGAGCCAGGTGCCGTCGTCTGCATGCATCCGGCGGATGAAGCCGCCCGGCACCTGGAAGGAACAACCGTGCTCGGCGAGGCCAGGCAGCGCCTCGACAAGGGCGTTTACGAAGGACTTGCCGAGGCGGCCGGTCGGCCAGGCCTCGAGTTCCCCGAGGTCGAGCTCGAAGCGAATAACCGGGAAGCGCGCGCAATGCGATGGCCCGACGTAGACGGAACGGTCGAGTATGCGCATGGGCTGCTTCAGCTGGTTGAGGCGCTCCGCGTGTGCAGGTTGAAGGTCGCGCCCGTAGTCAGCAGGTGCACGACGAGCCCGAGGATGCAGATCGGCTGGCCCTCGGCGGCGCTGTCAACCGACGAGAACGTGACTTTCGCGGCGTCCACGACCGTCACGCCGCCACTGCCCTCGACCTCTAGCGTCTCGTCGGGCCCGATGAATGCCGCGGTGTCCTCATCGAGTCCAATGCCGACCGCAAATGGATTGTAGGCGAGCGCCGTGATCAGCCGGCCGAGCCGGTCGCGCTGGCGGAAATGCTGGTCGATGATGAAGCGATGCGTGAGCCCGAGGCCGGGTGCAAGTCGCACGCTGCCGGCGATCGCCGACGAACCGTCGTCGCCGAAGGCGATCATGTGCTCGGACAGGATGCTGGCCCCTGCGCTCGTGCCGCCGACGGTCACGCCGCGTGCGTTCTGTGAGCGGATCAGCTTGGCAACCGGCGTGCCGCCCAGGAGCGTGGTCAGCCGCAGTTGGTTGCCACCCGTGAAGAAGATGCCGGTTGCCTGGGCCAGGCGTTAGAGCCGGCCCTGTTCCTGGCAATCACGCCGCGTATCGAAATCCATCACGGCGACATGTCGCGCGCCGAGGTCGCGGAACAACTGCTCGTAGCGCGGCCGGATTCATGGGCGCGGCTCGCGGTCGGGATCACGACGATGTCGGCGTCACTGCTCCCCGAGACACGCACGAAGCGTTCGAGGATGCGCGGGTCGTTTTCCTTGTTCTCGGCGCCGCCGATCGGCACGATGTAGCCGCGCGTTTCGCCGTCGGGAACTTTGCTGGGGCACATGCGATCAGCCGCCGAGCGCGGTCTTGATGCGCGCCGACAATGCGCCGATGTCGGTGCGGCCCTGGACCTTCGGTTTCAGGATGCCCATGACCTTACCCATCTCCTTCATGGA
This sequence comes from Gammaproteobacteria bacterium, assembly GCA_009692245.1. Taxonomy (GTDB): domain Bacteria; phylum Pseudomonadota; class Gammaproteobacteria; order Steroidobacterales; family Steroidobacteraceae; genus SCUD01. Next base: position 4,133 of record SHZN01000004.1, read on the forward strand.
GGCGGCGCCGGTGGCGGCGATAGCCTCGCGGATCAGCGCCTCGAGCTCGGCGTCGCCGAGCTGCGCGGGCAGGTATTGCCTCAGCCAGGCGATCTCGGCCGATTCTTTGGCGACCAGGTCGGCGCGATGACCGGCCTCGAACTGGGTGACCGATTCGCGGCGCTGCTTGATCATCTTGTCGATGACGGTGAGCACCTGCGCATCGTCGAGCGTGATCCGCTCATCCACTTCACGTTGCTGGATGCCCGCCTGCAGCATGCGGATGCCCGAAAGGCGATCCTTCTCGCCCGAGCGCATCGCAGCCTTCATTTCTTCGGTGATGCGGGCCTTGAGGGTCATCCCGGGATCAGCGCGTCGCGGTGCGGCTGCCGCCATCGCGCGTGGAGCGCTTCAGGTGCCGCTTGATCGCCGCAGCCTTCTTGCGTTTCCGTTCCTGGGTGGGCTTCTCGTAGAATTCCCGACGACGCAGTTCAGTCAGCACGCCAGCCTTTTCGCAGGCGCGCTTGAAACGGCGCAACGTGGCGTCGAAATACTCGTTCTCGCGGATACGGACACTCGGCATTCAAACCTCGTCTGAAGGGCGACCCCCCGGAAGTGCCCCGGGGAAAGGGCCCGGAATTGTAGTGATCTGCCCCCGGAAAATCAAAAGACTAGACATGAGAGTCCTTGGCATAGAAACCTCCTGCGATGAGACCGCGGTCGCCGTCTACGACGGCGAACGTGGCCTTATGGCCAATCGTGTGTGGAGCCAGATCGAATTGCACCGACCCCACGGCGGCGTCGTGCCCGAGCTTGCCTCGCGCGAGCACGTGGAACGGCTGCTGCCGATGATCGAGGACAGCCTTGGGGACGCCGGGATTGCTCCGCAAGCCATTGATGGGATTGCCTATACGGCGGGCCCGGGCCTGATCGGCGCGCTCCTTGTCGGGGCGACGGTCGCCCGCAGCCTCGGCTATGCCTGGGCAGTGCCGGTGGTCGGCGTACATCATCTGGAAGGCCACCTGCTGGCGCCGCAGCTCGAGCCCGGGGCGCCGGAATTCCCGTTTATCGCGCTGCTGGTCTCCGGTGGCCACACGATGCTGGTCGAGGTCGCCGGGCTCGGCCGCTACCGCATCCTGGGTGAAACACTGGACGATGCAGCAGGCGAGGCCTTCGACAAGACCGCAAAACTGCTGGGGCTCGAATACCCGGGCGGGCCGGCGCTCGCGGCACTCGCGGAATCAGGCCGCGACGGCGTGTTCGAATTCCCGCGGCCGATGCTCGATCGTCCGGGGCTAGACTTCAGTTTCAGCGGCCTCAAGACTGCGGTCGTGGTGGCGCTGCGTGGCCGCACCCTCGATGCGCAGGCGCGGGCCGATGCCGCAAGGGGATTCGAGTCGGCGATGGTCGAGACGCTCGTTGCGAAGGCATTGAGGGCCATCCGACAGACCGGCATTGGGGCTCTCGTTGTGGCAGGCGGCGTCGGCGCGAACCGGCGCCTGCGCGCGGAACTGGCCGCCGCAGTCGTGGCGGCAGGCGGTCGCGTGCATTACCCGCGGCCCGAGTTCTGCACCGACAATGCGGCGATGATCGCGCTCGTCGGCCATGCGCGCCTCGTCGCGGGCGAGCGCGAAGCGCTCCCGGTTCACGCGCGTGCGCGCTGGCCACTGGATGATCTGGCCGCGCCGCGGCATTGAGAGGCAATGTGGACAAGATCTTCCTGACCGCTCTTTCGACCGAGGCCGTGATCGGGATCTTCGACTGGGAACGCGAGATCAAGCAGCGGCTCGACGTCGACCTCGAGTTGTCGCTCGATCTCGCCGCTGCGGGCAATAGCGACTCGATCCACGACACGCTCAACTACAAAGTGGTCGCGAAGCGCGTACTCGCCTTCGTCGGAGAAAGCCGGTTCCAGCTCGTTGAAACGCTGGCCGAACGCATCGCGGGCCTGCTGCTGGCGGAATTTCCAATCGCGCGGGTGCGCGTGACCGTGCACAAGCCGGGCGCGATCCGCAATTCCAGTGACGTCGGCGTGGTCATCGAGCGCAGCCGGGATGCCTGAGGTCTATGTCGCGGCCGGCAGCAACATCCGGCCGCGCACCCACCTGCGTGAGGCTCTTGCAGCGCTTGCCGCCGCCTGGCCGGGATTGCGCGCCTCGCGCACCTGGTCAAATGCCGCGATCGGTTTCGCGGGCGACGATTTCATCAACCTGGTCGTCGGCTTCGAAACCGACGAGCTGCTGGCGAAGGTGCTGGAGCGCCTGAAAGCGATCGAGGGGGCCAGCGGGCGTGAGCGCGGGGCGAAGAAATGGGCACCGCGCACGCTCGATCTCGACCTGCTGCTGTACGGCGACCTAGTCGGGCAATTCCCCGGCGCGACGCTGCCGCGCGTGGACCTTGCCGAACGCGCGTACGTACTTGGGCCGCTCGCCGAGCTTGCGCCGCATCACAGGCACCCGGTTCTCGGGGCGACATTTGGCGAGTTATGGAAAGCTTTCGACCGCAGCAGCCACGCGCTGCGCGAAGTCTCGCTCGACGGGGGGAATTGATGCGACGGTCAGCGGTCCTCGCCGCCGATCAGGCGCCCGCCGTCGACCGCCAGCACCTGGCCGGTCACGAATGGAGCGTCGGTCGCAAAGAAAATCGCGGCCCTCGCCACATCGTCCGGCGAGCCGCTGCGTTTCAGCGCGGTGCGCGCCACGATGCGCCGGCGCAAATCCTCGTCGACGCCGTTCTCCGGCCACATCACGGGTCCGGGCGCGATGGCATTGACGCGGATGTCGGGGCCGAGTTCGCGCGCGAGCGATTGCGTCAGCATCACGAGCGCGGCCTTGGCCGCGCAATAGACCGCATGCCGGCCCAGCGGTCGCAGTGCGTGGATGTCGGCGATATTGAGGATGAGTCCATTGCGCCGGCGCAGTTCGGGCGCGGCGGCCTGGGAAAGGAACAGGGGCGCGCGCAGGTTCGTGCCAATCAGGTCTTCGAACTGCGCCGGCGTGATTTTACCGACCGGCGTCGGATAGAAGGTGGAGGCGTTATTGACGAGCACGTCGAGCGCGCCAAGCGTGGCGATGACGGAGGACGGAAGTGCCTCGAGGGCCGCCAGATCGGCCAGGTCGGCGCCGAATGCCGCTGCGGACGCCGGCCGCTCCGTGTTCATCGCGGCAACCAGCCTGCCGGCCTCCGCGGCGGAGCGGTGGTAATGCACGGCGACCTTCGCGCCCTCTGCATGAAAAGCCTGCGCAATCACCGCGCCGATGCGTCGTGCGGCGCCGGTGATCAGTACAACCTTGTCCTTGAGTGGCGGAGCGGCTGCGGGCATCGCGTTCAGGTCGCTGGTGGAGCCGGGTGGCGACGATACCACGCTCAGCGCGGTGCGCGATGCTGATGCCCGATTCGCTGCCGCCCCTTTCGCCCGCCGAGGCCGCGCACAGCGAACTGGTGGCAGCACACTTGCGCTCGCTGATCGCGGCGGGCGGCGGCTGGCTGCCATTCTCGCGATTCATGGACGCGGCGCTCTATGCGCCGGGTCTCGGCTATTACATGGCGGGCCAGGCCCGTTTCGGGACCGGCGGCGATTTCGTCACGGCGCCGGAGATCTCGCCACTCTTCGCGCGCTGTCTCGCGACCCAGGTTGCCGAGATCCTGGAACGCGCGGGTGGGGGGGACCTGGTCGAGTACGGCGCAGGCAATGGCGCCCTGGCCGCCGGTCTCCTGGGGGCGCTGGCCAGGATCGATGCCTTGCCACGCCGCTATCGCATCGTCGAAATCAGCGCGCCACTTCGCGCCCAACAACAGGCGCGGATTGCGCAGCTTCCAGGACTCGCCGACCGGGTCGAGTGGCTGGACGGACCACCCGCGAAGACCTGGCAGGGCGCGGCGCTTGCGAACGAAGTCCTCGATGCGATGCCGGTCGATCGCTTCCGCGCAGCTCACAACGGCTGTGAAGCCATCGGCGTCGTCGCCGCGGGCCAGGGGTTTGACTGGCAATCGCGCCCTGCGGACGCGGCGCTCGCGAATGCCGTCACGGGTCTCAATATGGCGCTGCCTGACGGCTATGTATCGGAATGGCGCCCGATGTTGCCTGCCTGGATTGACACGGCGACCGCAACGCTCGGAATGGGTGCATTGCTGCTGATTGATTACGGCCTGCCGCGATCGCAGAACTACCATGCGTCGCGCGACGGCGGCAGCTTGTGCGCTTTCTACCGGCATCGGCGCGTGGACGACGTCTTTGCGCGTGTGGGCCTGCAGGACCTGACGGCCTGGGTTGATTTCACCGCAGTCGCGGAGGCAGCGACCGCGACAGGCCTTGCAGTCGCCGGCTTCGCGACCCAGGCGCATTTCCTCGCCTCGCTCGGCATCGATCGCGAACTCGCGGCCGCGCTCGAAGGCACGCATATGCGTGAGGCGCTGGCGTTGAGCCAGGGCGCCGCGATGCTGCTGCTGCCCGGCGAGATGGGCGAGCGTTTCAAAGTCATGGCGCTCACGCGCGACATCGAGGGCACACTCACGGGCTTCAGTTTCCGCGACCTTTCGGCGAGCCTGTAGAGTATTGCCGTGGATCCTATTCATGCCATCGTGCTGGCGATCGTGCAGGGGCTTTCAGAGTTCCTGCCAATCTCGAGCTCCGGCCACCTGATCCTGCTGCCGAATGTCCTCGGCTGGCCGGACCAGGGGCTCGCCTTCGATGTCGCAATCCACGTCGGCACGCTGGTCGCCGTCATCGGCTATTTCCGCGTGCAACTGCTGCAGATGACTCGCGCCTGGTTCGCCTCACTCGCCGGCCGCGGACTGACACCCGATGGCCGCCTCGCCTGGTGTGTCGTCATCGGCACGATTCCGGTGGGATTGGTGGGATTCGCCTTCGGCGATTTCATCGAGCAGATGCTGCGCAACCCGTTGTTTGTCGCGGCGACGCTCGCGGGCTTCGGCATATTGATGTGGATTGCCGACCGGCTTGGAGCACAACGCCGCGATGAATACACGGTCGGCTGGCGCGATGCGCTCTTGATCGGTTGCGCGCAGGCGCTTGCGCTAATGCCCGGCACATCGCGTTCGGGCGTGACCATGACCATGGCGCGGACGCTGGGACTGACACGCGTTGGCGCCGCGCGCTTTTCATTCCTGCTGGCGGTGCCGGGTATCGCGATGGCGGGCGGCTGGGAGTTGCTGAAGCTGCTGACCGGGCCGGACGACGGCGCGGACTGGCCGATGATGGGCCTGGGTATCGCCGTGTCGGCCGTAACGGGCTATCTCTGCATCCACGTGCTGCTGAAGTTCATCACGAGCATCGGCCTGCTGCCCTTTGCGCTGTACCGCCTGGCGCTTGCGGCACTGATCGTGCTGATGTTCAGCTGATCTGCCTGCTTCAATTCATCTGGCGAAGCGCGGCCAGGCGCCTGCGGCGCAGCAGCACGCCGATCTGTTCACCGGGGAGTCCCGCGCGATCGGCATCGTCCAGCGTGGTCGCGAGTGTCAAGGCGAGCGCGCGACTCAGGCGCTCGGCCTGCGGATATGGCCGCTGGCGCCAGCCGCCGCGGCCGCGATAGTCGGCCTCGAAGGCGAGCAGCAGTTCGCGAAAACGATCGGGCCGGCGCATCGCGTCGCAGGCCTCGAGCAGTTCGAGCAGGGTCCGCGGCCGCAATTCCATCGCGCGGTTCGCGAGGCCATGCCAGCGCGCAGCGAGTTCCGCAAGATCCCGGTAATCGCCCGGGACGCGCAGGCGCGAAGCGAGCTCGTGCAACAGCGCCACTCCGCGTTCTTCGTGACCACGGTGGGTCGGCCATTGCGAGCGCGGCGTGCGGCCCTTGCCGAGATCATGCATCAGCGCCGCAAACCGGACGCGTGGCTCGGGCGTCAGGTCGGCGGCCGCCTGCAGCACGAGTTCCATGTGCAGGCCGGTATCGATCTCGGGATGCCACCTTGAAGGTTGCGGCACGCCATAGAGCGCGTCCAGTTCCGGGTAGATGCGTGCGAGCGCGCCGCAGTCGTGCAGGAGCTTGAGCCAGGCCTCGGGCGCGGGCTCGGCCAGCGCACGTTCGGTCTCCTGCCAGACGCGCTCGGCGACGAGTGCGTCAACCTCGCCCGATGCGACCATTGCGCGCATGCGCAGAAGTGTCTCCGCCGCGACGCTGAATCCGAGCGGCTGGAACCGCGCCAGGAAACGCGCAACGCGCAGGATGCGCACCGGGTCCTCGTCGAACGCTTCCGAAACATGGCGCAGTACGCGAGCCTCGAGGTCGCGCTGGCCGCAGCAAGGATCGATCAGCCTGCCGTCGGCGGCGCGCGCGATCGCATTGATCGTCAGGTCGCGCCGGCGCAGATCGTCTTCGAGCGTGACATCCGGCGAGAATCGCAATTCAAAACCATGGTAACCGTGGCCGGTCTTGCGCTCGGTGCGCGCGAGCGCGTATTCCTCGTTGGTGTCCGGGTGCAGGAATACGGGAAAATCGCGTCCGACCTTCCGGTAACCGGCGTCCAGCATCGCCTGCGGCGTACTGCCGACGACTACCCAGTCGCGCTCGCGCACTGCCCGGCCGAGCAGCTCGTCACGGACCGCGCCGCCGACCAGATAGACTTCCATCTCGCCATGTTAACCGATGCCCAAACGCGCCTGATCGCGCGCCTCGCGCTCGCGGCAGGGGCCCTCGCGCTCTCGGGCTGCTATTACCTGCACCTGGCCGCGGGACAGATGGAAATGAACCGCCGCCGTGAGCCCATTGCCGAACTGGTCGCCCACGATGACACGGACGCGGCGCTGCGCCAAAGGCTCGACTACGTGAGCCGCGTGCGGGATTTCGCGGTCACTGAACTGGGACTGCCGGACAATGGCAGCTATCGCACTTATGCAGACCTGGGCCGGCCATTCGCGACCTGGAACCTGTTCGCGGCGCCCGAATTCTCGGTCAAGCCGCAGCACTGGTGCTTCCCGGTTGCCGGCTGCGTCGCCTACCGCGGATACTTCAAGGAAGAGCGCGCGGCCCGTGCGGCGCGGCACCTGGCGGACCGGGGCCAGGACGTCTACATTGGGCCTTCGCTTGCCTATTCGACGCTCGGGCATCTGCGCGATCCGGTACTCAATACGATGCTTCGCTACGGTGACGCCGAACTCGCCGCGCTGATCTTCCACGAACTTGCGCACCAGGAGGCCTACGTGCCTGGTGACAGCGATTTCAACGAGGCATTCGCAACTGTCGTCGAAAACGAAGGCGCGCGCCGCTGGCTCACCCACCTCGGCCGCGACGACGAACTGACCGCCTTCAACGCGTCCAGCGGGCACGAACAGCAGCTTGCTGAACTAATGGTGGCCACCCGCGACCAATTGGCCACGATCTATGCAAGCGGCGAGCCCACCGAACAAATGCGCACCGCCAAGACCGCCGAATTGGCCCGCCTGCGCGACTCGCTGACGACACTCGGCCTCACATCCGCCGGTGACCTCAACAATGCCCGCCTCGCCGCCGTAGCCACCTACCACCGCTGCGTACCTGCGCTTGCAGCACTGCTTGCGCAGCACAACGGTGACTTACCCGCTTTCTATTCGGCAATCCGGGCACTCGCCCACGATTCGGCAACCCGTTCCACACTCTGCCCTGGCGACAGGCGCTGACCGCCAACGACTGACGCGACTCGACTTGCGACATCTCAGCGCTGCGAGCGAGGTGACGGGGTGTCCCCGAGCGAAGCATAAAGTTCTGGCGGAGCGAGTGGGACACCACGTCGGATCCCGCTCGCAGCGCTGGGCACCGCCGTGCTGCGCCTGTCGCTTTGATCAGCGGCTAGCGCTCTGCCGATAGCATGAATTACGCCCGGCTACACCCTGATGACCGAGATATCGCGGCAGGATTGCAGTCAAGGATTGAGGGTGAATACCGAGGCGAGCCAGGCCATTGACTGTGCAGACACTATCGACAGTCAGCGAGCGATAGTTATCGGATGAGAAGGGCTTGCCGGGTACAAAGTCGCAGATCGCTGCTTGCAATCGGGAGGACCAGTCCGGCAGCCCGGCGATCGCGCGCCGCAAGCCAAGCTCATCACGCACCAGGCAGACGATCTCACGCAGCGTGAAACGATCAGGCCCGCAGAGCTGGTAGGACTCGCCGGCCGTTGCATCATCGACGAGTGCGCGCAGGAATGCCGCGACGACATCCTCGACCCAGACCGGCGCAAATCGCGCGCCGGGGCGCGCGAGCGGAAGGCCACCCGGGATCATGCGCAGGAGCCCGGCAAACCGGTTCACGAAGTCATCGCCGGGGCCAAAAATCACCGACGGCTGAAAAATTGTCCAGCGCAGGTCCGGGCCTGATTCCTCGCGGATGATTCGTTCCGCGGCACCCTTGCTCTTCAGGTAATGGCTTGCGCCGCGATCCGCATCGGCGTTGAGTGCACTCATCTGCAACAGGCGGCCCACGCGCTGACTGCGGCAGGCGTCGACCAGCTTGCGGGCGAGATCCGTATGGACGCGCGCGAATCCGCTGCCGTCGCGGCCTTTTTCATTGAGGATGCCGACCAGATTGATGACCGCCTGCTGGCGGTCACAGAGGATGGCGAGCTGCCTGGGATCGCGCACGTCGGCGCCGATGAGGCGCAGCGAGGGGATCACTGACAGGTGCTGTGCCCGGGCGGGGTTACGGGTCGGCACAGTGATGCGCCAACCCTCTCGCGCAAGCGCCGCGCACAGCTGCGTGCCGATAAACCCCGAACCACCCAGCACGCAGATCGATCGCGCCGCCATGGCGCGATTATACGTTGCGCTGTGGCGTGACCGGACTAGCGCAGCGGCAGGATCATCGACTGATTGCCGCGCTGCAGCTGGACCAGCATCGAGGCCTGGTCCTTCGTGACTTCGCGCAACTGCGCGAGGTTCGAGATGCGGCTGCGATTGACGGCCACGATCCGGTCGTCGGCTTTGAGGCCCGCCTGCGCTGCCGGGCTGTCCGGCTGCACGCTGCGCACGATGACGCCACCGCCAGATCCTTCAGGCGGATCGGCCAGATCGGCGCCGGCGAGCGCCGAATGGATGGCCGCTGCGTCGGCAAGCGTCGCGGGCTCGCGCAACACGGCCTTGAAGCTCTTGGGCTTGCCGTCCCGGAGCAGGCTGACCTCGATCGAGTCGCCGACCTTCAGCATGCCGATCGAATTGCGCAGTTCCGCGGCGCCCTTTACCGGCTGGCCACTGATGCTCGTGATGACGTCGCCGGCCTGGATTCCGGCGCGCGCCGCGGCTGAACCCTCGGCGACCTGCGAAACGAGCGCACCCTGGAGGTCGTCGGCGAGACCCAGGCTCTTGCGGTAATCTGGCGTCAGGCTCAGTACCGAGACGCCGAGCTGGCCGCGGTTGACCTCGCCGAACTGGATCAATTGCTCCATGATTGAGCGGACCATATTCGACGGAATCGCGAAGCCGATACCCATGTTGCCGCCCGAACGCGACAGGATCGCCGAATTGATGCCGACCAGCTCGCCGTCCATGCTGACCAGCGCACCGCCGGAATTGCCGGGATTGATGGCGGCATCGGTCTGGATGAAATCCTCGTAATTGTCGCGGGTGATGCCGGAGCGACCGAGGGCGCTGACTATCCCTGAGGTCACGCTGTGCTGCAGCCCGAAGGGGTTGCCGATGGCGATCACGAAGTCGCCGACCTCAAGTGTCGAGGAATCCGCAAGGCGGATTTCAGCAGGCAGGCGGCCTTCCTTGACCCGCAGTACCGCGACGTCCGAACGCACATCCACGCCCACGACCTCGGCCTTCAGCTCGCGGTCGTCGATCAGGGCAACTGTAATCTCAGTGGCGTTCTCGACCATGTGGGCATTCGTGACGATATAACCGTGCTTCGTGTCGACGATGACGCCGGATCCGGCGCTCCTGAACTCGCGCTCCTGCGGCGCGGCCTCGGGCGGCATGCCGAAGAAGCGCCGGAAGTTGGGGTCGTCGAAGAACGGATTGCGCGATGCGGCCACAGTGCCGCGCACGGAGATGTTGACGACCGCGGGTGCGACGCGCTTGATGACAGGTGCGAAACTCGGCTGCGGCATACCTTGCTGCTGCGCGATTGCAGCGACGGGCGCAAGCAGCGTGACGGTGGCAGCGATGGCGGCGAGAAGCTGTCTCATTGGGCGGGACCTCGGTGATGCTGGATGTCTGACCGGAGCCGATTGCCACAAGTTCCAATGCGCGGCGCGGCCATTTTTCCGGTGTGCGAGCGATTGTGCGCGCGGACTCCGCATGTTTTATGGTGAATTCATGCATACCAGATATTGTGTTGCGCAAAAAATTGGTCTGGACACCAAATGACGCGCTGGCCTATCCGAAATAGCATGAAGTGCACTTTGTAAGTCATTGAAATACAAGCGTGTTTTTATGGGTGTTTTTTGGGAAAGGAAATCCTTGACACCAACCGGTATGCGAAAATAATTTAACAGCCCTGACACAACATCTTGTGGTCGCTGGTGTGAACACGGTGGGTGTCAGCAAAAGAGTCAGGGAGCCTAACGAACTCGATGCCACGCAGCGGCGCATTGCGCCGGGCAGGCCTCGATTTCTCCGGCATTTGTACAAGACCGCTGTATTCAGGGGAGCGTCGCAGAGAAAATGAGCACCGCGGTCAAGATCGAGCCGAAGGACGTGGACCAGATATCGTTTCAGGATGCTTCGCTCGACATCTGGGACCGGAAGTACCGGTTGATTGCCAAGGACGGCTCCCCGATCGACGTCACGATGGACGACACCTGGCGTCGCGTCGCGACAGCACTCGCCGGCGTCGAGGACGAGCGCGTGCGCGAGCAATGGAACGAGCGCTTTCTGTGGGCACTGCGCAAGGGCGCGATTCCGGCGGGCCGCATCATGTCGAATGCCGGCGCGCTCGCGCACAAGCCCGCGACCTCGACGATCAATTGCACGGTCTCCGGCACGGTCCGCGACTCGATGGACGATATCCTGCACAAGGTCCACGAGGCGGGCCTGACGCTGAAGGCCGGTTGCGGCATCGGCTACGAATTCTCGACGTTGCGGCCGCGCGGAGCCTATGTTTCCGGCGCCGGCGCGCATACCTCGGGCCCGATGTCGTTCATGGATATCTATGACCGCATGTGCTTCACCGTGTCGTCGGCAGGCGGCAGGCGCGGTGCACAGATGGGCACCTTCGACGTCGGTCATCCGGATGCAGTCGACTTCATCCGCGCCAAGCGCGAGAACGGCCGGCTGCGGCAATTCAACCTGTCGCTGTTGGTGACCGACGAATTCATCGAGGCCGTGCGCAGCGATCGCGAGTGGCTGCTTGCCTTCCCGCTGCCGGCGCGCGAATACGATCCCGAGCAGCACGATCTCGAGGACCGGCACAGCTTCGTGTGGCGCGAGTGGCCCGATATCGAGGGCTACGTGACAAACGAAGACGGCCTGGTCGCCTGCCGCGTCTACAAGACCCTGCCGGCGCGGCGCCTGTGGGACGTCATCATGACGTCCACCTACGATTTTGCCGAGCCGGGCTTCGTGTTGATCGACCGGGTCAACGAGATGAACAACAACTGGTGGTGCGAGAACATCCGCGCGACCAACCCCTGTGGCGAGCAGCCGCTGCCCCCGTACGGCTCATGCCTGCTGGGTTCGGTCAACCTGACGCGATTCGTGCGCCAGCCATTCACCGATGAGGCGAAGTTCGACTGGGACGAGTACCGCGAGGTCGTGCGCGTGTTCACGCGCATGCTCGATAATGTCGTCGAGATCAATGGCCTGCCGCTCGGCCGGCAGCGCGAGGAAATCGCGCGCAAGCGCCGCCATGGCATGGGATTCCTGGGCCTCGGCTCGGCGATCACGATGCTTGGCATGAAATACGGCGCGCCTGAATCGGTCTCATTCACCGAGAATGTCGCGCGCGAGATGGCGATTGCCGGCTGGGAGGCGGGCGTCGCTCTCGCCCGCGAGAAGGGCCCGGCACCGATCATGAATGAGGAATTCGCGGTCACCCGGGCGATGCTGCGCCGGCGTCCGGAGATGGCCCGTGACGGCTGGAAGATCGGCGATCGCGTCCCGGGACGCGTGCTGCACGCCCGTTACAGCCGCTATATGCGCCGCCTCGCGGAAACAGCGCCGGAACTCGTCAAGGAAGTCGAGACCGTGGGTGCGCGCTTTACGCACCACTCGTCGATCGCGCCGACCGGCACGATTTCGCTGTCACTCGCGAACAATGCGTCGAATGGCATCGAGCCCTCATTTGCGCACTACTATTTCCGCAATGTGATCCGCGAAGGCAAGAAGTCGAAGGAGCGCGTCGACGTTTATTCCTTCGAGCTGCTGGCTTATCGCGAGATGGTCAATCCGCGCGCGATGCCCGGCTCGACGACGGCGGGCGAACGCCTGCCGGATTACTTCATCACCGCCGAAGACATCGGGCCGCGCGAGCACGTGGACATCCAGGCCGCGGCGCAGAAATGGGTCGATTCATCGATCTCGAAGACCGCGAATGTGCCGACCGATTTCAACTACGAGGAATTCAAGGACATCTACCTGTACGCCCACGAAAAGGGGCTGAAGGGCTGCACGACATTCCGCTTCAATCCGGAGGCGCACCAGGGTGTGCTGGTCAAGGAGGATGACCTCCAGAACACGACCTATGTGTTCACTCTCGAGGACGGCAGCGAGATCGAGGCGAAGGGTGACCAGGAGATCGAGTACGACGGCGAGGTGCATACCGCCGCGAACCTGTTCGATGCGCTGAAAGAAGGCTACTACGGCAGGTTCTGAGGGCGGGGCAAGGATCATGGACATGAGCAGAATCAAGTTCGACAAGAAGATCGTGAAGTACCGGGTGCAAAAACCCGAGCCGGACAAGGCCGCCGCGGGCCAGCTGCGCGACGGCAAGGCCCGCAAGGACGGCGGCGGCAAGGTCGTGTGGATGCACGAGAAGCTCGAGCGCCCCGAGGTGCTGATCGGCTCGACTTACAAGATCAAGACCCCGGTCTCCGACCACGCGATGTACCTGACGATCAACGACATCATGCTGAATGAGGGCACCGAGCACGAGCATCGCCGGCCCTTCGAGATCTTCATCAACTCGAAGAATCTCGACCATTTCCAGTGGATCGTCGCGCTGACCCGCATCATCTCGGCCGTGTTCCGCAAGGGCGGCGACGTCGTATTCCTGATCGAGGAACTCAAGGCGGTCTTCGACCCGCGTGGTGGCTACTGGCAGCCCGGAGGCAAGTTCATGCCGTCGATCGTGGCCGAGATCGGTTACGTGGTCGAACGGCACCTGCAGTCCATCGGCCTGATGAAGGTGCCGGAGATGGACGCAGCGCGCCTGCTGCTGATCGAGTCCAAGCGCCACGAATGGGAACAGCGCAATCGCCAGACGGACGCATTTGCCAAGACCAGCTACCCCGAGGGTGCGCAGCTTTGCGTGAAGTGCAATACGGCAGCGGTTGTCATGATGGACGGCTGCATGACATGCCTCGCCTGCGGCGAGTCGAAGTGCGGCTAGTTGGAATGATTTTGATCCACGCGCGTGCCGGGTCCCCGCCCGGCGGCACCTGACAACAGGAGCTGCGCGTGCACTCCCAGGCGGCCTTCGGGCCGCCTTTTTTCCGGCGACCCGGGTGCAACAGGATGCGAACGCTGATATTGCTCGCGCTGGCTGCGACTGTGGCCTGCACGACGCAGCGCATTTACCCGGGGCCCGGGGCGTCGCCGGAAGCGGGCGCGATTGTGCGTGCTGATCCCGCATTCTCTGCCGGGCTGCCAGTGCAAGTGCGCTTGCGAAAGGCGGGGGACCGCAGGATTTCGCTGGGCGCGAGCGCCATCGAGCTGCCACCGGGCCGGCATGACCTGCTGGTGGATTGCCGCGTACTTGAAAGCGGCGTGACACGCCGGTTCGTGGTCGAAGCCGATCTTGAGGCTGGCCGCGAATACCGCCTCGTGGCGCGCGCATCGGCGCGAAATTGTGATGCGGTCGAATTGATCGAGCAGTGAGGGGCGATTGTTTGCCTGCGGCGCTATACTCTCGCGCCGAATGGCCCAAGTGTTGCTCAAGTCAGGATTTTTCGCGGCGCTGCTCGCGTTGCCCGCCTGCGCCGACTCGATTGCCGAGCGGGTTGCACCGGGTGGAATGCTTGTGCCGGCCGATCGCGTGATCGTGCATAAGTCCGAGCGCCGCATGGAGCTTCAACGGGATGGCCGCACGATTGCGAATTACAAGGTCTCCCTTGGCCTCAATCCGAATGGCCACAAGCAGCGCGAGGGAGATTTCCGCACTCCGGAGGGCAGCTACCGGCTGACGCGCCGCAACACGCGCAGCGATTTTTTCCTGTCCGTGCTGGTCTCCTATCCCGAGCCCACCGATGTCGCGCTCGCGCGTCGCAACGGCTGGTCGCCCGGCGGGCTGATCATGGTGCATGGCCTGCCGAACCTGCCGAAGTACCCGCACGATCGCTACCTGAACACCGACTGGACCGACGGCTGCATCGCGCTGTCTAATGAGGACATGCTCGATTTCTGGTTACTTACCGGATCCGGTACGCTGATCGAGATCCGGCCGTGATTCCCACCACTCAACGCGATCTGGCAGCCGTCGTGCATGCGCGGGTGTCGCCAAAGGGCGTGCTCGAGAATCTTTCGCAGCAGGAAGTGGACAAGCTGCTGGATCGCGGACAGGTCGGCCTCTATCCGCTGTTCCGGCGCTGCGCGCTCGCGGTGCTGAATTCCGGCACGCTGATCGACGACCCGCGCCTGATATTCGACGCCTACCGCGACTTCGAACTGCGCATCATGCGCGAACCCTGGGGCATCAAGCTCGAGATGCACCACGCACCAGGCAGCGCATTTGTGGACGGCGAAATGATCCGCGGCGTCAAGGAACACCTGTTCGCCGTGCTGCGCGACATCGTGTACACGCACAACGAGATCGTCGCGCGCTTCGACCTGCGCGACCCGGCCGGTGTGACAAATGCGATCTTCTGCATCCTGCGCAATGCGCGCGTGCTCGATCACAAGGGCCGGCCTGACCTCGTGGTCTGCTGGGGCGGGCACTCGATCCCGCGCGAGGAGTACGACTACACCAAGAAGGTCGGTTACGAACTCGGCCTGCGCGGCCTGTCGGTCTGTACCGGTTGCGGTCCGGGTGCGATGAAGGGCCCGATGAAGGGCGCGACGATCGGTCACTCGAAGCAGCGCATCCGGGACGGGCGCTATATCGGCGTCACGGAGCCGGGGATCATTGCCGCCGAGCCGCCGAATCCGATCGTCAACCAGCTGGTGATCCTGCCGGACATCGAAAAACGCCTCGAGGCATTTGTCCGCCTCGGTCACGGCATCATCGTGTTCCCGGGCGGCGCCGGCACGGCCGAGGAGATCCTCTACCTGCTCGGCATCCTGCTGGAGCCGGCCAACGCCGAGCAGAAATTGCCGCTCGTTTTCACCGGTCCTGCCGAAAGCTCGGCCTACTTCGAACTATTGGACCGCTTCATTGGACTGGTGCTCGGCCCTGAAGCACAGAAGCGCTACCGGATCATCATTGCCGACCCGCCCGAGGTCGCGCGCGAAATGCAGCGTGGTTTCGACGCCGTACGCCGCTCGCGGCGGCGCGCGGGTGACGCCTACAACTTCAACTGGCTGCTGCAGATACCGCCGCCATATCAGCAACCCTTCGAGGTCAGCCACGCGGCGATCGCAGGTCTCTCGCTCTCGATGCAGCAGCCGGTGCATGAGCGTGCCGCAAATCTGCGCCGCGCTTTTTCGGGCATCGTGGCCGGCAACGTCAAGGAGCAGGGCATCCGGCTGATCGAGGAGCAAGGGCCATTCGTGATCCACGCGGACAAGCAGATCGCAAAGCCGCTCGACGAATTATTGCGGGCATTTGTAGCCCAAGGACGCATGAAACTGGTCGGCGAATACCGGCCTAGTTACCGTATCGCCTGAATGCGTCGTGCCGCGGGCCATTGCTGCCCGCGGCCTGTGATCCAGTTCCTGTTGCGGCCGCTGTGCCCCGCGTAACTTGTGTGGCATGGCGCGTCATCACGTCTCACAACTGTGACGGACATCAAGCTATCTGCCGGTGCCGGAGATGGCCGGACCGACCGTGGTGGTACGGATGTCCCGCCGCGCGTGCCGCGCCGCGGCGCCGCAGTCAGCCGCCACGGCACGATTTCGCGCGAACTGACCAAGTACTCCAACTACAAGACCTGGGCGGACAAGGTCCGCACCGCATGGCGTAAGGAAGATGGTGAAGAGCCGGTCGAGCCGGCACCCGGTAATGGCCGGCGCTGAGCGCCGGGCCGCCACCAAAAATGGAAAGAATTGCGCAGCTGTTTGACGAGCTGGACGACCTGGTCTGCGTACTGAGGCATCGTCTGGGGCTCTGGCCCGCCGCGAGCCGCACCCGCCGCGCCTGAACTGGCGCGGGCGTACCGCCCTTGCCCTTGATTCCCGCTTTCCGTGCCACCATTGACAGACTCCGATCGCCAGGAGGCGCCGATGAGCGAACACGCGACCGAAACCCGGGGGTTTCAGGCCGAAGTCAGCCGTTTGATGCGGTTGATGATCCATTCGATGTACAGCCACCGCGAGATTTTCCTGCGGGAGCTGATTTCCAACGCCTCCGATGCCTGTGACCGGCGGCGATTCGCCGCGCTCGCAGATCCCTCACTCGCGGGTGGCGGCGAGGCTTACGGGATCCGCGTCGATTTCGACTCAAAGGCTCGCACGCTGACTGTGTCCGATTCGGGCATCGGCATGACCCGCGATGAGGCGGGAGAGCATCTCGGCACGATCGCGAAATCCGGCACCGCCGAGTTCTTTGCGCGCCTGACCGGCGACGAGCAGAAAGACAGCCAGCTGATCGGGCAGTTCGGCGTCGGTTTCTATTCGGTATTCATCGTTGCGGAGCGCGTTGAAGTCCGCTCGCGCCGCGCCGGGATCGAGTCTGCTGTTGCGGTCTGCTGGAGCTCGAGCGGCGAGGGCGAATACACGCTCGAGACGATCACGCGCGACGAAATCGGCACGGCAGTCACCTTGCACCTGAAGGAGGATGCCGCGGAGTTCGCCGATCCATTCCGCCTGCGCGCGCTGATCCGGCGCTATTCCGATCACATCGCATTCCCCGTGCTGCTGCGCCCGGACGGAGGCAAGGGCGAGTATGACCGCGTCAACCAGGCGCAGGCCCTGTGGACGCGCCCGCGGCAGGAACTCAGCGACGACGACTACCGCGAGTTCTATCGCCATGTCGCGCACGACGCCGCCGAGCCGCTCGCCTGGAGTCATAACCAGGTCGAGGGCCGCCGCGAGTACACGACGCTCCTGTACATACCGGCGGCCGCGCCATTTGACCTCTACAATCGCGAGTCGCCACGCGGTCTCCGGCTGTATGTGCGGCGCGTATTCATCCTGGATGACGCCGAGCAATTCCTGCCGCTGTTCTTGCGCTTCATCAAGGGCGTCGTCGATTCGGCGGACTTGCCGCTCAATGTATCGCGCGAGCTGCTGCAGCAGGATGCCGAAGTGCTGGCAATCAAGGGCGCGATCACCCGTCGCGTGCTGGAGATGCTCGCGCGGCTCGCCAACGACGAGCCGGAGAAGTACCGGACATTCTGGAAGGAATTCGGCGGCGTGCTCAAAGAAGGCGTCATCGAGGACCCCGGCAATCGCGAGCGGATCCTGCCGTTGCTGCGATTCGCGTCGACCGTAGGCGACGGCGAACTGCATTCGCTGGCCGATTACGTGGCGCGAATGCCAGAAGGCCAGAAGCAGGTCTACTACCTGCTGGCGGACAGCGCGACAGCCGCACGCCAGAGCCCGCAGCTCGAGGGCCTGCGCGCGCGCGGCGTCGAGGTGTTGCTGCTTTCGGATCGCATCGATCCCTGGCTCGCGACCCATCTCGACGAGGTCGACGGCCGCGTGATCAAGGACGTGGCGAGCGGCGAACTCGAGCTTGCCGGATTGCCGCCACTCACCGCTGCAGTTGCACCGGTTGACACGATGCCGGCGCTCTATGCACGCATCGCCGCGCGACTCGCGGAACGGGTGGCCGGTGTGCGTGTGAGCACGCGCCTCGCCGAATCGGCCGCCTGCCTCGTGCGCGATTCCGCCGATCCTGGGCCCCAATTGCGCCGGCTGCTGGAGGCCGCTGGCCAGAAACTACCCGAATCCCGGTCGTGGCTGGAACTGAATCCGGCGCATCCGCTGGTCGTGCGGCTTCATCTTCTGCCGGACGGCGCCGCCTTCGACTCGCTCGCGGCACTGCTCGCTGATCAGGCGCAGATTGCCGAGGGCGGCGTGCCGCCGGATCCGGCCGGATTCGTGCGCCGGCTCAATGACTGGCTGCTCGGCAAGTACTAGCCGGCTGCATTCGCGGACTGCTGCAAAGCTGATATCTTTAAGGAACCTCTGAGCTACTCCCGCATGGGCGCGACCGTGCGCGATTTTCGTCCCTGGCAAGGAGCGAGGAGCGATGTGTATCGGGATACATGAGCGACGAGCGACACCGCCAGGGGCGAAAATCGGCCGGTCCCAGCGGGTTGCGCGCGTGCAACGCGCCTCATGCGGGAGTAGAGCAGAGGTTCCCTCATGAGCGGCAGCAAGCCGACCGAAGACGAATTGCGCGCGCGCCTGTCGCCCGAGCAGTACTACGTGACTCGGCAACGGGGCACGGAGCGCGCATTCACGGGTGAGCATTACCGCAACGAAAAAACGGGCATGTACTTGTGCGTCTGCTGCGGAGAAAATCTTTTCTCGTCCGGGGCCAAATACGATTCCGGTTCCGGCTGGCCGTCATTCTGGCAGCCGGCGGCCGGGGCGCAGGTCGAGGCGCTGAAGGACGAATCGCACGGAATGCGCCGTACCGAAGTGTGTTGCGCAAAATGTGGCGCCCACCTGGGGCATGTTTTCGACGATGGCCCGCAGCCGACCGGGCAGCGTTATTGCATCAATTCGGCCGCGCTCGATTTCAAGCCGGAGCCGTCAAAATGAATGCCCAGCGGCGATTCGCACTGGTGGTGGGCGCATTGTCCCTGTTCGGCATGCAGGCCGGTGCGCAGGAAACTCCTGCGCCGGAAGCGCCGCTGGCGGAACCCCTGGTGATCACGGACCTCCTGCTCGGGGTCGGCGATGAGGCATTGCCGGGCATGGTCTGCCTCGTGCATTACACGGGCTGGCTGTATGACGAGCATGCCAAGGATCATCGCGGCCGCAGGTTCGACAGTTCGCGCGAGCGCGGGCCGCCATTCTCGTTTCCGCTCGGTGGCGGGCACGTGATCAAGGGCTGGGATCGTGGCATCGTCGGGATGAGGATCGGCGGCCTGCGGCGCCTCTTCATTCCGCCCGCGCTCGCATACGGCGATCGCAACATCGGCAATGGCACGGTCCCGCCACACTCGACACTTCTCTTCGAAGTCGAGTTGCTCGCCGTCGAGACCGTGACCGTCACCCCGCAGGCGCAATGAAGGCCCGCGTTGAGCACGCGGCGTGACTGCACAGGCGCCGACACTTCAGAAGATCTCGATTGCCGGTTCGGCCGGGCCGATCGAAGCAATCATCGAGCGGCCGCCCGGTGCAATCACAGGGATCGTCGCCGTGTGCTGCCATCCGCACCCGCTGTACGGCGGCACGATGCAGAACAAGGTCGTGCACACGTTGGCGCGCGCGGCGCAGGACCGGGGCGTCACCAGCCTGCGCTTCAACTTCCGTGGCGTGGGCGGCAGCGGTGGCATGCATGACAAAGGCGTGGGCGAATCGGACGATGCGGCAGCGGTCGCCGACTGGTGCCGGCACGAACTGGGCGCCGGAGGCCTGTGGGCGCTCGGGTTCTCATTTGGAAGCTATGTCGCGCTTCGCCTCGCCGCGGTGCGTGAAGCGCACCTGCTGGTGACGGTCGCCCCGCCTGTGCAACGCTTCGATTTTGTGCGGCTTGAGGTTCCGCGCTGCCCATGGCTGGTCGTCCAGGGCGATGCCGACACACTTGTCAATCACGAGGCCGTGCTGGGCTGGGCCAGGGACCTGAATCCGGCGCCGCAGGTCGAAATCCTGCCGGGCGCCGAGCATTTCTTTCACGGCCGCCTGACAGTATTGCGTGCGCTGGTCGGGGAATGGCTGGGCCGGCAGCTGAAGACGGCCGGCTGAAAAACGAACGGGGCGGCAGGGCCGCCCCGTCAGTACCTTGAGTACAACTCGACGGCTGGCTTCAGCCGACCATCTCGTTGAGGTTCTTGAGGGCGCGAATACGCACCTTCTTCGAGGCCGGCTTGGCCTTGATCATCATCTTCTCGCCCGTGAAGGGGTTGACACCCTCGCGCGCCTTGGTGGCGGGCTTCTTCACGACGCGCATCTTGCAGACGCCCGGCAACGTGAACACGCCGGCGCCCTTCAGCGCTTTCTTCATCGCGCCATTCAGCGAATCGAGCACTGCGCCGACCTGCTTCTTGCTGAGATCGGTCGCGCCCGCGACCGCCGATAAGATCTGCGACTTCGTCGGAGCCGCGTTCTTCTTCGCCATTGAGTTGTCTCCTGTGGTTTTGGCACAGGCGGGAAGGTCCCGCCCTGATCAGTTGTCGGCGCGCACGATACCACGGAAAATCCCGTGACATAAGTGGGTTGAGAGCAATTTTGAGCAGTTTTTTACGGCTCGCCGCGTGGCAGCGATCTTCACTCGAGATAGAACTCGCGGGTCCATCGGGCGTTGATTTCGGGGCCGTCGGCGACGGTGCGCGCCCGTATCTCGATCGTGATCGGCTCGCGATGTCGCACCGTGACCGTCGCCAGATAAGTCGGGCCGCCAAGTTCGTTGACACGACGCCACGACAGTGCTTGTCGTTCGCCGATGAGTGTCACGGCCTCTGCATCGAGCTCGATTGCCGCGAGCCGCTCAGTGGCGGCGCCAGTTGCGGGCGCGATTGTAATAGTCAGCAGAGCTAGATTGGGCCTCTGCACAATGTCGTAACTACCCGCAATCGCTGGAGGCAGGTCGCTGGTTAGTGTCAGCGCGTAATACAGCTGGACATCGCCGGCGGTGACAGAGCCGGGGTCGGCGAATTCACGGGCCGGTGGCGGCGAGCCCGGATGGTCGCCACAGCCGCAAATTGTCAGGCAACTGAGCGCGAAGACTTGCGTGCGCAGTAACACTTCAAGAAGCCCTCAACCCTGGTGCTCCGGCAAGCCGGCCAGGGCCGGTGGCAGCCGGTTAACGCCCGCGATGGCCAGCAGCTTGTCGCGCGACTTTCCGCCCTGCAGCAGGCTGACCGAGGCCCGAGGCACGTCAAAAAGCCCGGCAATGAACCACCGCAGCCGCTCATTGGCCGCCTCATCCACCGGAGCGGCCGCAATCCGGATCTTCACGCGCCCGGCCAGGACACCGCAAATGCCGTCGGCACCGGCACGTGGCTGGATGCGCACTGCGATGCGCAGGCCGTTCGTGTCGGGCATGCACCAGGGCCGTTCCATGAGTCAGGCGATCAGGATCAGGAGCGCCTGCAGGCCGATCAGTGCCACCAGCGGAGAGAAATCGAGGCCACCGATCAGCGGCAATACCCGGCGCAGCGGACGCAGCAACGGCTCGCAGAGCGACGAGAGCAGGCCGACGACCGGGCTGTAAGTTCCCGGCGCAATGAATGACAGCAATGCATAGACGAAAATCAGGACCTGAAGGAGCCGGATTGTGGATATGACGAGCGAGCGCAGGCCCGCGACCACGAGCGGGACAAACGGAATCAAGGCGCCGGCCCGCAAGCGGAACATCAGCAGCGTCGCCAGGAGTTGCACTGCGACCAGGGCGACCAGCGAAGCGGTGTCCATGCGGCCTATGGGCGGCAGCACGCGTCGCAGCGGAAGCACGAGCCAGTTCGTCAGCGACAGCACGGCCTGCGACAAGGGATTGCGAAAGTCCGCACGCATCAGAGGCAGCAGGAATCGCAGCAGGAAGGCGACGACCGCGAGCGAAAGCACCGACTCGAAGATGAAAATCAGGGCATCCATGGGCTACACATCCCTGGTCAAGGCCGCTCCTCGTGGGGGCGCCGCGATTGTAGTGCGCTTCGCGGCAAGCAGCGCAATAATGCGATCCGGCTGACAGTGGAGGAGTCCGTCCCGATGAAACTAAACGTCAATGACCGTGAAATTGATGTCGAGGCGGCCTCCGACACGCCGCTCCTGTGGGTGCTTCGCGACCATCTCGGGATGACTGGCACAAAGTACGGTTGCGGCATGGCGCTGTGCGGCGCATGCACCGTGCACGTCGATGGCGTGGCGACGCGGTCCTGCGTACTGCCGCTCGCGGCAGTCGAGGGCAAGCGCATCGCGACGATCGAAGGCCTGTCGGCTGATCGCAGTCATCCGGTGCAGCAAGCCTGGCTCGAATTGGATGTGCCGCAATGCGGGTACTGCCAGTCAGGACAGATCATGTCGGCGGTCGCTCTGCTTGAACGCACCCTGGCGCCGACCGACGATGAGATTGACGCGGCGATGTCCGGCAATATCTGCCGCTGTGGTACCTACCCGCGCATCCGCAAGGCGATCCACCGTGCGGCAGAACTCTCCAGCAAAGGGGAATGACCATGGACACGTACGCAACCGATCCCGGTCGGCGCGACTTCCTGAAGGTCTCGGCACTGGCCGGTGGCGGGCTGATCATCGGCCTGACGCTGCCTGGCTGCGGCAAGCGAGCGCCGGTCGCGGCTGCAGTTGGCGGCATGCCGAACGCCTGGCTCAAGATCGGCGGCGACAACCGTATCACGATATTAGTCGACCGATCTGAGATGGGGCAGGGCGTGTATACGGCGCTGCCGATGCTGCTCGCCGAGGAACTAGAGGTGCCGCTCGCGGCGATTGCAATCGAAGCGGCGCCGGCGGGCGCTGCCTATTTCAACCAGATGATCGGCGTGCAGCTCACTGGCGGGAGCACCAGCGTGCGCGACGCCTGGACCCGGCTGCGCAAGGCGGGCGCGGCGGCGCGCGTGATGCTGATCCAGGCGGCCGCCACGGAATGGGACGTCGACGTTTCCGAATGCCACGTCGAAGGCGGGCGCGTGCTGAATGCCGATGGCGATGCCCTGACCTATGGCGAAGTTGCCGAGGCCGCATCGAAACTTCCGGTGCCGAAGGACGTGCCGCTCAAGCCGGCCGGCGAATTCAAGCTGATCGGCACGCGCGCCCGGCGCACTGACACCGCCGGCAAGGTTGACGGTTCCGCGCAGTTCGGCCTCGACGTGCAGCTGCCCGGCATGCTGTACGCGTCGCTGGCGCAGTGCCCCGTGCTCGGCGGCTCCGTGCAAAGCGTGGATTCCGCGGCTGCCGAAGCGATGTCCGGCGTGCGCCGCGTATTGACAACTGCAAGCGGCGTGGTCGTCGTGGCCGACCATTTCTGGCAGGCGCGCCAGGCCCGCGATGCGCTCAAGATCAGGTGGGACGCCGGCGCCAACGCCGTGCTCGACTCGAAGAAAGTGGCGGCAACGCTCGCGAAGGCGGCTGCATCCGGCGCCGGGCTTGCGGTGCGCAGCGACGGCGACGCGGCAGCAGCGATCAAGGGTGCGCACCAGGCCGTGCGCGCGGTCTATCGCCTGCCAATGCTGGCGCATTCGACGCTCGAGCCGATGAACTGCACGGCGGATGTTCGCGCCGACGGCTGCGACCTGCATGTCGGCACGCAGTGGCAGGACGCGGCCCAGGCCGCGGCCGCGAAGGCCGCGGGCCTCGAGCCCGCACAGGTGAACGTGCACACGACGCTGCTCGGCGGTGGCTTCGGCCGGCGCATCGAAGTGGACTTCATACCGGCGGCGGTCGAGGCTTCGAAAGCGCTCGGCAAGCCGGTCAAGCTGATCTGGACCCGCGAAGACGACACGACGCATGACGCCTACCGCCCGCCGGCACACGACACGGTTACCGGTGCGCTCGATGCCGACGGACGGCTGGTCGCCTGGCAATTTCACATCGTCAGCCCTTCGATCACGGCCCGGGTGTTCGCCAGCCCGGACGCAGATCCGAAGGTCGCGGACGCTTTTGCGGTCGAGGCGGCGCAGAACTATCCGTATGACGTCCCCAACGTCTTGGTGACTTACCTGCGCCAGGAGATCGGCATCAAAGTCGGCTACTGGCGTTCGGTCAGCCATGCGCTCAATTGCTTCGTCGCCGAGAGCTTCATGGACGAGCTGGCGCATGCGGCCGGCAAAGATCCATTCGAGTTCCGCCGCGCTATGCTCGACAAGCAGCCGCGCTTCAAGCGCGTGCTCGAAGCCGCCGCCGGCATGGTCGACTGGGGCAAGTCGCCGGCCGGCCGCCACCACGGCATCGCACTGATGGAGGGCTATGGCACTTACCTGGCGGAGGTGGCCGAAGTCTCGGTCACCGGCGGCGCGCTCAAGGTGCATCGCGTGGTCTGCGCGGTCGACTGCGGGCTAATGGTGAATCCCGCGATCGTCGAATCGCAGATCGAGAGCGGCATCATCTTCGGCCTGACCGCCGCGCTGTGGGGCGAGATCACGCTCGAGGGCGGCCGGGTGCGCGAGTCAAACTTCGACAAGTACCGGCTGATGCGTCTGAACGAGGCGCCGGTCATCGAAGTCATGCTGCTCGACAGCGACGAGTCTCCGGGCGGCATCGGCGAACCGTCGACAGCGGTCGTGGCGCCGGCGGTCTGCAATGCGATCTTCGCGGCGACCGGCAAGCGCCTGCGCGAGCTACCGATCAGCCGGGCTTTCAAGATCTGACGGTGGACGGCGGCGTCAACCGCGCTCGCCGAAGAGTGCGGTGCCAATGCGAACGTGCGTCGCGCCCTCGACGATCGCGGATTCGAAATCGCTGCTCATGCCCATGGATAGCGCATCGAGCCGGTGCCCGGCGGCGTTCAGGGACTCGAGCAGGTTACGCAGTGCGCGAAACCAGTGACGCTGCCGCTCAGGATCCGTTTCCTCCGGTGGCAGGCACATCAGCCCGCGCAGCGAAATTCGCGGAAGCGATGCGATTCGTCCGGCGAGCGCCGGCAGTTCGCCGGGATCGACGCCGGCTTTCGTTGCCTCGCCGCCGAGCCGCACCTGGATGCAGACCGCGAGGGGCGCGCGTTCAGGCGGCCGTTGCTCGGACAGGCGTTCGGCGATCTTCAGTCGATCGACTGTGTGCACCCAGTCGAACAGCTCGGCGACCGGCCGCGTCTTGTTGCTTTGCAGCGCGCCGATGAAATGCCAGGTGAGCATCCGGTCCTGAAGCGCGGCGAAGTGTTCGCGCGCCTCCTGCAGGTAATTCTCGGCGACGTCCGTCAGGCCACCGTCGACGGCCGCCACGACCCTTGCCAGTGGCTGGGACTTCGCGACGCCGACCAGCCTGAGGGCGGCCGGATCCCGGCCCGCGGCGCGGGCGGCGACTTCGATCTTTTCGCGCAAAAAGCCGAGCCTTTGAGCAGGATTCTGCGGAGTAGTTAACATATTGGAGTGCGCTGGTCAGGGCTATCCTGACGCCGGCCCCGAGCTGCCAATGACTGGCCGCCGGGGTTCTCGTTCGTGCACCGAGCCAGGGAGTAGTAATGGCTGTTGATATCGCCCAACTCTTGGCCTTTGCGGTCAAGAACAACGCGTCGGACCTGCACCTGTCCGCCGGCGTGCCGCCCATGATCCGCGTGGACGGCGACATCAAGCGCGTCAACATGCCGCCGCTGACGCACAAGGAAGTGCACAGCATGGTGTACGACATCATGAACGACAAGCAGCGCAAGGTGTTCGAGGAATTCTTCGAGACCGACTTCTCGTTCGAGATCCCGAACCTGGCGCGGTTTCGCGTCAATGCCTTCAACCAGAATCGCGGCGCCGGCGCCGTATTCCGCAACATTCCGTCGCTGATCAAGACGCTTGACGACCTGAATGCGCCGAAGGTATTCAGGGACCTGTGCATGCTGCCGCGCGGCCTGGTGCTGGTGACCGGCCCGACCGGCTCCGGCAAGTCGACGACGCTCGCTGGCATGGTCGATTACGTCAATGTCAACCGGCCCGAACACATCATCACGATCGAGGACCCGATCGAGTTCCTGCACCAGAACCGCAAGGCAATCGTCAACCAGCGCGAAGTCGGGCTCGATACGCGCTCGTTTCCGCGGGCGCTGCGCGCAGCCATGCGCGCCGCGCCGGACGTGATCCTGATCGGCGAAATCCGTGACCGCGAGACCATGGAGGCCGCCATCACCCTGGCGGGAACCGGTCATCTGTGCATTGCGTCCCTGCATGCGAACAACACTGCCGAGACGCTCGACCGCATCATCAACATGTTCCCGCGCGACCAGCACACGCAGATTTTCCTCGACCTGTCGCAGTATCTTCGGGCCATCGTCTCGCAGCGTCTCGTGCGCGGCCGTAATAACAAGCGTTGCGCGGCCGTCGAGGTGATGCTGAATACGCCGCATATCCAGGACCTGATCAAGAAGGGTGATGTAATCGGTATCAAGGAAGCGATGTTCGCGTCCAACGAGCGCGGCATCCAGAATTATGACATCGCGTTGCTGCACCTCTACAAGGAGGGGCGCATCGACATCGAGGAGGCGCTCAACAACGCCGACTCGCGCAGCAATCTCGAGACCCGCATCAACTTCGGGTAGTCGCTGCGCGTGGGCTGCGCTTGGAAGGCGGCCCTCGCTCGCTCAGAAGATCGGACATTCGCTCGCCGAGGGCCGCCTTCCCGGCGCGCCACCCGCGCACGGACTCGGCTGCCGCCGATGTGGCTACAGGCCCGGCGCGCGAGGTGGCGGGATCCTCGCGAGGGAGCGAATAAAGATCGGTTGAGCGAACGAGCGAGGAATCCCGCCGGATCCCGCGCGCCGGGCTCGTGCCTTGATCTCCGTAACGTTATTCCGTGAAGACAGTGGCCGCGTCGAATACGGGACCGTCAACGCAGATGCGTTTCATGGCGGGACCGTCGGGTGTCTGTACGAGCACCGTGCAGCCCGCGCAACCGCCCACGGCGCAGGCCATGTTCTCCTCAAGCGACACCTGGCAGGGAAGACCAAGGCTGCTGCCGAGCGCTGCAACCGCGCGCAACATCGCTTCCGGTCCGCAGGCGAAGAGCTCGACCTTGGCCAGATGCGCAGGCGCGAGACTCGCAAGCCAAATCCGGGCGAGATCGGTCACATGGCCCGCATGGCAGCCAAAATAACCGGCGAGACTCGCGAGGCGGTTGGGCACACCGCAGTCTTCGAGCGACGGCATGCAGGCCGTTGCGCCGGGTGGAATTCCCGACACGCTGATCGTCGAGGTGCCGGTGCGAAACGGAAATGGCAGCTCCGAGCCCATCAGCACGAGCGGTTTCCATCCGCCGCGATGCTCCAGAGCAAGTGTCTCGGCGAGAAACACCAGCGGCGGGATTCCGACACCCCCACCAATCATTAGCGTGCGCGGTCGTTCGGCATGCGCGGTGAATCCCCTGCCGATCGGGCCGAGACAGGACAGCATCTCTCCGGGTCTGCGTAACGCGAGTTCCGCGAGCCCGTGCCCGACGACCTTGTAGAGTACCTCGATCCAGCCCTCGGCGGAGGAGGCCCGCATGATGGACAGCGGCCGGCGCATCGGCAGGCCGGGGCCGCAATTCAGGTGGACGAAACTGCCGGGTGTTGCGGCCGCGGCGCACTTTGGCGCGCGCAGCCTCAGGACGAACTGCTCACCTTCGTACGCTTCATGAGCGACGACATTGGCCTGCTCGAGGAAGATCGTGCTGCGGTGGGGCCTGGCCACACCGCTCACGGCGCGCGCCCGCGGCGGGCTTCCGCGATGTGCGCGAGCACGGCCATCCTGATCGCGACGCCATTCGCGACTTGCCTGCGCATCACCGATTGCGGACCGTCGGCGACTTCGGAGGTGATTTCGACGCCGCGATTCATCGGCCCCGGGTGCATCACGATGGCCTGCGGCTTCGCCCGCGCCAGCCGCGCGGGCGTCAATCCGTAGAGTTCATGGTAGCGATCAATGTCGGTCGGCAGCGCTTCGGCGATCCGCTCCTTCTGGATGCGCAACATCATCACGACGTCGGCGCCAGCAATGCCTTCATCGAAGGAAGAAAAGCGCCGCGCAGCCTGGAACTCATGCAATTCCGGCATCATCTCCATGGGCGCGACCAGGCGCAGTTCGGCGACGCCAAGCGCCGTCAGCGCGCAATGGGCGGAACGCGCGACGCGAGAGTGGCGGATGTCGCCGACGATCGTGACCGTCAGGCCGCGGAAATCGCCCTTGTGCTGCTGGATCGTCAGCGCGTCGAGCAGGCCCTGGGTCGGATGCGAGATGTGCGCTTCGCCGCCGGAAATCACGCTGACCTGGTCGCCGACGTGCCGTGCGACCAACTCGACGGTGCCGGGCTGCGCGTCGCGGATCACGAATACGTCCACCTGCATGGCCTCGAGCGTGTAGATCGTGTCGATGATCGACTCGCCCTTGATGCGCGAGGACAGCATGACGTCGAGATTGAGCACGTCCGCGCCGAGTCGGCGTGCAGCGAGCTCGAATGACGCGCGGGTGCGGGTCGAAGGCTCGGCGAAAAGGCTGGCAACAGTCCAGTTGCGAAGATTGTCGCCACGCGGCGGTAACTGGCCGGGTGGGCACTGATAATCCTGTGCCCGCTTCAGCAGTTCGCGCATCAGGCCGGAATCGAGGCCATCAAGCGTGATCAGATGGCGCAGCCGGCCGTTGGTGTCGAGTTGTGGGAGCGGCTGCGTCATCGGGCCGGTTCGCCGGGTTGTGCCCTCAGCCATTGCAGCAACAGGATGCGCGCGGCCTCGCGGTCCACTTCGCCGCGCCGCACCCGACGCGTCTTGCTGCCGCTGCGGCGGCGTTCGCGCAGCTCGTCCTCCGCTTCGCGCGACGAAAGTCTTTCATCCACCCGGTGGACCTCGATCCCGTACTGCTCGCCGAGCTGGTCTGCGAACTTCAATGCAGCCGTAGTAATGGCGGCGTTCGGGCCGGCCATATTATAGGGAACGCCGACCACGATCGCCGCAGGGCGCCATTCGGCGACGCAGCGACCGATCGCGTGCCAATCGGGTTCGCCGTCGAAGGCATCGATGGTCGCGAGTGCCTCTGCGGTTCCGGTCAGCGTATTGCCGACCGCGACGCCAATGCGCCGTAATCCATAGTCGAAGGAAAGCACCGTGCGCGTGGCCGGCGCAGGCATCCGTCAGGCGCGTCCCGCCTGGAGGCTGATGCGGGACAACTCGACGCCCAGGAGCCGCGCGGCTGCGTGCCAGCGCTGCTCGAATGGCAGGTCGAAGATCAGCGATTCATCGCAGGGCACTGTCAGCCAGGCGTTCTGCAGCATTTCCTCCTCGAGCTGGCCGGCATCCCAGCCGGCATAGCCGAGTGCTACCACCGCCTGGGAGGGTCCTTCGCCACGTGCCATCGCGGCCAGCACGTCACGTGAAGTCGTCACATGCAGCGTGTCGGAAACCGGCAAGGTCGAATCCCAGTCCTGCAGGCAGGGCCGGTGGAGCACGAACCCGCGGTCATTCTGGACCGGACCGCCACGCAGCACCGGCATGTCGCGCAGGCGCAGGTCGTCGCTCGTGAGCGCGAGCTGCTCGAGGACTTCGGACATCTTCATCTCGAGCGGCCGGTTGATCACGATACCGAGCGCGCCACGATCCGTGTGCTCGCATACGAGTGTGACGCTCTGCGAAAAATTGGGATCCGCAAGCGAGGGCATTGCGACCAGGAGCTGATTATTGAGGTAGGCGCCAGCTGCCATGACGCTAGTATCGGCTGCCGCCCGGCGGCGGTCAAAGCGCGAATGCGGGCTGACTTAATGCGATTCAGCCGCGGGCACTTCGACAGCCGAGCCTGCGAGGCGACCGCCGACGAACTGCCCTTCGTAGGCGAAGCGCAGCACATCGTGGCGAATGGCCAGTTCGGCCGGAAACGCCTCGAATGGCGTCGAAAGCTTGAGGATCGCAATTGCGGCGTTGTCGAGCTCCGGATGGCCGCTGCTGCGGCGTACCCGGGCTTTGACGAGAGCGCCATTCGCCGCGAGTGCCACCTCGATGACCGGATTGCCGCTCAGGTCCCGGCGGCGGACCTCGTTCGGGAAGTGCATCGTGCCCACCTGCTCGACGCGGCGCTTCCAGGCGTCGAGATAAACCGCGACATCTGACGAGCGCGTGCTGGGCGTGACCAGCAATTCGCGCCGCTCCGTTCCCTTGAGCCCTAGTTCGGCGTCGTCGTCAAAGCCGGCCAGTGGTGATTGGTCACCTGCCAGTGAGCGCCGCGGCAGCGAGGGCAGGGACGCCGACGGGTCCTTGGCATCCGCGATGAAGCGCGGGCCGTGGTCCGAGCCGGTCAGGATGCTGGCCTCGCCACCGGCGGGGCCGCTCATCGATTGGACGCCGGCGCTGCCATCGATGTCGCCGGGCGACTCATCGGCCGCACCCGCCGAGCCAGGCTGCCGAGTCGCGTCCGCGCCATTGCCGCTGCCCTGCTGGGTGCGCTGGGCGAGATAGCTGGCCCGTTCATTGATCGGTGCCTCGGGCAGGGTTTCCGCGACCAGCAGGACTTCGAGTGTCGGTACCGGTGAATCGTCGCGCCGCGGCGGCGCGAATGTGATGCCCAGGATGACGATCAGATGAAAGAGGCCGGCCAGGAACAGGGTGACGAACAGCCGGTCATCGGCCGTGCCGCCACCCGGCGGCATGCCGGCGAGGCGATTCACTTGCGCGCGGCCCGGGCAAGCACGGCGTCGATCAGGCTGCCTGCGATGTCGTGGCCGTACTGCGCCTCGAGT
This sequence comes from Gammaproteobacteria bacterium, assembly GCA_009692245.1. GTDB lineage: Bacteria > Pseudomonadota > Gammaproteobacteria > Steroidobacterales > Steroidobacteraceae > SCUD01. The sequence goes on from SHZN01000004.1 coordinate 34,818, forward strand.
TCACGAATGCCGGTCGGACTGGTGACATTGATTTCGGTCACGAAGCCGCCGATCACGTCGAGTCCCACGAACAGCATGCCGCGTTCGCGCATCACGGGACCGATCCGCGAGCAAAGCCAGCGGTCGCGATCGGAGAGTGCCCGGCCGATGCCCTTCGCACCGGCCGCCAGGTTTCCGCGATGATCGGTTGCACCCGGCATCCGCGCAAGCACATGCGCCACGGGCTCGCCGTCTACCAGCAGGATGCGCGCGTCCCCGGTTTCGGCGATTTCCGGCAGGTACCGCTGGACCATGGCATAGCGCTGGCCATAGTCCGTCATGGACTCGAACACGACCCTTGCGTTCTTGTCGCCCTCCGCCAGCACAAAGATCGAGCGTCCGCCCATACCATGCAGCGGCTTGCAGACGATGCGGCCATGCTCGGCGAGGAAGGCCTGCATGCCGTCCATGTCGCGCGTGATCAGGGTCGCTGCACAGCAGTCGGGAAACCAGGCCGTATAGGCCTTCTCGTTCATGTCGCGCAGGCCCTGCGGGCGGTTCACGACCAGCACACCCTCAACCTCCGCGCGTTCCAGCAGATAGGTCGTGTAGACGTATTCCAGGTCGAATGGCGGGTCCTTGCGCATCAGCACGGCTTCGATTTCGGCGAGCGGCCGTACCACGGGCTCCCCCGCGCGGTACCAGCCCTTGCCGTCCCCGACGATCTCCAGCGGCCGCAGCCGGGCGATGGCGCGTCCGTCGCGTACCCAGAGATCGGATTGTCCGAAATACCACGTCGCGCAGCCGCGCCTGGCGGCCGCAGTGAGCATCGCGATCGTCGAATCCTTGGCTGGCTTGATGGTTTCCAGAGGATCCATCAGCACTGCAAGGCTGGGGCGGTCTCGCATCAGGACGGCTCCGGCCGATTGACGGGAATGTGACGCGGATACTGCAGGTTAGGGGGGCTTGTCATAGTACACCTGTCATTGGTCCCGACTGCCCGGCCGGACCGGGATCCGCCGTGGCAGGGGGTAGACCTGGCCTGACCTGAAATTCCTGGTCCAGTTTCTGATCATGTAAATTCATCATGAACAGGAGACTGGGACATGGCGCAGAGAAAATACTCCTCCGAGGAGATCATCCACAAGCTGCGCGAGGCGGATGTGCTGCTCGGCCAGGGCAAG
>SHZN01000005.1 GCA_009692245.1 Gammaproteobacteria bacterium
GAGCGGCCCGCCGGTCAGGACGATGCGTTCGTAATCCAGACCGGACATCAGGATGGCCGCGCCCTGACCGATGCCGCCCAGCAGGTTTTCCATCGGCACGAAGCAGTCTTCGAAAACGAGTTCGCTGGTGTCCGAGCCGCGCATGCCGAACTTGTCGAGTTTCTGCGCGCTCCTGTAGCCATTCATGCCGCGTTCGACGATGAATGCCGTGATGCCGGGTGCGCCGCTGCCGGGTTCGACGGTTGCGTAGACGACGGCCGTGTCGGCCTCCGGACCATTGGTGATCCACATCTTGCTGCCATTCAGCACGAAGCCGTCGCCACGGCGATCGGCCCGCGTGCGCATCGAGATGACATCGGATCCGGAGCCCGGCTCGCTCATCGCCAGTGCGCCGACATGCTCACCGTTGATCAGCTGCGGGAGATAGCGGTGCTTCTGTGCGTCGTTCCCCCAGCGCCGTAGCTGGTTGACGCAGAGATTCGAATGCGCGCCATAAGACAGTCCGACCGAGCCCGAGCAGCGACTGATCTCTTCCATCGCGATGACATGCTCGAGGTAGCCGAATCCGAGGCCGCCGAACTCCTCCGGCACAGTCATGCCGAGGAGCCCCATCGCGCCCAATTCAGGCCACAGGTCGCGCGGGAACAGGTTGCTGCGGTCGATCTCGTCGGCGCGCGGCGCAATGCGGCGCAGGGCGAATTCGCGCACGGCACGGCGCAGGTCGTCGGCCCGCTCGCCGAGCTGGAAGTCGAAGTCCACCTGGAACATGGCACCTCCGGGGCGGCCTGTGCCCCCTTGTCAGGCACATATTATTGTCCGACAATCAGACAGGCAAGTTTGAGACGGAGAAGTGCGACCCGTGTTCGATCCGCTTGGTTATGCACCCGCCTACCTGCGCGTTTCCGAAGCGATCCGGGACCGGATCTTGCGCCGTGACCTGAAGGAAGGGCAGGCGCTCCCGACCGAAACCGAGCTGGCACGCCAGTTCGAGGTCAACCGTTCGACCGTGCGCGAGGCGCTCCGCAAGCTCGAGAGCAGTGGCCTGCTGGGGCGGCGCGCAGGCGGGAAGAGGCTATATGTCACGCGGCCGACCCGAGAGTCGGTGGGCGGCGGCCTGTCGCAGGCCCTGGCCCTGCATGAAACACGGGTCGTGGACGTTTGGGAGGCACTGCAGGCCGTGCAGCCCGGCATCGCTCAGGCGGCGGCGCTACGCCGGACGCCTGCGGCGCTCGAGCGACTCGCGGCGGCAGCACGGCGCTTTGCGGGCCGGCGCGCCGATCGCGATCACGCGGTCGAGGACGTGGCGGATTTTTTCAATGCCCTGGGGGAAGCCAGCGACAACCTGGTCTTCGTGCTACTGAATGAGCCCTTGTTGCGGCTGCTGAAGCCGAGCCTCGCCGTGATCATCGACCGCGTGGCTCAGGCGCGCGGCCGTATCGAGACCGCGCAAAAGCACATCGTGAATGCCGTCGCGGCGAAAGATTCGGAAACGGCCGCGGCCTGGATGACGCGCCATGTGCGCGACTTTCGCCGCGGCTACGAGGTGGCTGGCATTCCGCTGTCCTCGGAAGTCGGCCAGGACCTTGACGTCGCCTGAGCCGGTCTCAGGCGATTTCGACTGCAATGGCCGTGGCTTCGCCGCCGCCGATACAAAGCGCGGCGATGCCGCGTTTCTTGCCGCGCTTGATCAAGGCATGCAGGAGTGTCGTCATGATGCGCGCGCCCGTGGCGCCGATCGGATGGCCCAGCGCGCAGGCGCCGCCATTCACATTAACGCGGTCGTGTGAGATGCCGATGTCCTTCATCGAAGCCATGGTCACGACCGCAAAGGCTTCGTTGACCTCAAAGAGATCGACATCGTCCGCGCGCCAGCCGGCCTGCTTCAGGACCCTGGCGATGGCGCCCGCCGGTGCGGTCGTGAACCACTCGGGTGCATGAGCGAAGCTTGCATGCGCAACGATGCGCGCAATGGGCTTGAGACCTGCGCCAGCCGCCGCCTGCGGGCTCGCGAGCAGGAGCGCCGCCGCGCCATCGGCAATGGACGACGAACTCGCCGCCGTGACCGTGCCGTCCTTGGCGAATGCGGGCTTGAGATTCGGGATCTTTTCGATCGAGACGGCGAATGGCGTCTCATCGCGCGCCACGATTCGCTCGCCCTTGCGATCGGTGATCGTGACGGGCGCGATTTCAGTTTCAAATGCCTTCGATTCAACGGCCGCAAGTGCGCGACGCACCGATTCCGCCGCGAATGCGTCCTGGTCGGCGCGCGTGAAGCCGTACTTGGCTGCGGTCGCATCGGCGAAGCAGCCCATCAGCTTGCCGTCCCAGGGACTCTGCAGGCCGTCGTAGAACATGTGGTCGATAATCTCGCCATGACCCATGCGATATCCCGCGCGGGCCTTCAGCAGCAAATATGGTGCGTTTGTCATGGACTCCATGCCGCCCGCCAGCACCAACGAGGCGCCACCGGCTGCGATCTGGTCGGAGGCGAGCATCACGGCTTTCATGCCGGATCCGCACATCTTGTTGACCGTGGTGGCCGGGACCGAAATCGGCACACCGGCGGCGATCGCCGCCTGGCGTGCCGGCGCCTGGCCCAGGCCGGCCGGCAGCACACAGCCCATAACGACTTCATCGATGGTGGCCGGATCGACACCGGCGGTCGCGATGGCGGCGCGCAGCGCGGTAGCGCCAAGGGCAGGGGCCGCGACCGCCGCGAATGCCCCCAGCATTGAGCCGATCGGTGTACGCCGTGCGGCCAGAATGACGACCGAATTTTGAGTCATGTAATTGATCCTGCTGGTATTTATAGCCACCGTATCGCACTGCACCATGACGCATTGTGCGGGATTTCGTTGCGGATCCCTTCATTTTGCCATGCAAAAAGAAAAGTGTCGCGGCCCAATGGGCCAGCCCCCGGCCGGCAGGCCACCGCGCTCGGCGATCGTGTGCAGGGTCAGGGCCGTCACGACGATGATTTCGAGATCGTTGATCGCCCCGGAGGCCTGCAGGGCACGGATCATTTCAAAGCCGTCGATACCCGGCATGCGCAGGTCGGTGATCAGGAGGTCGGGCCGCGCCGAGCCGATGCGAACCAGCGCATCGAAACCGCTTGGCACGCTTTGCAGTTCACTGGGCAGGCCCCAGGATCCCAGATGCAACTCGAACAAACGGCGGAAATCCGGCTCGTCCTCGACGATCAGGACCTGGTAACTATCGCTTTCGGCGCGCCGCGCAAGTTCGCCGCCGCGCATGCGCAGCAACTCCTCGACCGACGACAGCAGGATCGGGCGGTGGCCGCCAGGGGTCTTCCACGCGGGCAGCACACCGCCCTCGGACCACAATTGCACGGTGCGCAGCGATACGCCCAGGCGTTCCGCAGCCGCACGGGTCGAAAAGACGTCCTGTTCGGCTTGTTCCAACTGGTCTGCCGCACTCCCTGCAATCAGTTGTTCCCGACGACCTTCATGACAGCATCAGTCGGCCCTCGAATGCAATCAACCCGCGCGCCGGGCAGGCACAATTTGAGCCGACCCCGGCTGCCGTTACACTGTCCCCTCGGTCCTCTGGAGGTCCGCGATGAGCAGTCCGGCCGAACGCATCGACAGGGACGCCGACCCGGCGCGCTGGCCGCTGCGCTTCGTCAGCGCTGCCTCGCTGTTCGACGGCCATGACGCCGCGATCAACATCATCCGCCGGATACTGCAGGCGCATGGCGCCGAGGTGATCCACCTGGGCCACAACCGCAGCGTGGCCGATATCGTTCGCGCAGCGATCCAAGAGGATGCTGATGGCGTCGCGGTCAGCAGCTACCAGGGCGGTCACAACGAATATTTCCGCTACATGGTGGACATGCTGCGCGAGCGTGGTGCGGGCCACATCAAGGTCGTGGTGGGCGGGGGCGGCACGATCGCGGCGCATGAAATCGAGGAACTCGAGGCCTATGGCATCGAGAAGATATACACGCCCGACGACGGCCTGCGCCTGGGCCTCGACGGAATGATCAGCGACGTGTTCCGCAGGGTGCAAAGCGGGGCGAGGCCGGCATTCGACTGCAACGCCGTCTCGGCGGACGATCCCGTGGGACTCGCGCGCGCCATTTCTGCACTGGAGCAGGGTAGCAACGAGGCGCTGGTGACGAGGATCCGCAGTCTTGCCGCCAAGACTGTGAATCGGCCGCCGGTGCTCGGCATCACCGGCACGGGCGGGGCGGGCAAGTCCTCGCTGACGGACGAGATCCTGAACCGGATCGTGCGTTTCTTCCCGGACCGCAAGGTTGCCATCGTCGCGATGGACCCGACTCAGCGGCGCTCGGGCGGGGCGCTCCTGGGCGACCGCATCCGCATGAACTCGCTCGCGAACGAGCAACTTTTCATGCGCTCGCTCGCAACGCGGCGCCAGCACCTGGCAACGAGCGCGGTGCTCGCGGACACGGTGCAGTTGCTGAAAACCGCCGGATTCGACCTGATCGTCATCGAGACTGCGGGCATCGGCCAGAGCGACACCGAGATCGTGGATCTGGTGGACCTCTCGATGTACGTGATGACGAGCGACTACGGCGCGGCGAGCCAGCTCGAGAAGATCGACATGCTGGACTTCGCGGATTTTATTGCGCTCAACAAGTTCGAGAAGCGCGGCGCTGAGGATGCCCTGCGCGACGTGCGAAAACAGTTGGCGCGCAACCGGAAGCTCTTCAAGACGCCGCCCGAGCAGCTGCCGGTCTACCCGACCATCGCGAGCCAGTTCAATGACGCGGGTGTCAACACATTGTTTGCCGCGCTCTGCGCAAAGCTTCACGAGCAATGGGGCCGCCTGAGGCCTTGGCAGCCCGAAGGGCTCGCACCGCTCGGCCCGCCACATCGCCAGGCGGTCATCCCGGGCGAGCGCGTGCGCTATCTGGCGGAGATTGCCGCTGACGGGCGCAAGGCGCATCAGGGGGCGCTTACTGCCGCGGAAGCGGCAAGTCGCGCGCATGGTCTGCATCGTGCGATGACCGCGGCCGGTGATCCTGCGCTTCCGGGCCCGCTCGATCGTTATCCGGAGGCGGGGTTGCGGGACGCCGACGGCGCAATGCAGAAACTGCGGCGCGAATACAACGCGGCACTCGACGCGGTCGGGCCAGAGGGCATCGCGCTGCTGAAGGCCTGGCCAGAGCGTGACGCGGCCGCTACCGCAGACGAATACAGTTACAAGGTCCGCGACCGTGAAGTGCGCGGCGCGAATTACACCGAGTCGCTATCGCATCTGAAGCTTCCGAAGATCGCGACTCCACGGTATCGCGATTGGGGCGACCTTCTCGCGTACCTGCTGACCGAGAATCTGCCCGGCTCCTATCCGTACACCGGTGGCATCTATCCGTATCGACGCGAGGACGAGGATCCGACCCGCATGTTCGCGGGCGAGGGCATGGCGGAGCGCACGAACCGGCGTTTCCATTACGTCGCTGCTGGGCACAAGGGCGCGCGGCTCTCGACCGCCTTCGATTCGACCACGCTTTACGGCGAGGACCCCGACGAACGTCCCGACATCTACGGCCGCATCGGCAATTCGGGTGTCTCGATCGCGACACTTGACGACATGAAGCGCCTGTATTCCGGATTTGACCTCTGCGCGCCGTCGACATCTGTCTCGATGACGATCCATGGCCCGGCGCCGATGATCCTCGCAATGTTCATGAATACCGCCGTGGACCAGCAGGTCGAGCGGCAGCTGCGGGAGAGCGGCGGCTGGGCGGCCGCCGAGGCGAAGATTGCAAGGCTCTTCGCGGGCCGCGAGCGGCCGCGCTACCGCGGCGAATTGCCGCCCGGCCACGATGGCAGCGGCCTCGGGCTGCTGGGCGTCAGCGGCGATCTGCTGTTTGACGGCGAAACTTACGGAAAGATCCGCGCCGATGCGCTTGCGAAAGTGCGCGGCACGGTGCAGGCCGATATCCTGAAGGAGGACCAGGCCCAGAACACCTGCATCTTCTCGACCGAGTTCGCGCTCAGGATGATGGGCGACATGCAGCAGTTCTTCATCGACAATCGCGTGCGGAATTTCTATTCGGTGTCGATCTCGGGCTATCACATCGCGGAAGCCGGCGCGAACCCGGTCTCGCAACTCGCATTCACGCTCGCGAACGGCTTCACGATCGTCGAGTACTACCTTTCGCGAGGCATGAAGATCGACGACTTCGCGCCGAACCTGTCGTTCTTCTTCTCGAATGGCATGGATCCCGAATACGCCGTGATTGGGCGTGTCGCGCGCCGCATCTGGGCGCGTGCGATGCGCGATCATTACGGCGCCGGACCGCGCAGCCAGATGCTGAAATACCACGTGCAGACGTCCGGGCGCTCGCTGCATGCGCGCGAGATCCAGTTCAATGACATCCGCACGACGCTGCAGGCGATGTATGCGCTCTTTGACAGCTGCAACAGCCTGCACACCAATGCCTATGACGAGGCGATCACGACGCCGACCGAGGAAAGCGTGCGCCGCGCGGTCGCGATCCAGCTGATCATCGCGCGCGAGCTTGGCCTCAATCAGAACCAGAATCCCTGGCAGGGATCATTCGCGCTCGAGCGGCTGACCGAAGTGGTAGAGGAAGCCGTCTACCGGGAATTCGAGAGCATCTCGGAGCGTGGCGGCGTGCTGGGTGCGATGGAGACCATGTACCAGCGTGGCAAGATCCAGGAAGAATCGCTCTACTACGAGCACAAGAAGCACGACGGCAGCCTGCCCATCGTCGGCGTCAACACGTTCCTGCCTGAGCATGCGAATCCCGACGAGAACCGGCATGCCGAGCTGATCCGCTCGACCGAGATGGAAAGCAGGCGCAGGTTTTCGCGGTACGCGCGTTCAACGATGCCCATGGGTCCGCGCAGGGCGCTGCTCTCGATCGATTGCAGGCTTCGGCGGCCACGGCCGGAAATGTGTTCGGCGAACTCATGGAGACCGTGAAATCGGCTTCACTCGGACGCATCTCTCGCGCGCTTTACGCCGTCGGGGGCCAATACTGCCGCAACATGTGAAGCTAGAGCAGGGGCTCCGGCAGCGCCGCCGCGATCTGCTCGCGCGCGGCATCACGCACCGTGGCCGCGACCACGCCCGGAGCGGCTGTCATCGGCGCAAGCGCCTCGACCTCGATTCGCGACCAGCGCGGCACGAAGGTTTTCGCGTGCAGCGCGCGACGGGTGCCACGGATGGCGACCGGTGCGACCGGCACGCCGGCGCGTGCCGCGGTCACGAATGCCCCGGTATGGAAGCGCGCAACGCCCGTCTGCGCGCCGAATGTCCCTTCGGGAAAGAATGCGACCGACTGACCCTGACTCACGGCGCGCAGGATGCGCCGCGCGTCGTTGGCGCCCTCGTGGCGGTTGCTGCGGTCGACAAATTGATGACCGAGCCGCCGCAGCAGCAGCCCCACCACCGGTATGCGCGACGCCTCCTTCTTGATCACGAATGCGAAGCGCGGCGGCAAAACCGCGAACAGCAGGGGCCCGTCGAGGTAGCTCGCGTGATTCGCGACCACGATGCAAGGGCCTGCCGGCAGGCGGTCCATGCCGATCCGGTGGACGGGCAGGCCACATAGCAGGAAGTACGCGCGGCAAATGAGGCCGGCCGCGCTGCGGCGCAGCGAGAGCCTCGGCAAGGCGAGCACGGGCAAGGCGGCGATCAACAGCAGCAGGACCACCAGCAGCCAGGCGTAGACGCCCCAGACCAGGCGCAGCGGATTGGCGGTCATCGCTTCCCGCCGGCCGGCCACCGGGGGTACTGTGAACTGGTTCCGGTTATGTTAATGGTCATTGTCGTATGTGAGACCGGTCACGTTCGATCACCTCGGAGGCAAACCATACTGCGTCCGCATTCTGTCGCACAGGCCCGTCGCCTGCCATAACGCGCCAGCAGGGCAAGTAAATGAGCGCAGCCATGAAGTCCTCGACATCGGTACGCGCCGCGACGCTCGCGGCCGCTGAAGCGGCGGGCGACTCCGTCAAGCCGATGATCGTCCGTTTCCTCGACGCAGTCTGGATGGAGCGCGGACTTTCGCCAAATACGCTCGCCGCCTACCGGGCCGACCTCACGGCGCTGTCGCGCTGGTTGCGTAAGCGCGGCACGGCGCTCACGCACACGACGCGCAATGACCTGCTTGCATTTATCGCCTGGCGTGTCGAGACGGGCGCGCGGCCGCGCTCCACGGCGCGCCAGCTGTCGAGTTTCCGCCGCTTCTTCCGCTACCTGGTGCGTGAGGGCGTCGTCAAGGAAGATCCCACCGCCCAGATCGCGATGCCGAAGATTGGCCGCTCGTTGCCGCAGTCGCTGACCGAAGCTCAGGTGGACGCACTGCTGGCTGCACCGCTGACCAGCGATCCGCTCGGCTACCGCGACCGCGCGATGCTCGAGGTGCTTTACGCGACCGGCCTGCGGGTTTCCGAACTCGTGAGTCTCAGGCACGGCCAGGTCAACCAGAATCAGGGCGTGATCCGCATCGTCGGCAAGGGCAATCGCGAGCGGCTCATTCCGCTCGGCGAGGAAGCCGTGCGCTGGCTCGGCGATTTCGTGCGCGGCGCGCGCAGCGAGATCCTGCTCGACCGCCAGACCGATCACCTGTTCCCGACCCGACGCGGCGACCGCATGACCCGCCAGGCCTTCTGGCACATCATCAAGCGTTATGCGAAGAAGGCCGGCATCGAAAAGGAATTGTCGCCGCACACGCTGCGCCACGCCTTCGCGACCCACCTGCTGAATCACGGCGCCGACCTGCGGGTCGTGCAGATGCTGCTGGGTCACAGCGACCTCTCTACGACCCAGATCTATACGCACGTCGCGCGCGAGCGAATGAAAGAATTGCACGCGCAGCACCACCCGCGCGGCTGATAGAATCGACGGCGCTGAACCGCGCCCCGGTGCCGCGGTCCAAACCGCGTGCAACCACCTGTAGAGGGCCGCTTGAACCGCCAAATCCGGATACTGCCGTCCCTTGCTGCGCTCGCCCTGCTGCTGACGGTGCCGGGTGCATCGTCGCAATCAGCGCCCAAGCCTGACCCGCGCGCCGAGATTGCGCGCCGCCTGGACGTCAAGCTGGAAGAAATCCAGCCCTCGCCGATCCCTGGTTTATATGAAGTCCGTTCCGGCACCGATGTCGGTTACATTTCGATGGACGGGCGTTTTTATGTCGACGGCGACATCTTCGACATGAAGACCCGGGACAATCTGACCGAGACTGCCCGGCAGCAGGGAAGACTCGACTTGTTGGCGAAGGTCCCGGATGCAGACTCAATCGTGTTCGCGCCGCAGGGCCCCGTCCGGCACACGCTCACCGTATTCACGGACATCGACTGCCAGTACTGCCGCCGCATGCACGAGGAAATGGCCGAATTGAACCGGCTGGGTATCCGTGTCCGCTACCTGATGTTTCCGCGCAGCGGCCCGGACACGGATTCCTGGCACAAGGCGGAAGCGGTCTGGTGCAGCGCCGATCGTCGCGATGCGCTGACCCGCGCGAAGAAAGGCGAAGTCATCAAGGCGCCTGATTGCAAGTCACTGGTCGCCGAACAGTATGCGCTGGGTCATGAGTTGGGAATCCGTGGCACGCCCGCGATCATCACCGACAAGGGCGAGTACGTGGATCACTACATGCCGGCGGCGCAACTCAGCGAATACCTGTCGAAGCCCGCCGTGGCGGTGGCGTCGGACTGATCAACGCTCCAGTAGCGGCAATTTCTCTGCGACGTCTTTCCATGCGTCCGCATCAGCGGGCGGCTCGCCGCGTTGCGTGATCACCGGCCATCCTTTTGTCAGCTCGGCATTGATGGCGAGAAACTGCTCCTGCCCCGCCGGCAACTCCTCTTCGGAATAGATTGCCTCGACCGGACATTCGGGCTCACAAAGTGTGCAATCGATGCATTCTTCCGGGTCGATGACCAGGAAGTTGGGCCCTTCGTGGAAGCAGTCCACCGGACAGACTTCCACGCAGTCCATGTACTTGCATTTGATGCAGCTTTCGGTGACGACAAATGTCATCCCGGTGACTCCATGCGGGTTTTGCGGCGGCGCGCATTGTGCCACAGGCGGGCCGGCACGGCAGTCACTCCTATCGGCCCGGCAGGCGCATGTCGATGGTCGTGAAATGAAGGCCCTGCGCGGCCGCGGCGCGGTCCTCGAGATACTTGCGGAGCGCGAATGCGACGCTCGGGAATGCAATCTCCGGCCAGGGGATTTGCGCCTCGGCGCAAAGCATCACTTCGAGACTCTCCACGCCGACGCCGTAAGACGGTTCCGCCAGTGTGGCCCGGAACATCACGTGCACCTGATGTGCATGCAGCACGTGCACGATCGCGCAGAGACTGCCGATCTCGACACGGGCAAGCGCCTCCTCCCAGCACTCGCGCGCCGCCGCCTGCTGCAGGGTCTCCTCGTTTTCCATGAAACCCGCAGGTATGGTCCAGTAGCCCCGCCGTGGCTCGATCGCGCGCCGGCATAAGAGGATCCGTCCATCGTGTTCCGGCACGCAGCCCGCTACCAATTTCGGGTTTTCGTAGTGAATGGTGCCGCAGGCCGGGCAGACGTGGCGTTCAAGGTGATCGCCATCGGGGATGCGGAGCGCGACCCGGGCCCCGCAGCTGGAGCAGAAGTTCATAACCCGATTTATACTCGCCCCCCGCACCGCCGGGGTGGTGGAATTGGTAGACACAGCAGACTCAAAATCTGCCGACCGCAAGGTCATGCGAGTTCGATTCTCGCCCTCGGCACCATCTTGTGACCTTTTTCGACCCTGGGGCATCTAAACCCCTGATGCCCAGGATTGCAGACGTTTCGATTCCGGAATCGGTCACCCTGGCCGCCCGTCAGGGCGACGTGCAGGCACTCGACACTATCTACCGGGCAACTGCTGCACCCCTTTACACGCTGCTGCGCCGCCTGGTGCGGCGGCCGGCGATTGCGGAAGAACTGCTGCAAGAGTCATTTGTGGACGTGCTCGAGCACATTGGCGCATTCGAGGGCCGCTGCCCATTGACGGCCTGGATCCGCTCAATTGCCGTCAACCTGGCGCTGATGTACCTGCGCTCGCCCTGGCATCGCAGTCTCGAGTGGCTGGACGCGGAACCCGGCCGCACGGAGGACCTGCAGTCAGAAAGCCCGGCGGCAGCCCGGAGTTCGGAGCCAGGCCTCGATCGGGCATTGATGCGGCTGCCGGCAATCGCCCGCGCCGTCGTCTGGCTGCACGATGTCGAGGGCTATACACATGCTGAAATCGGGGCAGCACTCGGGCGTACACCCAGTTTCTTGAAGACCCAGCTCGCGCGCGCCCATGCGCGCCTTCGTGATCTGCTTGCAGGCGCGGAGACGATCAAAGAGGGCACATCATGCACACCGGCCTGAGTGAATGGAGCGCCCGGTTGGCGGTTCTTGCGGAATTTGAGCCGCCCCGGGATGGCTGGGAGGCTATCCAGGCAGCGCGCAGGCTGCGCGCGGCCGGGGAATCCCGGCGTTGGCCGATCGCGATCGCCGCCACAGTGCTAACGGCCGTGGCGGGACTCGCCTGGCAGCTGCAATCGACGCAGCGTGAACCGATGTCCGGAATTTCGCTGGCTGCCGCCCCCGCAATCGTTGCGGGCGACGCCGTGCGCGTGGAAAACGCCTGGCTCGAGAGGCTGCTGGCGTCCCTGCCGGAAATGCGCGTCATACGTGGCAGCACGGCATTCACCGTGTCGCAGCTCGAAGACCGGCTGGCATTCGTCGACGACCGCCTGAGCCGCATCACGCTCGAACCGAATGCACCCGAGCATGCCGAACGACTCTGGCGTGAGCGCGTCGAACTGATGAATTCGCTGGTGCAGGTCCGCTATGCGGACGTGGCCAGCCCACTCTGATGACCCGGAGGTCACGATGAACAGGACAATTCTGGCGGTCTTGGCGACAGCGGCATTGGGTTGCGTGGCAGCACCCGCACTCGCTCAGGCCAGTGATGAGGCCTCGCTCGAAAAGCGCCTTGAGGATGCCCAGCAGCGACTCGAGGCTGCGGCCCGTGAGGTCGCGGAACTCTCCGCCGAGGCCGGTGGACCGCAGGCGATGCGGGAATTCGCATTTCTCCTGCCGTCGCCGCGCCGCGCCATGCTCGGCATCAATCTCGGCGGCACTGAAGCCAATGGCAGCGGCGTGAAAGTCAATGGCGTGAGCCCAGGCGGTGCGGCCGCGCAGGCGGGTGTCAGGGCGGAAGACGTCATCGTGGCGATCGACGCCAGGCCGGTGGCCACCGGTCGCGACCTCGTCGCCGCGATGAAGGATGTCGAGCCCGGCCAGAAGGTCGCGCTCGAGCTGCGTCGCGACGGAAAGCCCGTGCAGGTCACGGTCGTGGCGCGCCCGATGGACCAAGTATTTATGGTGGGTCCGGCGACGATGGTTCCCGCGGTGCCGGGCATCCAACCACTGCCGGCGATGCCGCCGATGCCACCAATGGAGGGCATGACGTTTGCTCGCGGCCACCATTGGCTGCTCGAAGGCTGGAGCGATGCGGAACTCGTGGAGGTCACGCCTGCATTGGGCCGCTACTTCGGCACCGACAAGGGCGTGCTCGTGGCGCGCGCGCCGTCAGACGGTTCACTCGGACTGCAGGACGGCGCTGTCATCGTCGCGATCGGCGGGCGCGAGCCGCAGAGCGGGGCGCATGCCATGCGCATTCTGCGTTCCTATCAGCCGGGCGAGTCGGTGGAGATTCGCTTGCTGCGGGATCGCAAGGCGCAGACTCTGAAAGCGACCGTGCCGGAAGACGAAATCGGGCGCGGACCGCACATGAGAGTTGCGCCACCCCGGCTGCCGGCGGAACCCCCGAGCGCGAGCTGAATCTGGCAAACGCTGTGCTAGTCTGCGCGGCGCATGCGCCGCGCAGACTTTGCTTATCCGCTTCCCCGTGAACTGATTGCCCAGCATCCGTTGCCAGAGCGTGCGGCAAGCCGCCTGCTGGCTCTCGATGGCGGAAGCGGTGCGTTGCAGGACCTGATGTTCAGGGACCTGATGACGCTCCTGCGTCCCGGCGACCTGCTGGTGCTGAATGACACGCGTGTCCTGCCGGCCCGCCTGCGTGGCCGCAAGACGAGTGGCGGATCCTGCGAGATCCTGCTGGAACGCATTCTCGGTGTACGCCGCTTCCTGGCGCAGGCGCGCGCCAGCAAGGGTTTCCGCCCCGGGACCGAGATCCTGTTGCCGGAGGGCGCGCGCGCTGTCGTTGTCGGGCGGCGTGAGGACCTGCATGAATTCGAGCTGGATCGTGATGCTCTCGAATACTTCGAGCGGCACGGCAGCATGCCGCTGCCGCCATACATTGACCGCGAGGCGGATGCCGCCGACCGCGAGCGTTACCAGACGGTGTATGGGTCGGAGCCGGGCGCGGTCGCTGCGCCGACGGCGGGGTTGCACTTCGACGAGCCGAGCCTGGCGCGCCTGGCAGCGGCAGGTTTCGCCATCGCGCGGCTGACCCTGCATGTCGGTGCCGGGACTTTCCAGCCGCTGCGTGTTGACGAGATCGACGAGCATCGCATGCATGCGGAGCACTTCCGGATTCCGGAGGAGACCGTGGCCGCAGTCGATGCAACGCGCAGGCGCGGTGGGCGCGTGGTCGCGATTGGAACGACGGTCGTTCGCAGCCTTGAAGCGGCGGCGGCCGGTGGCGCATTGGCGGCCGGTTCAAGCGAAACGGATATCTTCATCAAGCCCGGTCATCGTTTCCGCGTCGTCGATGCACTGCTGACGAATTTTCACCTGGCGGAATCCACGTTGCTGATCCTGGTTTCCGCGTTTGCGGGGCGGGAGCGCGTGCTTGCCGCGTATCATCATGCGATCGCCGGCTGCTACCGGTTCTTCAGCTACGGGGATGCGATGTTCGTAACGCCGGATCCAGCCGTGCTGGCCGCACGCGAGCTGCGGTCTTGAAGTTCGACGTACTGGCACGCGACGGTGCCGCGCGCTGCGGCCGGCTCGGCTTCGCCCGTGGCATAGTCGAGACCCCCGCTTTCATGCCGGTCGGCACCTATGGCTCCGTCAAGGGCGTCACCGCCGAGGAGCTCGTCGCCTGCGGCGCACAAATCGTGCTCGCCAATACTTTTCACCTGATGTTGCGCCCGGGTGTGGATGTCGTCCGCGCCCACGGCGGCCTGCATGGGTTCATGCATTGGGAGCGGCCGATACTGACCGATTCAGGCGGTTTCCAGGTATTCAGCCTGGCGAAGATGCGCAAGGTCTCGGAGGAAGGCGTCAGCTTCCAGTCTCCGGTGGATGGAGACCCGGTGTTCCTCGATCCCGAGCGTTCGATGGCGGTGCAACGCGCGCTCGGCTCTGACATCGCCATGGTTTTCGACGAGTGCACGCCATTTCCCGCGACCGAGCATCAGGCGCGCGAGTCGATGGAGCTGTCACTGCGCTGGTCGGAGCGCAGCCGGCGCGCCTGGGACGCCGGCGAGGGAGCGGGGGTGCTGTTTGGGATTGTGCAGGGTGGCGTGCACGATGCACTGCGCAGTGAATCGCTCGCCGGACTCTTGCGCATCGGTTTCAACGGGCTCGCGATCGGCGGTCTGTCCGTTGGTGAGCCGGCCAGCGAGCGCCAGCGCGTGCTGGAAGTGCTGTTGCCGCAGATGCCGCCGGAGCGGCCCCGCTACCTGATGGGTGTCGGTAGGCCCGAGGACCTCGTCGAAGCGGTGTCGCAGGGCGTTGACCTGTTCGATTGCGTGATGCCGACGCGCCACGCGCGAAATGGGCACCTGTTTGTGCGGGGTGGCGTCATGAACATCCGCAATTCCCGGTATGCCGAGGATACGAAGCCGATCGACCCGGAATGCGGCTGTTATACCTGCCGCCATTACAGCCGTGCATACCTGCGGCATCTCGATCGCTGCGGGGAGATGCTCGGCCCGCGGCTCGCCACGCTGCACAACCTGCACTACTACCTGGATCTCATGGCTGGCCTCCGCACTGCGATCGCCGCTGGCAATCTGGCCGCGTTCCGCGCCTGATTCCATGCCGAGCGCCGGCCACACCGACTAGGTTTGAATACAGCCGGTTGGTCGGTATGGACCCGAATGTCAACTGACGAGGCTTCTTCCAGCGCAACCTTGCCACGGCGGTACCGGTGTTGTCGTAGAACTCCATGGTAATCGCGTACCGGCTGCCACCGCTCAGGACAATGACGCCACTGCTGTCGTCGATCGTCGCGTGACTGGTCCAGTTGTCGATGACCAGGACACCATTGACCCACAGGCGAACGCCGTCATTGGACTGAGTCTGGAACTGGTAATTCCCCGTGGAGATGGCCTCCACCTGTCCGCGCCAGCGCACCGAGAAATTGTCGGCGTTGACGCCGGCACCCGGTGAGCTGCCGCTCCAGCCGAAATTGACGCCTTCCACTCGCTGCAGTGCGGGGACGCCCGAGAGCGAAGTGTTGTTGAAATACTGACCGGCCAGTCCCGAGCCCGATTTTGGCGCGTTGGTCGGGGCTGCCGTCTCCTGGTTCCCAATCTGCGCCACGTATTCGGCCAGGTCGCTCAATTCAGTGCCGGTCGCGGTGAAACCTGCGTGCGCCTGGATTGCATTCTCGATCGTGGCTGCCTGTCCGGCATGCAGGTAGGGTGCGGTCGCCCAGACGTCGCGCAAGGTCGGGATGTCGATTCCGGCCAGCGGGCCATTCAAGCGCTGGCCGCTCGCTGCCGTGATCGTGCCGACATCTTGCGGATTGTTGCTGGCGCTGTTTGTGAACGCCGTGCCGCCATGGCAGCTGGCGCAATTCTTGGTCATGAACACCGTACGGCCAGCACGGGCGGCCGCTGTCAGGCTGCCGTCCGCATTGCGCAGCGGGCTCGACGCGAAGTCCGCGAGTGAAGCCACGTAGGCTGCCAGTGCATCAAGGTCGCTACTGATACCTGCCTTGATGTCGCCGAGCGGCTGGTTGCGGGTTCCGGTGTTGAAGTCGGTGTTCGACATCAGGCCCGTGCCACTCGACAGGTTGCGAATCTGGCCCTCGAAGTCCTGCAACTCGTCGAAATTATTGCTCCAATGCAGGAATCCCTGTGCTGCGGCACGGCCGCGCAGGCCGATGGTGTTGCGCAAGCCCTCGCCGAATCCCGTCAGGTCCCACACGCGTCCATCGTAGCCACCGTCGTTGTGGCAGGAGGCGCAACTGATGTAGGCGTCACGCGCCAGGCGTATGTCCTTCGCGTCATAGAAGAGTTGCTTGCCCTGCAACACCTGCGCGCTCAACTTCTCTGAGCTGACGGCAGGCAGTGTGGCGACCAGCGGTACGTTAGCGATGCCCTCTGACAGCAGTGTGGAAATGTCAAAGGCGCTCACCGTCCGCTCCATGAAGTTGCTGACATACAGCGTGCCGCCATCAACCGACAGCGCCAGGCCCTGCGGTGCACGGCCGGTGTTGATGCGGGAAATCTGCCAGCCGTCGTGCGCGTCAACGACAGCGACTTCGCGGCTGGTCTCGAGCGCGACGAACATGTAGATTCCGAGCCGGTCATGGAGAACCGCGCTCGCAACACCGGAGTTGTCATGGTCAATCCTCGCCGCGTAGTCCTCCGTCCTCGTCGCCAGGTCGATCCGGGAACTGATCGCTCGAACGGTATTCTGGAAATTCAGTCCCTGGCCGTCACGCAGTCCGCCGCGCTTGATGTTGTCCTGCTTGGAGGGCACCCAGGCGGATTGACCATCCGGTGAGATGGCGACGGCACCGAGGTAGTTCGGAATGCCGCGGCCCTGAGTCTCGAAATCGGGCTTATCGCTGTGCCGCAGCGTAATGATCTGCTGCAGCGTCATCGCCGGGCCGTTGATCACTGCGATTTCAGCGCCGACTGGATTTCCGCCGACTTCCGTCTGAACGATTGCGGTGCTTTCGCCCGGCAGCGCTGGTGTGATGAATCGCGATACGTAGACCAGGCTGCCATCACCCGTTACCGACAGGTGGCGCGGATTGGGCCCCACATTGAGGCTGGCCAGAATCGCATAGTTGCTCGCATCGATCTTGAGTACGCGTCCCGACCCTTCCAGTGCAACATAGACGACGCCCCCCGTCGGCGCCGCAGCAATGCCGAAAGGCTGCGAGGCAAATGGCAGGGCAATCGTTCGGTCCACCGTCAGGCTCGTGGAATCGATCACACTGATAGTCGCGCTCTGCTTGTTGGTGACCCAGACCTCGCCACTCGGCGCGATGGCCAGGGCCCGCGGCGCACTGCCTACCGTGATCTCGGCGACCTTGGTGTTTGTTGTCGTCAGGAACACGCTGACCGAGTCATTGTCCTGATTCACCACCCACAAGCGGTCGCTGCCCGTGGTCCGGTCCTCAACCGCGAGATTGCCGGAAATGGCTGGCCGATTCGCGGTCAGCGGCAGGTGCACGGTCTGCACAACTAGCGTGGTCTGGGGCACTCCCCCGGTGACCATCGCCGTGACGGTCACGTAGTAGATGCCGGGCCTTGCAAAGCTGTGGCTGATCGACGATGACGACGAATAAGGCGTTTCCGGAGTGCCATCGTCGAAGTCCCATTTGTACTGAACACCGAATCCGCCAGTGACGCTGGCCTGGAAATTGACCGGGGTGCCCGCAAGTGCCGGCGTTGGGACCGGCAGCGGATTAAGCGTGAAAGGCGGACCCTGGGCAATGGTCCACACGAAACTCCTGCTGGCGCTGTTGATGCCATCGCTCGCCGTCACGACGACGTTGAATGTGCCCGCAGTCGTGGGCGTGCCTGAAATCAGGCCGGTTACAAGATTGATACCGATCCCCGGAGGCAGCCCGCTCGCGCTATAGCCCAATGTATCGCCATTGGGGTCAGTCGCCGAAAGTTGCAGCGAAGCCGGCGTTCCGGCCTGCCCGCTCTGATTGCCTGGACTGATCAGATTTGGAATGAATGCTGGATTCGGTGTCGACGCGACTCCAATCCTCGCGATACTGGCGATCGAGGGCGTCCCCGCCGGATTGATGACAAACAGCATGTAATACCCGGGTGGAGCGTCGGCGGCGTGCGTCGGCGCCTGGGCCACCAGTTGGTTTCCGTTCTGCTGAAATGTCAACTCGACAAAACGCTGGTCCATGTTCCAGTTATGCGTGACGGATCCGGTCTTGATCATCACGACGCGGCTGATGCTCTGGGCCGAAGCCAGGTCCACTGCAAAAGTCTCGCCGATGTCGATGAATGTCGGTACTGATGCAATACCCGGGCGGCTCGCGAATGCGCCGCCGGCGTCGTACAGGTACGGCGGGTAATAGATCTCCATGTTGGTATTGGTTTGCGGGCCCGGCGCACCGCCGCCAGCCACCAGCACCGTGGCATCGGGCAATAGCAACGCCGTGGAGTGATACAGCCTTGCCTGGATCGCGTTGGCGCCGCGGACCCAAAGCCCGGTGCTGGGATCCCAGATCTCGGCGCTGTAATTGACGCCGGTCATCTCGTTCCAGACGGTGCTGCCACCCGTTGCGAGTACCTTGCCGTCGGCGAGAATGGTGGCGGTCGCCAGGCGTCGCTGCGTGGATAATGACGCGGTATTCGTTACGACCGGAGACGCGCCAGTGATATCGATGACGCGCGCTCCATTCGAATTGCCGCCAAACTGGATTATTCGGCCCGGCCGGAACAAGGCGGCCGTGGAGTCAGTGCCGGTGGGCCCGGTGAGCTGGCCGGTGCTGGTTACCGAACCCGTTCCGCTGGTATTGACGTAGTACATCGCACCGTTGCCGTCGATGCCGAATATCCGGCCATCTGGCGCGATGAAGTTGTGCGGGTACATGAAAACGAGAGCGCTGGTGTCGGCATTCTGCAACAGGCGAAACGCGCCGTTCACGTCGCGGATCTCCGGGCGGTCTTCGCCGCCGGAGCCGCCCTGCGTGTATGTCTCGCCGTTCAGCAGCACCGTGGTCGAGGAATACCAGCGCGGGCGATTCATGCTGGTCTTGCGCGCAAGCGTATTGCTGCCGTAATTGAACACGTTGCTGTTGTTGTTGCCGGTATTGGTGATGCCTGAACCGGTCCAGTTATCCCCGCCCGCAATGAACACGCCTCCGCCCCCGGGCAAGACCACCTGCGAACTGCAAAACAGATCCGTTCCGGTAGCATTCAGCCGCGTCACGTGCTCCGTCGGCAGTCCAACGGCGGACGGATCCCACACGTCGTAACTGAAATAGCCGGTCGGCGTGCCGAGAGCCAGCCCCGAATCTATTGTGGAGGACGTGCCGTAACTCAACACGCGTCCATCGGGCATCAGCACGGCGTGCACGGGAATCAGCGGCCAGGACTGCACCGGCGACCAGGCGCCAAGGGTATTGCTTGCCACGGCCACGGGTGCCGCGGCCAGGAAGGCGAGGCTGAGGCACAGGCCTGCCATCATCTTCCCGATGCAGTGATCATTGCCGTCGCGCAAGAAGCATCCACTCAAATCCGTCAGTGCTGGCTCTGTGGCGTCAGGCAGACCCACGGCCAGTAGTTTTTCCAGACTATACGTCGCACCGGGTACTTAGCAGCTTGACGACATAATCACGACCATTCGTCCAGGCACTGTGACTCAAATCACATTTCTGGTTGCCGCCATCAGTGTAGCGCAAATTATCGGGTAAAAAATGCCGGACCCGGTTGTTTCGGGATGCCCGGCCTGTCTGGTCCGAGCCCGGCCGGTCGTCCATGCGGGGCGGTGACCAGGCACCGCAATCGCCACTGGCGCCCCTGGTGTGTTCCGCGCCGGATTCCATGCCGAGCGCCGGCCACAGACCGGCTCTGTGGCATAATCACGCGCCAAAATCGGGGCCGGTACCGCCGGCCCGCTTTCGCAGAGGATCATCGATGGACTTTTTCATTTCACCCGCCTGGGCCCAGGCCGCCGGAGGGTCGTCCGCCAGCACCTGGATGAACATCCTGCCGCTGGTGCTGATCTTCGTCGTGTTCTATTTCCTGCTGATCCGGCCGCAGACCAAGCGCGCCAAGGAGCACCGTGAAATGGTCGCCAAGCTGTCGGCAGGCGACGAGGTCGTCACGACCGGTGGGATCCTCGGGCGGATTGCCGAGATTGACGAGAGCTTCGTGACACTCGAAGTGGCGCCGAAAGTCACCATCCGGGTGCAGCGACACCAGGTCACGCAGCTGATGCCGAAGGGCACGTTCAAGGGCACCTGAGCGCCCGCCACAGCTGCCGTGAGGCCAAGTCACTCCTGGTGGAAGAACGCTGCATTGTCGGCCGTCATGCTGATTGCCGGCCTGCTGGCGCTCCCGAATCTCTATGGCGAGTCGGAAGCGTTGCAGCTTTCGAGGCGCGATCGTGCCTTATTCGATGCCGCCTCGGTCACCGAGTTCGAGGGAGTGCTGAACGGCGCACACATCCCGTTTGATGAGTCATTTGTCGACGACGATGGCCATTTGTGGATCCGCTTCAGCGACGTTTCCAACCAGCTTGCCGCCCGCGACCTGATTCAGAGCCGTTACGAGGGCCAGTTTGCGATCGCGACGACATTCGCATCGCGCGCGCCGGAATGGATCAACCGGCTGGGTCTTGAGCCCATGAGCCTGGGTCTCGACCTGCGTGGCGGCATCTATATCGTCTATGAAGTCGACGTCAATGGTGCCGTCCAGCAATTGCTGCAGCGCATGGAGAGGGATTTCCGCAAAGCGTTGCGCGACGCGAAGTTGCAGTACGAAGACGTGACGGTTTCCGGAACGGTCACGCAAATTCGTCTGCGCAATGCCGCGCAGACGGAAGCGGCATTGGCTGCGCTGCGCAAATACGATTCCACGCTCTCGATCGAACCGGGCGCCGAGGCCGGATTGCTGGTGGCCCAGCTGACGTCGGACCAGATCAAGCAGCGCGAAGATTTTTCGATACAGCAGAACATCACGGCTCTCAACAATCGCGTCAATGCTCTGGGTGTTGCCGAGCCGGTGATCCAGCGCCAGGGCCTGAACCGGATTGCCGTGCAGCTGCCAGGCATCCAGGATGCGTCCGAGGTGGTGCGCCTGCTCGGCAAGGTCGCCACTCTCGAATTTCGCCTTGTAGACACCGTCAACAGCCCGTTGGAAGCGCAGCGCAGTGGGCGCGCGCCACTTGGTACGAAGCTGTACAAGGAACGCAATGGCAGCCCGGTGCTGCTGCAGCGCGAGGTCATCGCGACCGGTGAGCAGCTGATCGACGCCTCGTTCGCGCCGTCACAGGGCGAGCCGGCCGTCAGCGTGAAGCTCGACAGCCGTGGCGGCGAAGAGATGCTGCGCACGACTCGCGAGAATCTGGGCCGGCCAATGGCCGTGGTGTTCATCGAGAAGGAGCGCGAGCAGGTCGATCGGGACGGCCAGAAAGTGGTGATCGACCGTTCGAAGGAAGAAGTCATCAGCGTAGCGACCATTCGCGGCGTGTTTTCCAACAACTTCCAGATCACCGGCCTTTCGGCAATGGAAGGCTCCGAACTTGCGAAATTGCTGCGCGCTGGCGCGTTGGCGGCGCCGATCTATATCGTCGAGCAGCGCTTGATCGGGCCAAGTCTCGGACGCGACAACATTGAGCGCGGCTTCAAGGCGCTGCTGATGGGCATGGCGGCGTTGTTCGCATTCATGCTGGTGTACTACCGTGTTTTCGGCATTGTGGCGAGCGTAGTGCTGATCGCCAACGTGATCCTCATCACCGCGCTCCTGTCGTTGTTCAAGGCGGCGCTGACATTGCCCGGCATCGCGGGAATTGTGCTGACTGTCGGCATGGCGGTGGATGCCAACATCCTGATTTATGAACGCATACGCGAGGAACTCCGCAACGGAAATTCGCCGTTGGCGTCGATCAACGCCGGATTCGAACGGGCGTTTTCCGCGATCGTCGACTCCAATGTCACGACACTGATCGCGGGCATCATGCTTTTCGCATTCGGCACCGGACCGATCAAGGGATTCGCCGTGGTGCTGAATCTCGGCATCCTGACCTCGATGTTCACTGCCCTGGTTGGGAGCCGCGTGCTGCTGCACCTGATTTATGGCCGCCGCCGGCGCGTTGAGCGCCTGGCAATCTGAGGATCCGGCCATGGAATTCTTCAAGCGCACGCCGCGCATCAAGTTTCTCGAGAGACGCCGATACTGGTACGCGGTTTCGGTGCTGCTGGTTGTTGGTTCATTCGTCGCGGTCGGTGTGCATGGCCTGAATTTCGGCATCGACTTCACCGGGGGTGTCGTCGTAGAGGCTCATTTCCCCCAGGCCCCGAATCTCGAACGCCTGCGCGATTCGCTTTCCGACCTTGGTCTCATCGGTGCGCAAGTTCAGAGTTTTGGCACTGCGCAGGACGTGCTGGTGCGGCTGCCGCCAGTCGAGGCATCCGCCGCACGACTGGTGAACGAGCAGGTGCGCACCGCGCTCGCTGCAGTGGATCCTGGTGTCGATATCCGCCGCACCGAGTCGGTCGGCCCGCAAGCTGGCAGGGAACTGGCTGAAAAGGGTGCGACGGCGCTCTTGATGTCAATTCTATTCATCGGCATCTACGTGATCATGCGCTTCCAGTGGAAATTTTCGGTTGGCGCGATCGTTGCCGTGCTGCATGACCCGATTGTGGTGGTCGGGGCGTTTGCAGCTACCGGAATCACCTTCGACCTGTCCGTCATGGCGGCGATCCTGGCGGTAATCGGCTACTCGCTGAATGACACGGTGGTCGTGTTTGACCGGGTTCGCGAGCGACTCGTGCAGATGCGCAAGGCGACATCGACGGAAGTCATGGACACGGCGATCAATGAGACGCTGTCGAGGACATTGCTGACTTCCGGTTCGACCGCGCTCGTTGTCGTGGCCCTGGTCTTGTTCGGCGGCGAGGCATTGCGACCATTCGGGCTCGCCCTGCTGATCGGCATTGTTGTCGGCACCTACTCGTCAATTTATGTCGCCGGAGCGCTTGCGCTCGATCTGGGCCTGTCGCAACGCGACCTGATGCCGCCCGAGAAGAGAAACGAGGCCGACGCGCTGCCCTGAGCGGCCTGACCGGAGGGCAAGTGATCGAGTTTCTGGGTG
The DNA here is from genome assembly GCA_009692245.1 of Gammaproteobacteria bacterium. Classification (GTDB taxonomy): domain Bacteria; phylum Pseudomonadota; class Gammaproteobacteria; order Steroidobacterales; family Steroidobacteraceae; genus SCUD01. Next base: position 22,981 of record SHZN01000005.1, read on the forward strand.
ATCCGGCAGTCTGGGTATCGTTCCTGACGCTGACGCTGCTCGAGATCGTTCTCGGCGTCGACAACATCATTTTCCTTTCCATCCTGGTGTCACGGCTGCCGAAGGAGTTGCAGGCCCGGGCGCGGATAATGGGGCTTGCCTTCGCGATGTTCACGCGGATCGGCCTGCTATTCTCGATCACCTGGCTGACGAAACTCACGACGCCGCTGTTCACGATCCTGGCCGAGGCGATCTCGGGCCGCGACCTGATCCTGTTCGCCGGCGGGTTATTCCTGATGGCAAAGAGTGTCGGCGAGATCCACAACGCGCTTGAAGGGCCGGAGTCCGGCAGTCCGAATGTGCAGCTGCGGACCAAAGTGCTGGGCGTGATCGTCCAGATCGGCATCGTGGACATCATCTTCTCGCTGGATTCCGTATTGACGGCGGTCGGTCTCGCCAATCACGTCTCGATCATGGTCGCAGCGATCGTGCTCGCCGTGCTGGTGATGATGTTCCTGGCAGGCCCGATACACGAGTTCATTGAGCGCCACCCGACCATCAAGATCCTGGCACTGTCATTCCTGATCCTGATCGGAGTCGCGCTGGTCGGAGAATCCTTCGACATGCGGGTGCCGAAGGGTTATCTGTATTTCGCGATGGCGTTCTCGGTCTGCGTCGAGATGGTCAATATCCGGATGCGCCGCAAGAGCCACGGCGCGCCAGTCGCGTTGCGCGAGCGGGGAATTCCGGGAGACGACTAAGCGCTCAGGCGCTGCGGTTCAGCACGCTGTGACTGCGACTGTAGCCGAAGTAGATCAGGAACCCGATCACGATCCAGGCGCTCATCCAGTGCCAATTGGCCCGGAACACCGGGAAGAACAGGTACAAGCAGGCCGCGGCGCCCAGGATGCAGACGACCGGTGCCGCAGGCACCCGGAATGCGCGTGGCAGATCGGGCCGCGTCTTGCGCAGCACCAGCACACCGATGCAGACCGTCGCGAAGGCGAGCAGCGTGCCCATGGACACCAGTTCGCCCAAGACGCCGATCGGCAGCAGGCCCGCGAGCACGACCGCGGTCGCGCCCACGACCACGGTGCCGACGTGCGGTGTGCGGAATTCGGGGTGGATGCGGCCGAACATCTTCGGAATCAGTCCGTCGCGCGACATCGCATAGAAAATCCGCGGCTGGCCCAGCATCATCACGAGGATCACGGAAGTCAGGCCCGCGATGGCGCCGATCTCGACCAGGGACTTGAGCCACAGCAGGTTCGGGTAGTTCTCGAGCGCGGTCGCGACCGGCCTCGGCGTCCCGAGCAGATTGTACGGCATGATGCCGGTCATCACCGCCGACATCGCAATGTAGATCAGCGTGCAGATCGCGAGCGAGCCGAGGATGCCGATCGGCATGTCGCGCTGCGGATTTTTGGCTTCCTGGGCGGCGGTCGAGACGGCGTCGAAGCCGATATAGGCGAAGAACACGACGCCGGCGCCGCGGACCACGCCGTCGAAGCCGAATCGGCCCGGGCCTTCGGGTTCCGGGATGAACGGAATCCAGTTGTCCGGATTGACGTATTGCAGCGTGAAAGCCATGAAAATCAAGATCACGCCGACCTTGATCGCCACCACGATGGAGTTGACCGTTGCCGATTGCGAGATGCCGCGATAGCAGAGCGTCGCAACCGCGAGCACGATCGCGACCGCCGGCAGGTTGATCAGCGCGCCGGTCGGCACCAGGCGGCCCTCAACGACATTCAGCGGTGCGGAGGTCAGCGCTGTCGGCAGCGACAGCGAGGTGCCGAATGCATGGCCGATCGTTTCGAGTAGCCCTGTGAAGTACCCCGACCAGCCGACTGCGACAGTCGCCGCAGCGAACGTGTATTCGAGCACCAGATTCCAGCCGATGAACCAGGCGACCAGTTCGCCAAGCGTCGCATAAGAGTACGAATAGGCACTGCCCGATACAGGCAGCATGGCCGCGAATTCCGCGTAACAAAGACCGGCGAAGCCGCAGGCGATGCCCGCCATCACGAAAGAAAGGACGATCGCGGGGCCGGCATGATTGGCCGCGGCGTTACCCGTCAACACGAAGATGCCGGCACCGATCACCGCGCCGATGCCGAGCATTACGAGGTGGCGTGCGTCCAGAACGCGTTTCAGCGTGACTTCACCCGCTTCGACCTGTGCGACTGCCGTGACGGGCTTGGTGCGGAACAGATTCATGCTGGTATTCCCCTTGCAGGATCTGGCGGACTCTAACCCACGCCCGGGGCGATTACGAGGCCGCCCGGCTCCGTCATCCGCGCAGGTCGTCGCCGAGGAACGGCGCGCAGGTCTCGACGAGAGCCGTGAAGATGCGCGGATTTCCCGCGATGAGATTACCGCCGTCCGCATACGGATTGCCGGCCAGCGTGCCGATGCGGCCACCGGCTTCGGTGATCATCAGATTGCCCGCGGCCGTGTCCCAGGGCGCCAGCCCCAGTTCCCAGAAGCCATCCAGGCGGCCCGCCGCGACATAAGCAAGATCGAGCGCTGCGGATCCGGGCCTGCGCACGCCGGCCGCCCGCTGCATGACCTGCTCGAGCATCGCAAGGTAGGGCTTGAGCCAGCGTGTATTGGCGCGATAGGGGAATCCGGTGCCGATCAGCGAGCCCTCGATTGCGCGCTGCGCGGAAACGCGCAGCCTGCGATTCTCGAGTTGTGCGCCTGCACCGCGCGAGGCCGTGAAAAGCTCGCTGCGCAGCGGGTCGAAGATCACACCTGCCTCGACACGGCCGCGGTGCTGGCAGGCGATCGACACGGCGAATTGCGGGAAGCCATGCAGGAAATTTGTCGTGCCGTCCAGCGGGTCGATGATCCAGACGTATTCGTCGCCGCCATGGCGACCGCTTTCCTCGGCGAGGATGCCGTGATCCGGATAGGCCTTGTGGATCGTCTCGATCACCAGCTGCTCAGCCGCACGATCGATTTCGGTGACGAAATCGTTGCGGCTCTTCTCGCTGACCGTGACTCCACCGGCGCGATCGAGGTTTCGCACGATCAGCTCACCGGCGCGACGCGCGGCGCCGACGGCGATATTGACCAATGGATGCATGACCCGCTCCCGCAGCAGCTCAAAGAACCGCCGCGGCGAGGCTTTCGGCGCCATCGCGCGGCACCGGTAGAATACCAGCAATCCTTCGTGAGCCGCGATGACTGAAGCGATCCGAATCGTCCTTGTAGACACCAGCCACCCGGGCAACATCGGCGCATCGGCGCGCGCGATGAAAAACATGGGGCTGTCTTCGCTCGTGCTGGTGCGTCCTCAAGCGTATCCGGATCCGGAGGCCACGGCGCGCGCTTCCGGGGCGGCGGGCCTGCTCGCACGAGCAAGCGTCCTGCCTTCCATCGACGCTGCAATCGCAGGTTGCGGGCTGGTGCTTGGCACGAGCGCGAGGCGGCGCAATGCGAACTGGCGCATGCTCGATGCGCGTGAGGCTGCCAGTGAGCTGCTGGCGACAGGCAGGACACGGCCCGCAGCGGTGCTGTTTGGCAGCGAGCGCAATGGACTCGCAAATGATGAGCTTGCGCGCTGCCACGCCCTGATCCAGATTCCGGCCGACCCGGAGTATGAATCGCTGAATCTCGCCCAGGCCGTGCAGATCGTCTGCTACGAGATCATGATGGCAGAACGCGGTCCGGCGGTTCCGCCCGAGCCGGTATCGCCGCCGGCCGGCACCGAGGACATGGCCGCATTGCACCGGCATCTGGATGCGGTGCTCGAGCGCATCGGATTCATGCATCCGGGAAATGCCGCGCAGCTGCGCCCACGACTCGAGCGCTTTCTGGCGCGCGCCGTGCCGGATGAAAAGGAAGTGCGCATCCTGCGCGGACTGCTGGCTGCGATCGAACGGCGCAGCACGATTCCCGGGGAATGACGATCATGCCGGACCGAGTACCGATCTATCTAGATTACGCAGCGACCGCGCCGCTCGATCCGCGGGTCGCGGATCTCATGAGCGAATGCCTACGTGATCCCGCGCTGCAGGGTAACCCCGCCTCTGCGCATGCGCCGGGACGCGCGGCGGCGGTGCACGTGGAATCTGCGCGCGGGCAAGTCGCGCAGTTGATCGGGGCACAACCCGAATCCATCGTATTTACATCCGGCGCGACAGAAAGCGTGAATCTCGCGGTCCTTGGTGCCGCGCGCGCAGCGGGCAGCAGCAAGCGCCATGTCGTCACGGCACGTACCGAGCATCGCGCGGCGCTTGATGCCTGCCGCCAGCTCGAACGCGAGGGATTCACCGTTGGCTGGCTGAAGTCCGGCACAGATGGCAGCGTGGATCCAGGACAGGTTGCGGCAGCGCTGCGCGCCGACACGGCGCTGGTCTCGCTGATGCATGCGAACAACGAGACCGGCGTGATCAATGATATTGCCGCGGTCGGGCGCATCTGCCGCGAACGAGGTGTGACATTCCACGTCGATGCCGCCCAGAGCGCGGGCAAGTTGCCGATCGACGTGGATGGGATGGGCATGGCGCTCCTCAGTTTCTGCGCACACAAGCTCGGCGGTCCGAAGGGCATCGGCGCGCTTTACCTCAGGCACCGTCCGCGGCCCGCGCTGCAGCCGCTGCAGTTCGGTGGCGGCCACGAGCGCGGCCTGCGTGCAGGCACCCTGGCCACGCACCAGATCGTCGGTTTCGGCCTTGCCTGTGAACTCGCGCGCGTTGGCCTTGCCACCGAGCCCGCGCGCATTCGCGCGCTGCGCGAGCGACTATGGGCCGGTCTTCAGCCTGCGGCGCCGGTTGCGCAGAACGGCGCCGCCGAACCCGGGCTCCCTGGCATCCTGAATGTCCGCTTTCCAGGTGTGGAGGGCGAGAGCCTGCTGTTCGCCCTGGATGGCAGCCTGGCGACCTCCAGTGGCTCGGCCTGCAGCTCGGCGACGGCAGAGCCTTCCTATGTGCTGCGCGCGCTCGGTCTCTCGGACCTGGCGGCACAGGCCTCATTGCGGCTGAGCCTTGGCCGCGAAACGACGGAGGAGGAAATCGATCGCGCAGCCAGGCTGCTCGTGGACTGCGTGCGGCGGCTGCGTGCTCCACTGCCCGCCGGCGCGAGCGAAGCGATCGCATGACCGGATTGCGTACGACGTATTCACCGCTGGTACGCGAGCTGTTCGAGCGGCTGCCGCATGCCGGCGACCTGGCGCCGGGTCCTGGCACGGTGGTGCATGGAGAGGCGATTGCGCTCGATCGCGGCGCCTGGGTCCGCTACGAGGCGCGGATCAAGGACGGCCGGGTGGCCGATTGCGCGTTTCGTGCCTGGGGATGTCCACACACGCTCGCGGCAGCGGCGCTGGTCGCAAGTCGCATGCAGGGCCATTGCATCGACGCAGAGGCCGCCTTCGACGCCGGGTGCCTGGCAATGGAACTCGATGCGCCCCCGGAGAAACTCGGCCGCCTGCTGGTCGTGGAGGATGCGCTGTCCGGGATGCTGGCCCGGGCGCTTGCGTTACAATTGACCTGAGCATGGCCATTACCCTGACCCCAGCCGCAGCAGACCGCGTCCGTCACTTCATGGCCGAGCGCGGCCACGGCGTCGGCCTGCGCCTCGGTGTGCGCAAGACCGGCTGTTCCGGCTTCGCCTATGTCGTAAATTACGCCGATGAGGTGCAGGAAAGCGATCGCGTCTTTGCGAGTCAGGGTGTCCAGGTGCTGGTCGATGCCGTCAGCCTCGCCCTGATCGATGGCACCGAGATCGATTTCGTCCGCCATGGACTCAATGAGGCATTTCGCTTCCGGAATCCGAACGTGCGCGGCGAATGCGGCTGCGGCGAAAGCTTCAGCGTCTGATTTTTCCTTTGGCGGCAGGCACTTCCACGCTCCCGGCGATTGCCGGCCAGGGGTCGCGGGGGCTAGAATGCGCGGTCCAATCCTGCCCCATCGCACGAGGAATCAATGGCGGTTGAGCGCACCTTGTCCATCGTCAAGCCCGACGGCGTGGCACGCAACCTGATCGGCGACGTTTATCGCCGATTCGAGCATGCCGGCCTCGCGATCATCGGTGCCCGGATGCTGCGGCTGACACAGAGCCAGGCGGAAGGCTTTTATGCCGTGCACCGCGAACGTCCGTTCTTCAGGGACCTGTGCGCCTACATGACCTCGGGCCCGGTGATGGTGCAGGTCCTGGAAGGCGAGTCGGCCGTCGCGCGTAATCGCGAAATCATGGGTGCGACCGATCCGAAGAAAGCTGCTCCCGGAACGATCCGCGCCGACCTCGCGACCAGCATTGAGGAGAATGTCGTGCACGGCTCCGACAGCGTCGAGAATGCCGCGCGCGAGATTGCCTATTTTTTTGCGGACATCGCACTTTGTGCGCGGACCCGCCGAATCAGGTGACACGATGAGCGGCAAGGTCCCCGGGCGCAGCAACCTGCTCGGACTGAACCGGTCCGAGCTGGAAGCCTTTGTCGCGACGCTTGGCGCAAAGCCCTACCGCGCGCGCCAGTTGCTGAAGTGGATCTACCGCCGCGGCGAGTCTGACTTTGCGCGCATGACCGATCTTGCGAAGGATTTCCGGGCACAGCTCGCGGACGTCGCCGAAGTGAGCGTGCCGGAGATCGTGAGCGCGAGGACTTCGGCGGATGGCACGCGCAAGTGGCTGCTGCGCATGCCGGGCGCTGCCGGCAACGAGCAGGTCATCGAGACGATTTTCATCCCGGAACCGGGGCGCGGGACACTCTGCATCTCGAGCCAGATCGGCTGTGCGCTGGACTGTTCCTTCTGCGCGACCGGTCAGCAGGGATTCAACCGCAACCTGACATCGGCCGAGATCATTGGCCAGGTGTGGCTCGCCAATCGCGAACTCGGGCGTGAGCCGGACGGCGAGCGCGTCATTACGAATGTCGTCCTGATGGGCATGGGCGAGCCGCTCGCCAACTACAAAAACGTGCTGCCGGCCATGCAGTTGATGCTCGACGATCTTGCCTACGACCTGTCACGCCGGCGCGTCACGCTTTCCACTTCCGGCCTGGTGCCGCAGATCTACCGCCTGGCGGAGGACAGCAACGTGGCGCTCGCCGTTTCGCTGCATGCACCGAATGACAAGCTGCGCGATGAGCTCGTCCCGATCAATCGCAAGCACCCGATCGCGGAGTTGCTGGCCGCCAGTTGGCATTACCTTGAGCGCCAGAATGGCCGCAGCGTTACATTCGAGTACACGATGCTAGATGGCATCAATGACCAGCCCGGGCACGCGCGGGAACTAGCGGTACTGCTGCGCGGTCATGATGCCAAGGTGAATCTGATTCCGTTCAATACATTCCCGGGCACCCGGTACCGGCGCTCGCCAGCCGCGACAATCGATCGATTCCGCGACCTGCTGGCACAGGGAGGGGTGATGGCGACCGTGCGGCGAACCCGGGGTGACGACATCGACGCGGCCTGCGGTCAGCTCAGGGGCCAGGTGCTGGATCGCACACTGGTCAGGCTCGGCAGCAAAATGGTCCGGCTTGCGGTGCGGGCATGATCGCGCGAATGGCGGCGGCCCTGGTTGCGCTGCTGCTGGCGACGGCGGCGCCCGCGCAGGAAGCCTCGAAAAAACCGTTGACCGAAGCGGCGCGCGTCAATGCCCGCCTTGCCATGGAGTACATGAAGCGTGACCAGTTGTCGGTCGCACGCGACAAGGTCGAAAGGGCGCTCGCGCAGAATCCGAAGGACCAGACTGTGCAACTCGCTGCCGGCCTGGTCTATGAGCGCTTGCTGGACACCCAGCGTGCTGAGAAGCACTTCCGGCTCGCGCTGCGTGCCGATGCCGACAGCCAGGAGGCGCAGAATGCGCTGGGTGCATTCCTTTGCCGCCACCGGGAATTTGCGAAGGGCGAGGCGATGTTCCTCAAGGCGGCAGGCAATCCCCTGTACGATACGCCGGAAGTCGCCTACACCAATGCGGGTGTCTGCGCCCGCAGTGCCGCGGCGCTGGAAAGGGCCGAAAAATACCTGCGCCAGGCCCTGACGGTTAGCTCGACCTACCCGGAAACATTCCTGCAGCTGGCGGGCGTCTTGCATGATCGCGGCAATCACCTGCAGGCGCGGGCATTCATCGAGCGATTCCTTGCCGCTGCGCCGGCAACATCCGATGTGCTCCTGCTGGGCCACCAGATCGAGATGGCGCTGAATGATCGCGCGGCGGCTGCCGTGTACAGCGAACGATTGCGCAAGGAATTTCCGGAATCCGTGCAGTTGCGCGTACTCGACGACATCGAGCGCAGGAATCCCGGATGAACACGCGGACCAGCGGCCCGTCGCCTGGCACGCGGTTGCGCGGTGCTCGTGAAGCCAGGGGGCTCACGATCGAGGCTGCGGCCGAGCGCCTGCGGCTCAATGCAGCGCTGGTACTCGCGATGGAGGAAGACCGTCTTGCACTGCTCGGCGCGCCAGTCTTTGTGCGCGGGCACCTTCGTAATTACGCGGCGCTGCTTGGCCTGCCCGAGGAGGAGATCCTGGCTGCATTTGGCAGTGGCGAGATTCCCGAACCCAGTTTCCTGCCGGCGATGGACCTGCGGCCCAAGGTGCGCGATCACGCGCGCTGGGCCTGGCCGATCACCGCCGTGCTGCTCGCAATCGCGGTGGTCGCCGCATTCTGGTGGTGGGGCGCACGCTTCTAGGCCATGAACAGGAAACTCCAGGCTGTCCGTGGCATGAATGACTTGCTCGCGGACCAGCTGCCCTGGTGGCAGCTGGTGGAGCAGAGCGCGCGCGAACTCTTTGCGGACTATGGCTATCAGGAATTCCGCGTCCCGCTGGTCGAGCACACGGAACTGTTCCAGCGCTCGATCGGCGAGCACACCGACATCGTCGAGAAAGAGATGTACAGCTTCGAGGACCGCGGTGGCGACAGCCTGAGCCTGCGTCCCGAAGCGACCGCCGGCCTGGTGCGCGCGGCAATCGAGCACGGCCTGCTGCACAACCAGAAGCAGAGACTATGGACGTCGGGGCCGATGTTCCGGCACGAGAGACCCCAGCAAGGCAGGTACCGCCAGTTTCACCAGATTGATTGCGAGGCCTTTGGATTTGAAGGCCCTGACGTCGATGTCGAGGTAATCCAGATTTCGGCGCGCCTGTGGCGGAAGCTCGGCATCACCGACGTGCGCCTGCATGTCAATTCGCTCGGCACACCGGAATCGCGCCGGCAATACCGCGCGCTGCTGGTGACCTACTTCGAGCGCCACCGGACCGGGCTCGATGCCGAAAGCCTGCGCCGTCTCGAGTCTAATCCGATGCGGATCCTCGATTCGAAGAACCCTGCGATGAAGGAAATCATCGCCGGCGCTCCCGTGCTGACCGATCATCTCGACCTGGCCTCGCGCGAGCATTTTGACCGTTTCCGCGACCTGCTCGGTGCTTGCGGAATTTCTTACGAGGTGGATCCGCGGCTGGTCCGCGGCCTCGATTACTACACGCGCACCGTCTTTGAATGGACAACGACTGCACTCGGCACCCAGGATGCCGTATGTTCCGGCGGCCGCTATGATGGCCTAGTCGCGCAACTGGGCGGCGACCAGACACCCGCGATTGGCTGGGCGCTCGGCATCGAGCGAATCGTTGCCATGCTGCAGGCTGCTGGAACGGCGGCAAGAGCCGCTGTGCCTGCTGTCTACCTGGTGCTGTCGGGTGATCGCGCACAGCGCGCCGGGCTCGCAATCGCCGAGCGCCTGCGCGATGCCCTGCCGGGTGCCGGTGTCCACGCCAATATGGGTGGCGGAAGCCTGAAGTCGCAGATGAAGCGCGCGGACAAGAGCGGCGCTTCGCTTGCGCTGATCATTGGCGACGATGAGATGGCGCGTGGTGTTGCGGCGGTCAGGGTGCTGCGCGGCGATGCCAGCCAGCAGGACTGTCCGTGGGATGAGCTGCCCGGGCACATTGCGTCAGTGCTTGGCCGCATTTGACTTCGAGGAGTGACGATGGTCGATGAGTATCTGTCGGAACGCGAGCAGGCTGCACAGCTCAGGCACTGGCTGCGCGAGAACTGGCTCTGGCTCGTGACCGGTGTTGTGCTGGGTCTCAGCATCGTGTTTGGTTACCGCTGGTGGAACGCGCATCAGGCTGCGCGGTCCCAGGAAGCAGAGCAGCAATTTTCCGCGATGCTGGATGCGCTCGGCCGCAATCAGCGCGATGAGGGCCTGCAGATAGCCGGAAAGATCACCGCTGAATACGACGACACACCCTATGCCGACCAGACTCAGCTGGTGCTCGCAAGACTCGACATTGAAGCAGGCGAGTTTGACAAGGCGGCGGCGACGCTAAGGCAGGTCATGGATTCGACGCGCGATCCGGACCTGGCGCTGGTCGCGAGACTGAGGCTCGCGCGCGTGCAGCTCGCGAAGGGAAACTATGACGATGCCCTCGCGACACTCGAGGCCGTCGATAATGCTGCGGTCGCCGCGCGTGTCGCTGAATTGCGCGGCGACGTCATGGTGGCGCGCGGAAAGCCGGCGGATGCGCTACTGGCCTATCGGCAGGCCCAGTCGGCGGCGGAAGAGGGCAAGAGCGCCGACGGCCTGGTCGACCAGGAACTGTTGCGGCTGAAGATCGACGAACTGTCCGCGGCGACCGCGGCTGAATGAGGAATGCGGATGAAGAGAATGGCCTGGCTGCTGGCACTTGCGTTTAGCTTGATCGCCTGCAGCAAAGAAAAAGACCTGGAGCCGCCGGCCGAGCTCGTGGATTTCAGCGTCAAGTTGAAGCCCACTCATCTATGGAGCACCGGGACCAAGGGCGGCGATGAGGTACTGCGCCTGGGACTTGGCCCGGTCATCGTGGATGACCGCGTCTACGTCGCGGGTCATGGCGGCGATGTCCAGGCGCTGGAACTCGGCAGCGGTCGCAGCCTGTGGAATACGAAGACCGATCTCGACCTGAGCGGTGGACCAGCCTATGGCGAAGGCCTGGTGGTCGCCGGAACCAATAGTGGCCAGGTGCTGGCACTGGATGCCACGAGCGGGGCGGAGCGCTGGCGGATCGCAGTCAGCGGCGAAGTTTTGTCGGCTCCGGCCATCGGCGCAGGTCTCGTGATCGTCCACACGGTGGATGGCAAGTTGAGGGCGCTGCGCATCGCCGATGGCACCGAGGCCTGGAGCTACGAACAGCCCGTGCCGCGGCTGACATTGCGCGGCAATGGTCCGCCGATCATCAGTGGCGACATGGTGCTGTCGGGCTTCGACAACGGCAAGGTCGTGGCACTCGCGCTCTTGACCGGTGACCTGCTGTGGACCGCGACTGTCGCACCGTCCCGCGGCCGAACCGAGATCGAGCGGCTCGCCGACATCGATTCGGCGCTTCGGGTCGTTGACAAGGATGTCTTCGTCGTCGGCTACCAGGGGCGTGTGGCGATGCTTTCGCTCGAGTCCGGCCAGATCTGGTGGGGACGGGATATGTCGAGCTACCGCGGCATGGCCACCGACGCCGAAAACCTGTACGTGACGACGGCCGATAGTACGGTTGTCGCAATGCGCCGCCGCGATGGCACGGAACTGTGGCGCCAGGCCCAGCTCCTGCACCGCGCGCTGACGGCGCCTGCGATCCAGGGTGACACGGTGGTGGTCGCCGACTTCGAAGGCTACCTGCACTGGCTCGATGCGGCCACGGGCGAAATTCTCGGCCGCGCAAAGCTCGGCGGTGGGCGCATCAGCAATTCACCGGTGAGCGCCGGCGAGCTGTTGCTGGTGCAGGGCGATTCCGGCGAGGTCCAGGCTTATCGCGCGCGGCCGCGCACCGCCGGGTAAGCGGCTGTCCGGGATCCTGAGTCATGTTGCCCGTCGTCGCGCTGGTGGGCCGGCCCAATGTCGGCAAGTCCACGCTGTTCAATGCGCTGACCGGGACCAGTGACGCGCTGGTCTCGGATGTGCCGGGTCTGACGCGGGACCGCAAGTACGGCTACGGCCGCCAAGGTTTGCATCGTTTCATCGTGGTCGACACCGGCGGGCTCGTGGAATCGCCGCGCGGTATCGAGCAACTGATGGCGCAGCAGACCCAGCGCGCGATCGATGAGGCTGACCGGGTCGTGTTCCTCGTCGATGGGCAGTCGGGAATCGAACCCTCCGATCGATTTGTCGCCGATGTCCTGCGCAAGAGCGGCAAGCCGGTGACGATTGCCGTCAATAAATGCGAGGGACGCGATTCGGACGTCGCCGTATCTGACTTTCACGGCCTCGGTCTCGGCGAGCCCCAGTCCTTGTCGGCGGCGCATCGCCAGGGCATCGACGAACTGATTGATCATGCGCTTGCGGGTATCGCGCCGCCTGCCGAGGACGCAGTGGAAGATGCCGCTCGCGCGACCCGGGTCTGCGTTGTCGGTCGCCCGAATGTCGGCAAGTCCACACTGATCAACCGCCTGCTGGGCGAGGAGCGGATGATTGCCACGGACCAGCCGGGCACGACCCGCGACACCGTGCATGTGCCATTCGAGCGTGATGGGCAGGCCTACGTCCTGATCGACACCGCCGGCGTCCGGCGTCGCGCACGCGTCGAGGAACAGCTTGAAAAATGGAGTGTGATCAAGACGTTGCAGGCGATTGACGACGCAAATGTCGTCATCGGTGTGCTGGATGCGCAGGAGACCGTGGCCGAACAAGACGCAACACTCCTCGGCATCGTCGCCGAGCGCGGACGCGCGATGGTGATCGCGGTCAACAAGTGGGATCACGTCACGCAGGAGCATCGCGACGAGATCCGCTCGCAAATTGCATTGCGGTTGCGCTTCCTGGATTTCGCGCCAGTCCATTTCATCTCCGCGCTGCACGGCAGTGGCGTCGGCGAAATGATGCAGTCGGTGCGCGAGGCGCACGCCGCGGCCATGCGGGCCATGCCGACGCCGGAACTGACGCGCGTGCTCGAAGCAGCGATCCGGCAGCACCAGCCGCCATTGGTGCGTGGGCG
>SHZN01000088.1 GCA_009692245.1 Gammaproteobacteria bacterium
CGAGAGACTCGTGGCACGCGCCGCCGGCGAGGCGAATCCGCGATCGCGGGCGCTGCTCGATGCCGCGCATGGCCGCAGGCTGCCCTGCCTGTTGGATGATGAGTTCCTGACCATCGGCGCAGGGCCGGGCGGCCGGACCTGGCCGCTATCCGATCTGCCGAATGTCGAGGATGTGCCATGGGCGGAATTGCGCGCGATACCCGTCGCGCTCGTGACCGGTACCAATGGCAAGACGACAGTCGTGCGCCTGATCACCGCTTGTGCGGAGGCCGAAGGGTGGACGACCGGTCACAGCTGCACGGACGGGCTCTACGTCGATGGCGTCCCCATCAAGACTGGCGACTACTCCGGACCGGACGGCGCGCGCGCGCTGCTGCGCGATGCGCGCGTCGAGGCGGCAATCCTCGAAACCGCACGCGGCGGCATTCTGCGGTGCGGGCTGGCGCTCGGCCGTGCCGACGCGGCGGTAATCACCAACATCAGCGCCGACCACTTCGGCGAGTACGGCATCCAGGATCTGGGCACGTTGGCTGATGTGAAACTCGCCGTCGCGCATCTGATCGGGCGCGACGGGCTCCTGGTGCTCAACGCCGACGATGAAGTGCTGCGGGCCAAGAGTACACAAGTCGACTCGCCGCTCGGCTGGTTCGCACTGAACTACGAACATAAAGTGCTGCTGATGCATCGTGCTGATGGCGGCGCCACCTGCGGTGTACGCGATGGCCGATTGCTGCTGAGTCACCGGGACGCCGAATACGACCTCGGCGCTGTCGTCAGCATGCCGCTCACCGTCGACGGCGTCGCCGCCTACAACATCGCCAACCTCGCGGCCGCCGCACTCGGCGCGGTCGCGCTGGGCGTGGCGCCTGCAATCATCGCGGCGGTGTTCGCGGATTTCGGCTCGCGACCCGAGGACAATGTCGGTCGCTTGATGCGCTACGACATCGGCGGCGTACGGATGCTGGTCGATTACGCGCATAACCCGGCCGGGGTACGTGGTCTGCTGGGCGTGGCGGAGCACCTGCGAAGCCACGGCCGGATTGCGGTGCTACTGGGCCAGGCCGGCAATCGCGAGGACGCCGACCTGCGCGATCTCGCGGCCGCCTTGGCGGCCTTCGGCCCGGACCTCGTGGTGATCAAGGAAGAACTCGACTACCTGCGCGGTCGCGCCCCTGGCGAGGTGCCCGCTATCCTGCAGGCGGCGCTGTTGCAGGCCGGGCTGCCCGAGTCAGCCATCGCCTTTGGCACCAGCGACGGCGACGCGGCGCGCCAAGCGATCGCCTGGTCACGACCGGGCGACGTGTTGGCGCTCTTGATGCACGCGCGCAAAGCGCGGACGGAACTGCTGGCGCTGTTCGAACGGATGCAGCAGACCGGGTGGCAAGCCGGCCAGCCGTTGCCGACCTGAGCGCCGGCGGGCGTCGCGAACTGCGGTATCTTGTCACATGGCTGGCCGAATTCCACAGTCCTTCATCGATGAGCTGATCGCCCGCACCGACATCGTCGAACTGATCGGTGGCCGCGTGCAATTGAAGCGCGCAGGCCGCGAGTGGAAAGCCTGCTGTCCGTTCCACGCCGAGAAGACGCCGTCATTCTGGGTCAGCCCCGACAAGCAGTTCTATCACTGCTTCGGCTGCGGCGCGCACGGCACGGCGCTCGGTTTCCTGATGGAGCACGACAAGTTGCCATTCCCGGACGCGGTGGACGAACTTGCCTCGCGGCTCGGGCTCGAAGTGCCGCGCGAGGACGACGGACGCGGCGCGCGCACGCGGCCCGGCGAAGAACTCTATGACCTGCTGGCGCAGGTCTCGCAGTTCTATCGCGATACGCTCCGCGAATCGGCGCGCGCCAAGAAATACCTGACCGACCGCGGCATCACGCCTGAGACCTGCGTGAAATTCGCGATCGGCTATGCACCGAATTCCTGGGATGCCGTCCTGAAGCGCTTCGGCGGCAGCGCCGAGCGTGAGCGCCTGCTCGCCGATGCCGGCCTCGTCATCGAACGCAGCGGCAAGGGGGAATCGGGTTTCTACGACCGGTTCCGCGACCGCGTGATGTTCCCGATCCGCGATGCGCGCGGCCGGGTGATCGCCTTCGGCGGCCGCATCATCGACGAGGGCGAGCCGAAATACCTGAACTCCCCCGAGACGCCGCTCTTCCACAAGGGTCGCGAACTCTACGGCCTCTACGAAGCGCGTCAGGCGCTGCGCAAGATCGAGCGGCTGCTGGTGGTCGAGGGCTATGTCGATGTTGCGCGCCTCGCGCAGGCAGGCATTCTTTATTCAGTCGCGACGCTCGGCACGGCAACGACCACCGAGCACCTGAACCGGCTGTTTCGCGTGACCAGCGAACTGGTGTTCTGCTTTGACGGCGATCGCGCAGGTCGCGCCGCTGCCTGGCGCGCGCTCGAAAACGCACTCGAGCATGCGCGCGACGGACGGCAGCTGCGCTTCCTGTTCCTGCCTGAAGGCCACGATCCGGACACGCTGGTCGGTGAGGAAGGTGCCGAGGCCTTCGAGGCGCGCCTCGCCACGGCGCAGCCATTGTCGGAATTCCTGGTAACGCAACTCGCGTCGCAGGCCAATCTTGCGAATGTCGATGGCCGCGCACGGCTTGCAGAACTCGCGCGCCCATTGCTCGCGCGCGTGCCGGCCGGCGTTTATCACGAATTGCTGCTCGAGCGTCTCGCCCAGGAAGTCCGCATGCCGGCGGGTCGTCTTGCCGAACTGCTGAATGCGCGGCCTGAGAAGCCGCGCGCTGGCAGGCCGGCGCCCGGGCGCAGGACACCACTCTCCGCCGGGCGGCATCCGCTGCTGACCCAGGTCATCATGCTGCTGCTGCATCATCCGTCGGCCGCGCGCGCCCTCGCCGAACCGCCGGCATTCCTGCACGGCGATCACAAGGGTTTCGCGGTACTGCGCGAGTTGCTGGAAATGGCGAAGGCAGAACCGGAACTCAGCACCGCGCAGCTGATCGAACGCTGGCGGGAGAGACCCGAGGGCGCACGGCTCGCGGAGCTCGCTGCCGAAGAATCACTGGTGCGCGACGGGCGTGCAGCCGGTCGCGATCTCGTCATGGCGCTCAAGCGCCTGGCGGCGGAATTCGGCCCAGACAAGCGCCTGAACGACCTGATCGCGATTTCGCGCGAGCGCAAGCTCAGCAATGAAGAACAGCAGGAATTTCAACGACTTCTGGGCGACCGCGGCAGCCCGGCCGGGGGCTAACCCGGGCAAGTCTTGGAAAGACGGGGAACCGGCCTGGCTGTATAATACGCGGCTCTTTTTTGCCCGCCCCTTACCCAGGTGATCCATCCTTTGACCGAGAAAAAGCCTCCGATCATTCCTGAAGATCGCCAGTCGCAGCTCAAGATTCTGATCGCGCGCGGCAAGGAACAGGGCTACCTGACCTACGCCGAAGTCAACGACCACCTGCCACCCGAGATTGTCGATCCGGAGCAGATCGAAGACATCGTCAACACGATCAACGACATGGGCATCACGGTGTACGAGAAGGCACCGGACGCCGAAGCCCTGCTGCTGACCGATGCTTCCGCTCCCGATGAGGAAGCCGTCGAAGAAGCGGCCGCCGCGCTCGCGATCGCCGATTCGGAATTCGGCCGCACGACTGATCCGGTACGCATGTACATGCGCGAGATGGGAACCGTCGAGCTGCTGACGCGCGAGGGCGAGATCCGCATCGCCAAGCGCATCGAGGAAGGCCTCGACCAGGTTCGCTCCGCACTCGCCTACTACCCGCCGACTTATGACTTCCTGCTCGGCGCTTACGAGCCGGTCAAGGGCGGCCAGGGCCGCCTGACAGACATCATCGTCGGCTTTCTCGATCCGAATGCGCCGGACGAAATCGCGCAGCCGCACAATCCGAAGGCCGTCATCACGAAGGAAGAGCCCAAGCTCGATGACGAGGAAAAAGACGAGGACTCCGAGGAAGACGCAGAAGCCGTCGACACCGGACCGGACCCGGAAGAAACTGCGAAGCGCTTTGGCGCAATTGCGCGCCTGCACAATCAGATTGCCAAGGGCCTGACGACGGCACGGGGCGCCAAGGAGCCAAAGGTCGTCCGCGCCCGCAAGAAACTCGCCGGCCAGTTCATGGCACTGAAACTCGCGCCGCGCATGTTCGATGCGCTGGTCAGGAACCTGCGCAGCCACGTGGACGAGGTGCGCCGTCTCGAGCGCGAGATCATGACGGTCTGCGTCCGCCAGGCCGGCATGCCGCGCAAGGATTTCATCGCGACCTTCCCGAAGAACGAGACCAACATACGCTGGATCGACAAGCACATCCGCGCCAAGCGCAAGCATTCGGCATCGCTTCGCCGGCTCAAGGAAGAAGTCACGCGCCGCCAGCACGATCTCAAGGCCCTCGAGAAGCGCCTGACGCGCTCTATCCAGGAGCTGAAGACCGTCAATCGCGACATCGCGACCGGCGAGGCGATGGCGCGGCGCGCGAAGAAGGAAATGGTCGAGGCCAACCTGCGACTCGTGATCTCAATTGCAAAGAAGTACACGAATCGCGGCCTGCAGTTCCTGGACCTGATCCAGGAAGGCAACATCGGCCTGATGAAAGCGGTCGACAAGTTCGAATACCGCCGCGGCTACAAATTCTCGACCTACGCGACCTGGTGGATTCGGCAGGCCATCACGCGCTCGATCGCCGACCAGGCGCGCACCATCCGCATCCCGGTGCACATGATCGAGACCATCAACAAGCTGAACCGCATTTCGCGGCAGATGCTGCAGGAGATGGGCCGCGAGCCGACACCGGACGAGCTGGCCGAGCGCATGGAGATGCCCGAGGACAAGGTCCGCAAGGTGCTGAAGATCGCCAAGGAACCGATCTCGATGGAGACGCCGATCGGCGACGACGAGGATTCCCACCTGGGCGACTTCATCGAGGACGGCGCCGCCGAGAGCCCGCTCGATTCCGCGACCGTCGAATCGCTGCGCGAGACCGTGCACGGCGTGCTGTCCCAGCTGACCCCGCGCGAGGCCAAGGTGCTGCGCATGCGCTTCGGCATCGACCTGACGACCGACCACACGCTCGAGGAAGTCGGCAAGCAGTTCGACGTCACCCGCGAGCGTATCCGGCAGATAGAAGCCAAGGCGCTGAGGAAACTCAGGCATCCCAGCCGCAGCGAGCAGCTGCGCAGTTTCCTGATGGAGGATTGATCGGGCCCGGCTGAGGGCCGATTTCTTGCCCCACCCGCGGCCCGCTGACATACTGCCGCGCCATCCGCAGGTTGCCATGCCGAGTCAGCCATCCACGTCGGGGGCTCTCCTTACAATCGGCGTCGCAGCCGTTGCTTCAAATGGCGTGGCATCCCCGCAAAATATTCGCGGCCTGCGCAAGGCCAACGTGATCGTGCGGATGCTGGCACGCGTCGTGTGGCTTGTTTTTCAAACCTCCCGCAGTCCGCTGCGTACCGTGATCGCGCTCCGCCGCCTGCTCGCTGCGCTGCAGACCGAGCAGTGGGCCACGCCGACGCTGCGCCGCGCGCGGCTCTGGACCTCGCAGAAATGCGTCTTCTCGTCAGGCCGCTACTTCTGGGACTTCTATGCCCCGGGCTGGCCTTAGGTCGCCTTCGACCGCTGCATCGAGCGTGAACTGGAACGGGTAGATCCGCTCGGCCGGCCGCCCGGCCTCAATACCACGATCATCGCCATCACGCGGCGCTGTGCGCTCAAGTGCGAGCATTGCTTCGAGTGGGACGTGCTCAACCGTCCCGAATCCTTGTCGGCCGGTGAGCTGCAGGAAATCACACGTCGCGTGCAGGAATGCGGGACTGCGCAGATCGTCTTCAGCGGCGGCGAACCGCTGCAGCGATTCGCCGACTTGCTGACATTGGCAGCTTCGGCGTCAACCGAGTCCGACGTCTGGGTGCAGACCTCAGGTCTGGGCCTTTCGGCTGAGAAGGCACGGCGGCTTCGGGAAGCGGACATAACCGGCATCTCGCTGAGTCTCGATCATTGGGATGCAGAGGCGCACGATCGATTCCGTGGACTGTCGGGAACTTTCAAAGGCGTCGAGCGCGCCGCCAGACACGCTCGTGATGCGGGGCTTCTCGTCACGCTCTCGCTCTGCCCGACGCGCTCGTTCGTGACAGCTGAAAATCTGCAGCGCTACGCCGAGACTGCACGATCCCTGGGAGCGAGCTTCATCCAGATGCTGGAGCCGAAGGCGATTGGCCACTATGCCGGCCAGGATGTCGCCCTTGCTCCTGCGCATCAGCGTGTCCTCGAGGAGTTCTGCGAACGCCTCAATACGGATCCCGTCGCGCGCGATCTGCCGACGGTCGAGTACATGGACTGGAGTGCGCGTGAACTCGGCTGTTGCGGTGCCGGCGATCGCTATGCCTACATCGACACGGATGGAGGGCTGCACGCCTGCCCGTTCTGTCGTGCACCGGGCCTGCGCGTGCTCGACCAGGACATCAATGCGGCCCTATCAACGCTGCAAGCCAGAGGCTGCCCGGCCGCGGGCACCTGCACGCGCGATGCCGGCGCAATTACCACTGTTGAAAGTCGCTTGTTTAGGATGTCGCCATGAAGAACAACCTGAAATGGTCGCTGTGCGCCGCGGTCGTGTTTCTGGCCGCGGCCGGTGCGTATGTCTACTGGCAGTACTTCAGGGACACCTGGCAGCCGCCGAGTGTCGTGACGATTGAAAGTGACGAGGAGCTGGCATCTATCTTCCCTGCGTACCTGACTTGGGTTTCGGATCCAGAGGAAGGCGCGCCGCAGGCGCTGCTCCTGCGCGATGGCGACTACATGTTCACGGGTTGCGAAGTGCCAGTGCGCTACATGGCAAGTGACGGAAAAACCCTGAAGATGACGTTTAATGATGGGACCTTCAGCCTCGGCAGTATGACAATAG
>SHZN01000089.1 GCA_009692245.1 Gammaproteobacteria bacterium
CGCTTTCAGCGTGCGGTCGAAACCATCGCGATCGATGTTGCGGCCCGCCAGTTCGATGGCTGCCAGCACGATGGCGTCGCGCGCCGAATAGTCGACTGCCACGCGCAGCAGCATGCGGTCGTTGTCGCGGGTGCGCTCTTCGCAGCGTTCGATGGCACGCAGCGTGGTGCGCCGCAGGCGGTCGCGGCGGCCGACGATATTGAGGCGGATGCCGGCGCGATCGAGCGGCTCGAGGTCGTTGTCGAAGAACTGGTCGACCAGGCCGAAGATGCCGTTGACCTCGAGCGGTGGCCGGCGCCAGTTGTCGGACGAGAACGCGTACAGCGTCATGGCGCGCAGCCCGAGTGCGTTGGCGTGCAGCGCCACTTCGCGCGCCGCATCGACACCGGCCCGGTGCCCGCTGGTGCGCGGCTGGTCGCGCTGTTTGGCCCAGCGACCGTTGCCGTCCATGATCATGCCGATATGGCGCAATGCTTCGTTCACTGTTCGGTCTCCGTATCCGCTTCGCGCATGTGCGTGATCAGCGACTGCATGTGGTCGAGGTAACGCTCGAAGGCGCCGCGGCCGCGCGGCGTCAGCGTGAAGCTGGTCAGCGGCCGGCGGCCGTGGAAGCTCTTTGCGCTGGCGACGAAGCCGGCGTCCTCGAGCTTGCGCGCGTGCATGGAGAGATTGCCGTCGGTGAGCCGCAACGCTTGCTTCAGTTCGGCGAACGACAGCCGCACGTTGACGGCGAGCGCGCTCAGGATGCCGAGCCGGGCGCGTTCGTTGACGAGGCGCAGCAGTGCCGAACTGGCCGGCTCCTTGAAAAAGCCGGGCAGCGGCGTCAACGCCGGCACCGGCGGCAGCGCGCGTTGCTTGCGTTCAGCCGCCATGGTGGCGCGCCACGTAAGCGCCGAAGGCGATGTGCAGGCCGCCAAACGACAGCGCCAGCAGCAGGTTCTGCAGCGACGCCGGCAGCAGCAGGGCGACCATTCCGCAGGCGAGAAACGTTCCGCCCATGAGCGGAATGGCTGGCACCGAATGCGCGCCGGCGGCAATCACGCCGGTGCCATAGCCGGCCAGCCAGACCGCCGGCACGAGGTCGTTCACGTTGCGCCACCAGAGCGCCGACGAGAGTGCCAGAGTAAAGATGCCGGCCGGCAGCAGCGCCAGCATGAACTTGCGCCCTGGCGCGCTGGTCAGTTCGAGACCGAGACGTCGCGCCTTGCGCTGCAGTGCCAGCACGCCGAGCAGCAGCGCCAGCGCGCCTTCGATGCTCCAGACCAGCAGCGCCAACGGCGCCGAGGGTTGTGCCTGCGCCAGCATCGCGGCCGGCAACGCGCTGACGCCGATGACGACCAGCCCGCGCCCCGGTACGGCGGTGAACTCGATGGCACCGGCCATCGCGGCGCGGATGTAGCGGATCTGTTCGGCGGCGTGGCGCGACAGCGAGGCTTCTTCGGTCATGGTGCGGGGCTGTTCGGGACTGCGCTGAGGCTAGCAGGCGGCAAAGTGCTTTGCCAGACAGAGTCGAAAAACCGCTGGAACAGGGCGGCCGGCCACAGCATGGCAAAACGCAGTGCCTGGCTGGTCGATGGCGTTCCCGCCACTCGGCATCGGCCGCAGCCAGCAGGGCCGGCTCGCCGAGGCGCTGGAGACGTGGCGTGCCCGGCCACCATGGACGCCCTACGTTTACGGGTTGGCGGCACTGCCGTGGCACTGAACGAGGGTCATCACGGCGGTGCGAGCGCCGCGCGACCGGCGCAGGGTCCACCAGGATCGTGGCGCCCCGATGCCAGCCCACGCGGTTGCCAATCTGCTCGCCGGGCTCGGCGTCGAACGCAGTCATTCGCGACCGCGCGTCAGCAACGACAACGCGTTCAGCGAAAGCCAGTTCAAGAGGCTGAAGCAGGTGCCGAGCTATCCGGGGTGTTTCGACGATTCAGCGCCCGCAAGCCTCTGGCTGACTCGGTTCTTCGACCATGACGACCAGCGACCGCATCAGGGCCTCGCGCTGTTCTCGTCGTCCACTGTCTTCAACGGCCAGGTCGACGAAGTGATCAGGCGACGACAGGCTGCATCAGACGCGCACTACTGCCTGCATCCGGAGCGTTACCCCAACGGCAGGGCGGTCGTGAGACCG
Source organism: Gammaproteobacteria bacterium (assembly GCA_009692245.1). Taxonomy (GTDB): domain Bacteria; phylum Pseudomonadota; class Gammaproteobacteria; order Steroidobacterales; family Steroidobacteraceae; genus SCUD01. Next base: position 2,123 of record SHZN01000089.1, read on the forward strand.
CCACCGCAGGCGTCCACATGTTCCGACTTGGGCCATCGGTCTCTGCCACAGTGAGCGGGCCGCCACCGGGCCGCGCTACGGCTGCGGCGCGCAGTCCGCGTTGCGGTGAGTGGCAGCTGCCGGCCCCGCCTGCATTCAGGTCGGCGGCGGCAGGCTGGCGATCCACGCCTCGATGAGTGCGGTTCCGGCGGCGTCGACGCGGTGCGTCGAGACCGGCGGCATGCGCAGGGAGTCGTCGCGCCGCATGCGAGCGAGCAGCAGGCTGCGGGCGCCGGCGCCAGGGGCGATCCGGCGCGCATCGGCGATGCCGAGGTCGTTGCCGGTGGCCGCGATGTCGATGACGTTAGCCGCCGTCAGCGCGGTCTCCCGCCGCAGGTCCATGTTCACCGGTGTGCCGCCGCCGGGTCGGTGGCACACCGAGCAATTCACGTCGAGATAGCTGCGCGCGCGCGCCTCGACGTCTGCGGCGTCGTCGATCGCCGGCAGCACCGGCAGCGTGGCCGGGTCCGGTATCGGTGCCGCGAAGTAACCGACGTGCGCCAGGGCCCGCAACTGGTTGGCGCGGCGTGTCGGGTAGGCGAACTCGCGATTGAGTTGCGCCGCCTCGATGCCGAGGGCACCGCCGGCGGCTTCGTTGTGGCAGCGCAGGCAGGCACCGCGTGATGGGAACTCGTAATCGAATGTCTCGACCGCCGTGGCGCCAGTGACGGTCACCGGCGTCGATGCGGCGTCGGTGAGCAGATCGGCGTCGCTGCCGTCGGCGCGCCAGCGGTACACCAGGCCCTGGCTCATCCCGCGCGACGAGCTGCCGCGCGCCTGCCACGAGGCGCGCATCATGGTGACCTGACCTGACCTGACCTGACCTGGCCTGACCGTGGCCAGTGCGGCAGGTGACTGACGTTCCGTTGCTGCGGGTCCACGCGACCACGGCTGGTGGCATGTAGAAGGTCTGCTGCCCACGAAGCCGGATTTCCCGCTCAAGCGCCCTTGATGCGCATCGTGAACGTCAGTTTGTAGCTGCCACCGTCGCCGCTGAAGCTCAAGGGCGACAGCTCGGTCTCCTTGCTCACGGTGGGCCCGACGAAACTGTGCGTCTGGATGTACTCGTCATTGCCCACCGCCGAGTCCATGATGTCGGCGGATCCTCACAACGCCGGAGGGCGAGCCACGGGCGACCCCGCCGGGTCCCAGGGCCCGATCAGGCGTAGGTCACGACTCCCTTGATGTAACCAGGTACGTTCCCCGTGGTCGCATTGGCCATGAATCGGGGGAATTCCTCCAATGGGATGGTATGGGTCACGAGTGACTTCAGGTCGACGACGCCGTTCTGCAGCAGTCGAATCGCCGGCGGGAACGGATCACGGATCCGCGCGGCGGGCCCGGAGTTGATCACCGTGATCCCCTTGCCGTGCCAGGCGGTTGGGTTGAACGTGGCGGTATCGCCCTTGAGCCAGCCGAAGACGTTGATCTTGCCGCCGGGGCGGACGATCTGCGTCGCGAGGTCGAGGCCGCTCTGGACGCCGCTCGTGTCGTAGACGATGTCGATCCCGCGGCTGGCGATGTCCTTGCGGATCTCGTCGAACCCGGGCGCGGTCACGTTGTGGGTCTCGGTTGCGCCGAGTTTCCTGGCGAGCGCAAGACGATCGTCGTCGACGTCCAGCGCCACGATCTGGTCAGCGGCCATCCCGCGCAGGATCTGCAGGCTGATGAGGCCCATGAACCCGGCGCCGATCATCACCAATCGTTCCCCGGACTTCAGTTCGCAGCGGTCGACACCGGTCACGCAGCAGGAGACCGGCTCGACCACCCAATGCTCGGGGGCGAGATTGGAGGCGGGTACCTTGTAGGCGTGCTGAGCGCGGATGTTGTTCAGCGAAGCGAAGCCGCCGCCAACGACGCGATCGCCCACCTCGAACCCGCGCACGCCATCGCCGACCATGGTCACGACACCAACGCCTTCGTGTCCTGGCGGCGCGGCACTTGTGTGATCCGAGCCCCAGCGGAAGGTCTGCAGATCCCACGAACAGATGCCGCAGGCGGTCTTGCTAACCTGAAGCTCCCCGGGGCCTGGATCGGCGACGGAGATGTCGACGATCTCGGCTCCCCCGCCTGGCAGATAGCGAACGTTGCGGGCATCGGTCATGCGAACTCTCCTCGGCTGTCGGATAGCAATGTTATTGAAAAGCATACACGGCGGCGTCGACGGCAACTGTGGTTTGACGCGGCCGTGCCGGACGCGGTGACGACCAGCATGGGGGCAGGGAGTTTCAGAGACTTGGTCCTGGGTTGTTGGACACCGAAACGGCTGAGACAAGTGTATCGTCGCGGTTGATGGAACTCGTCGGGCTCGATCGGTGCGAGGCGCGCGATCCAGGCGCCCGACTTCGTACCCCGGTCCGCCGTCGTTCATCCGCGTCATCATGCTCCGCGTTCGCGCATACTGATTTCAACTCGCCGCATCATGCGACGTCATCGGAGATCGACCATGGCAGGTTGGGCAAGACAGTCGGCCAGCGCTCTGGTGCTGGCGATCCGCGAACGACGCGTCAGTTCGAGTGAACTGCTCGAGTATTTCATCGAACGCTTCGAGCGGCTGAATCCGAAAATCAACGCCATTGTCGCGACCAACCTGGTCATCGCCCGCGAACGTGCCAGACAGGCAGATGAAGCGCTGGCGCGTGGGCAGATCTGGGGCCCCCTGCATGGCCTGCCCATGACCCTCAAGGACAACCTGCACATCACCGGGATGCCGATGGTGAACGGTTCACCGCTACTCAGGGACTTCGTGCCGGACACGAACCAGGACGTGGTGCAGTCAGTGCTCGACGCCGGCGCCGTGGTGTACGGGAAAACCAACCTGCCGCTCTGGGGGATGGACACGCAGAGCTTCAACGAGGTCTATGGCCAGACCAACAATCCCTGGGACGTGACGCGGACACCCGGGGGCTCGTCGGGAGGCGCAGCCGCGGCACTGGCGGCCGGCCTGACCGGAATCGAAATAGGGAACGACATTGGTGGCTCCATCCGCTTTCCCGCGCACTTCTGCGGCGTCTACGGACACAAGCCGTCGTTTGGCATCGTTTCGATGCACGGCGGCCACATGCCGTCAAACGCGACAAGGAGCAACTATCCGGTGGTGACGGATCTCACGGTCAACGGACCGTTGGCGAGAAGCGCCGAGGATCTGCGCCTTGCCATGGACATCGTGGTGGACGCGCCGGCATATCAGCGAAAAGCCATCAGTATCAGGTTGCCACCTCCGCGGCAGACACGGTTGCTGGACTTCAGGGTCGGTGTCTGGCTATCGGACCACATGTTTCCACCAGCTACCGACGTGGCGGATGCGCTGGCGGCATTTCGGAACCGGCTGATCGAGAAAGGCGTTCAGTTGATTGACAGCAAACCTGATATCGAGCTTGTCGACAGCCATCGACTTCGCAACGTCATGGAGACGGCGGGCCTCAGCCACACGCAGCCACAGGCGAGGTTCGATGAAGCACTTGGGCTTGTCGAGCGTGACGACACGACGGCAAGACACTGGGCTGACGCCTTGACGATGCGACATCGGGACTGGCTGTTGATGGAGGGGAAACGAAGCGTGCTTCGGCAGAAATGGGAAGACTATTTCGAGACCGTCGACGTGTTGCTCTGTCCGGTCGCGCGCATTGCTGCCCACCCGCATGACCACACGCCCATCGCGCAGCGAACGATCCAGTTCGAGGGACGCACGGAAAGCTATTGGCAGGTCATGGGCCCCTGGGCTTCGATGGCGTTGGTCGCCTATCTGCCGGCGACCGTCGCGCCGGTGGGCAGGACGCCCGATGGGCTGCCGGTCGGCGTGCAGATCATTGGCCCGTATCTGGAGGACATGACGCCGATACAGTTTGCGATCGAACTCGAGAAGGAGATCGTCGGACCCTTCGAACTGCCGCCGGGATTCGAGGACTAGCCCGGATTATTCACGAAGGCGGCCGGAGCGGAGGACAGACATTGGGCGGGGCCCAAGGAATTGCTGGATTCTCAAGAGAAGCACAACCCTCGGAGGTTCTGACAGTCTGTTGTCGTTCGGAGGCCTATCGCGCACCGGGCTTGGTCTTTGCCGCCTGGAGCTTGGCCTTCAGTCGAGCCATGGCCGGCCATGGCTCGACTTCCAGACCGGCGCCCAGACGACAAATCCCGGCGCCGGGTGCGCGATCCTTCATGAATAATCCGGGCTAGGGGTTGAGGGATGCTATGCCAGCACTCCGGATGGTGCGTGCGCGACTTCGAGCAAGACCTTCAGCATCGTGAACACTGGGACTTGGCGCTATGTGTTGGATTTGGATAGACACCCGACGCGAAGTGGACGCCAAGCACTCGGAGAACTCATCTCCATGCAGTCGACCACGCGGGACGTTCCACCTATGTTCTTCGTGAATGCGGGTCGGCTCGTCATTGAGGTCGTCGGTGCTAGGTGGCCAGAATTAGACGCTTCGCAACCGCTATTGCAATTCGATCTCGGATTTGCTTACGACGAGAGGCTTAGGGAAGGTCCGCACAACCGGGCAAGATAAGGGGTGGGGGGTGCTGTTCGTCAAGGTTTTGGCTCGGTTTCTTCGTTCTTGTTCTATCGAGCCGGTATTTTGTTGAAAATCGTCATATCTGCTCAAACTCCGGGCATGCGTGTCCT
>SHZN01000090.1 GCA_009692245.1 Gammaproteobacteria bacterium
TCGCGCATGTATTCAAGATCATCATGGATCCCTTTATCGGCAAGCTGGGCCTGTTCCGGGTCCATCAGGGAACCATCAGGAGCGGCGCACAGCTGTTTGTCGGCGACGCGAGGAAGCCCGTCAAGCTCTCGCACCTGTTTCGGATGCAGGGCAAGGAGCATGGCGATATGTCGTCGGCGGTGCCGGGCGACATCTGCGCCGTGGCCAAACTGGATGAACTGCATTTCGACGCCGTGCTGCACGACTCCCACGACGAAGACAATTTTCACCTGAAGCCGATTTCCTACCCGCCGGCGATGCTGGGTCTCGCGATCGAGCCGGAACGGCGCGGCGACGAGCATAAGCTGGCCGAGGCGCTGCACAAGCTGGCAATCGAGGATCCCTGCGTGCGCGTCGATCACGCGAGCGGACTTAATGAAACCGTGCTTTACGGCATGGGTGACCTGCATCTGCGCGTCATGATTGAGCGCATGACCGAGCGCTACGGCGTCGCCGTCAAGACCCGCCCGCCCGGCATTCCGTATCGCGAGACGATCACGCGGCCGGCCGAGGGGCATCATCGCCACAAGAAGCAGACCGGCGGTGCCGGGCAATTCGGCGAGGTCTATCTGCGGATCGAGCCGCTGGCGCGTGGCACGGGATTCGAGTTCGTTGACGACGTGGTCGGCGGCACGATTCCGAACCAATTCATACCGGCCGTCGAAAAAGGCATCCGTCATGCGCTGATCGAAGGCGCGGTCGCAGGCTTTCCGATGCAGGACATCCGCGTGTCCGTCTATGACGGCAAGTATCACTCGGTGGACTCGAAGGAAGTCGCGTTTGTCTCCGCGGGCCGCAGGGCCTTCCTGAATGCCGTCAGCAAGGCCGGACCGACGGTGCTGGAACCCATCGTGCACGTGGAAGTCACCGCACCGGGCGCGGTCATGGGCGACATCACGGCCGATCTCGCGACACGGCGGGCACGCATCGACGGCAATGAGGCGCGCGCACGCGGCCGCATCCTGGTGTCAGCATACGTGCCGCTCGCAGAAGTCACCGATTACCAGACCAGGCTCAAGGCGCTGACCGGCGGCGAGGGCAGCTACACGCTGGCACTCAGCCACTATGATCCGGTGCCGCCGCGCAAGCAGCAGGAACTGGCCTCGGCCTGGAAACCCGTCGCCGGGGAGGAATAGGCACAAATGGATACCCGATCGGATACCCGGATCATGGCCGTCTTCTGCGATTTCGAGAATGTCGCACTCGGCGTGCGTGACGCGAAGATCCCGTCCTTCGACATCCGCAAAGTGCTCGAGCGCCTGCTGCTGAAGGGCAATATCGTCGTCAAAAAGGCCTACTGCGACTGGGAGCGCTACAAGGACTTCAAGGGCGAGATGCACGAAGCTGCCTTCGAATTGATCGAAATCCCGCATGTGCGGATGTCCGGCAAGAACTCCGCCGACATCCGGATGGTTGTCGACGCGCTCGACCTCTGTTACACGAAATCGCACGTCGACACCTTCGTGATCATCAGCGGCGACTCGGACTTTTCGCCGCTCGTGAGCAAATTGCGCGAGAACAACAAGGTCGTGGTCGGTGTCGGCGTCAAGAATTCAACCTCCGATCTCCTGATCAGCGGTTGCGACGAGTTCATCTACTACGATGACCTGGTGCGCGGCGAGAATCGCGGGCGCAGCGCGCGGCGCGAAAAGACGGCAAAGGCCGCGACCAAGGCGTCGAGCACCCCGGACGACCGTCGCCAGGAGGGTATCGATCTCGCAGTCGAGGTGGCCGAGGATTTGTTCGCGGAGCGCGATGCCGAGGAGAAGGTCTGGGGCTCGATGGTCAAGCAGGCCATCAAGCGGCGCAAGCCCGGATTCAACGAGAGCTACTACGGCTTCAAGAACTTCGGCAAGCTCTTGGAAGAGGCCCGCGACCGCAAGCTGATCGACCTCGAATTCGATGCAAAGTCGGGTGGCTACATCATCACTCGCATCGCGGCGGGCTGAGATGGGCAAACATGTCGTCTGCAGCGTTGACGACCTGCCGATCGGCAGCATGAATTCATTCAAGGCGGGGGCAATACGTGTCGTCGTGTATCACCTCGACAAGGGTTTCTTTGCGACCCAGGCACTGTGCACGCACACCTTGGGGCCGCTTGCACGGGGCGAGATCGTGGAGGGATGCCAGGTGCAGTGTCCATTGCATCGCGCGCGCTTCGACATCGCAACCGGTGCCGTTGTGCGCTGGGCCAGTTTCCCGCCTGGCATCCAGCTGTTAAATGTGGTGCGCGGCGCAAAGACGCTGCGTACTTTTCCGGTCGCGATCAGGAATGGCAAGGTGGAGGTGACGGCATGATGTGGCGCACGACGATTACGCGACAGTCTGCATTCATGCTGATGGCCGTGGCCGCGGGTGCCTGCCAGGGGCAGGCTGGATTGCCTCCCACGGTGAATGACCGGATGCAGTTGACGACGATCGCGACCGGACTCGAGCATCCCTGGAGTCTCGCCTTCCTGCCGGACGGACGCATGCTGGTGACCGAGCGTCCCGGACGACTGCGCTACGTCACGATGAAGGGTGAAGTCTCGGAACCCATCACTGGTGTGCCGACCGTGGATGCGAAGGGGCAGGGTGGTCTGCTCGATGTCGCGCTGGATCCGGATTTCGGCGCCAATTCCACGATCTACCTGTCCTACGCCGAGCCGGGTGATGGCGATCTCAACGGTACGGCGGTCGCCCGCGCGAAGCTTGATGGCGCGCGGCTGACTGACCTTCAGGTCATCTTCCGCCAGATGCCGAAAGTGGCGAGCAAGAATCATTTCGGCTCCCGGCTCGTCTTCGCCCGCGACGGCAACCTGTTTGTCACGCTGGGTGAGCGTAATAGCGAGCGGGACAGCGCGCAGGACCTTGGCACGCACCTTGGCAAGATCGTGCGCATCACGAAGGATGGCAAGGTGCCGGCGGATAACCCCTTCGTCGGCCGCAAGGGCGCGCTGCCCGAGATTTGGTCGCTCGGGCATCGAAACGTACAGGGTGCGACGCTCGATCCGGCGACCGGTCGCTTCTGGGCAGTGGAACATGGCCCGCGTGGCGGCGATGAAATCAACCTGCCCGAGGCCGGCCGCAACTATGGCTGGCCCGTGATCACCTATGGCAGGGAATACAGCGGACCCGCAATTGGTGAGGGTACAGCGAAGGCAGGCATGGAGCAGCCGTTGTACTACTGGGTGCCGTCGATCGCGACGTCGGGCATGACATTTTATTCGAGTGATACCTATCCGGAATGGAATGGCAGTCTCTTCGTCGGCGCGCTGGCGGCCGCACTGGTCGCGCGGCTGGAATTCGGCGCCGATGGCAAGGTGAGGACTGAGGAGCGCTTTCCAATAGGCCAGCGCGTACGTGACATCCGCCAGGGTCCGGACGGCGCGCTGTACCTGGTGACCGATGAGGACGCAGGCAAGCTGCTGCGCCTGACACCTGCGCAGTAATCGAGTGGACCGCACCGAGCGCTTCTACAAGATCCGCCGCCGGCTGATCGAGAAAGGCGCCCTGACCCGGCGCGAGGTCGAGGAAGAACTCGAGATCTCGCACGCGACTTTCAAGCGCGATATCGAATATATGCGCGACCGGCTCAATGTGCCGATCGTCTGGTCACGCGAACGCGAGGCCTACGTGATCGATCCAGACGCCGACGTCGCCGAGCTGCCTGGTATCTGGTTCAGTCCCGCCGAAATCTATGCGCTGCTCGAGATCGAGCACCTGCTCGAGCGCCTCCAGCCGGGCCTGCTGGGCCGGCAGCTCGATCCATTGCGCACGCGACTGCGGGCGCTGCTGGAGCGCGGCGATCGCGGGCACCACGAAATCCGCCGGCGCATCCGCGTGCTGGCGCTCGGAAGCCGCGGGGTCAATCGCGAGGTCTTCGAAGCGCTGTCGGTCGGACTCCTGAGCCGACGCCGCATCCGCATCCGCCACCTCAAGCGCGGCAGCGGCGAGTTCTCCGAGCGCGTCGTGTCGCCACAGCGTCTGGTCCACTACCGCTACAACTGGTATCTCGATGCCTGGTGTCATGTGCGCAAGGACCTGCGCGTATTCGCGGTCGATGCGATCAAGAGCGCCCTGGTCGTGGAACAGCCCGCCCGCGAAGTTGCCGACGAGAATTTGGATCGTGTGCTGGGCGCCGGTTATGGGATCTTCTCTGGCGCCGAGACGCAGACTGCGGTGCTGCGCTTCACGCCGGAACGCGCGCGCTGGGTGGCCGATGAAGTCTGGCATTCACGCCAGGTCGGCCGCATCGAGGCTGACGGCAGCTACGTGCTCGAATTGCCCTACAGCCAGGAACCGGAACTCGTGATGGACCTCCTGCGCTATGGCGCGGGCGTCTGCGTGCTTGCACCGGAGACACTGCGCGCTACGGTTGCGCGCGAGCTCGCGGCTGCGGCGCGCCAATACGCCTGAACGCCGTGCTGGTGTACTGTAAGTTCATGACAAATTCATACACGCGCTGGCTGATTCCGGTGCTCGTAGCGGCCGGGTTCGCCGGTTGCCAGTCCGATCCCGGTCAGCAGGCTCAGGCCCCGATTGTCGCGAGTCACAAGACAATCGTGGATCTCGAGAAGAGCTTCGCGTCCGCTTCGCGGGAGCACGGCGCCAAGGCTGCGTTCCTCGAATTCCTCGACGAGGAATCCATCGTCCTGCAACCGGGTCCGACCTGGGGTCGGGCGGCCTGGACCGTGAATGAGGCACTTCCCGGTGCGCTCGACTGGTTGCCCGATCGCGCGCAGGTGTCGGCCGCTGGCGATCTAGGCTTTGCGTCGGGGCCCTGGATCCTCGAGCCGCGCGATCCGGAAGGCCGCCGGGTCGAGGGCCGCTATGTCACGGTGTGGAAGAAGGGAACAGCTGGCTGGCGCGTGCTGTTCGACGGCGGCTTTGGGCGCAAGCCTGCGGGCGCCTGGGAGGCGCGCAGCAGGGAACCGGCCATGGGGCCTTTTGCATGCGAGCGCGGCCCCGCGGTGCCGCCCGGCGAACTGCAGCTGCTGGACCTCGCGGTCTCCGGTATCCAGGGCGGTGAGACCCACCAGCAACGCATGCTTGCGCGGCTGGATGCAGATGCCTGGCTGTTCCATGGCCCCACGGTCGAGGGCGCAGGCGAATCCGCCGCACGAGAGGTCGCGCTCGCGGCTTTGCCGGTGGCGCTGCAGTACTGGCCGATGGGCGCCGGTATCGCCTCATCCGGTGATCTTGGCTACAGCTATGGATTGTCAGCGCCGGAGCCGGGTGCAAGCGCCGACGCCAGTTATGTCCACATCTGGTGCCGGCATGGCGGCGATTGGCGCCTGGCGCTGCAATTGCGCACCGGCCTGCCGTCAGGCTGAACCCGATTGCGCCAGGGCGTGCCAATGGCGGGCCAGGGCGTTGTGCGCATTTGCGCTGCAGGAATAAGGTGTCCGGATGCAGTGCCCTGACCTGCGCGCTAATCGCAACCTGCTGTTCTGGGGCCTGCATACGTTGGGCTGGATCGCGTATGGGCTCGCCCTGTATGTCGGTTCTGCCATTTACGTCAAGGAAACCGGCTACGAGAAGGTGATCGTGGTCGCCACGGTATTCGGCTGGTTGTTGTCGGTGCCCCTGCGGTATCTGTATCGGCGCCTGTGGGCCAGGGGGCCGCGAGCCGTCCTGATCGGAGCGATCGCGGCGAGCTGGCCGATCGCCCTGGTGAGGGCCGCGATCATCAATACCTACATCATGGAAATCCTGAAGCCGGCGTGGGCGATGGAAAACGAACCCAGGTCGTTCGAGATTTTTGCCAACACGATTTACTCGATGCTGCTGTTGCTTTGCTGGAGCGGGATTTATTTTGGCGTCAAGATCTACGAACGCCTGCAGCTCGAGCGGGAGGCGACGCTTGCGGCCTCCGCGCTCGCCCAGGAGGCGCAGCTAAAGATGCTGCGCTACCAGCTCAATCCGCATTTCCTGTTCAATACGCTGAATGCAATCTCGACCCTGGTGCTGGACGGTCAGAATCGCATTGCCAATCTCGCCGTCTCCCGGCTGTCGGAGTTCCTGAGATATTCGCTGGACCAGGACCAGATGAAGAAAGTAACGCTGCGCCAGGAACTCGACGCATTGAATCTCTATCTCGGCATCGAGAAGTTGCGTTTCGGCGATCGCCTGCAGCTGGAGTTCGACGTGGATGAACGCACCGAAACGGCGCTCGTGCCGTCGCTGCTATTGCAACCTCTGGTTGAAAACGCAATGAAATACGCCATCGCGCCGCGCGAAGAAGGCGGATCGGTGACCGTCATCGCCGGCATCGAGGGTAACCTGCTCAGGCTCGCCGTCGTGGACGATGGGCCGGGCCTGCCGGTCGGCGGCACCGCCGGCAATGGCCGCGGGGTCGGCTTGCGCAATACGCGCGAGCGCCTGGAGGTGTTGTATGGCGACACGCACCGCATCGAAGTCGCGGATGCAGGCCCGGACCTGCGCGTCGAGATGCGCCTGCCGCTGGAAATCTGAGACCGATGGGAAACCGGATGCGCGCAATCATCGTCGATGACGAGCCGCTGGCGCGCCGCGGGCTGGAATTGCGCCTGGCGGCTTTATCCGATATCGAAATCGTTGCGCAATGCGCCAATGGCCGTGAGGCGGTGGACGCGGTCGCGACCCACTCACCCGACCTGATGTTCCTCGACATCGAGATGCCGGGTATCGACGGCTTCGAAGTGCTGCGCCGGATACCACAGACCAGCATGCCGATGGTCGTGTTCGTCACGGCCTTTGATCGCTATGCAATCGAAGCATTCGATG
>SHZN01000091.1 GCA_009692245.1 Gammaproteobacteria bacterium
CCGGCCTGATTACCGGCGATGCGCTACCATTGAGTCCCGGGACCGGTCTCTGGACTCCACATGAATGTCGGCAATGGCAAGGTTGTGCTGATTCATTACACGTTGCGCAACGCGCAGGGTGCGGTGCTCGGTTCCTCCGATGGTGGCGACCCGATCGCGTATTTGCACGGCAATGGTGGCATTGTTCCAGGTCTGGCGGATGCGTTGACCGGCAAGGTCGCGGGCGACCGCATCGACGTCGTCGTCGCCCCAGAAATGGGCTACGGGCCGCGTGACGAACGCCTGGTGCAGGTGATGCCGCGCGACCGTTTCCCCGGCGCCAATGGCCTTGCAGCGGGCCAGCAGTTCCATGCCGACGGACCTCATGGCGGGCGCATGCTGACCGTCACCAGCGTCGAAAAGGATCTCGTCACTGTCGACGCCAATCATCCGCTGGCCGGCAAGCCGCTGCATTTCAGCGTCGAGGTTGCGGAGGTGCGCAATGCGACGCGTGAGGAACTCACGCATGGCCACGTGCATGGGCCGGGCGGACATAAGCACTGACCGTTGGCCGGATCGCTATGTGGCGCGCCCGGGCGCGCTGCATGTGAACCCATCATGAAGCACCGCCACAATCTGCAGTTCCCAGCCAAGGAAACCGCGCTGCGCGAGGATGTGCATGCGCTTGGCTCGCTGGTCGGCGAAGTGCTGCGCGACCAGGGCGGTGAGGCCCTGCTGAAGCTCGTCGAGGACGACCGCGTCGCAGCCATCGGGCGCCGCGAGGGCGAACTCGAGGGTACAGTCACACTGGACATGCGGGCCACGGACCGGCCCGCGCAGCAGGCGAGTGACCTGATCCGCGCATTCAGCAAGTGGTTCGAGGTCGTCAATCTCGCGGAACGCGTGCACCGCGTGCGACGCCGCCGCGAATACATGAATCGCAGCGACCGGCCGCAGCCGGGTGGGATCGGCGACTGCATGTACCGGCTCAAGGCGGCCGGTCTCGATGGTGCCCAGGTGCTGGAGCAGCTGCGCGACGTGACGATCTACCCGGTGTTCACGGCGCATCCCACCGAGTCGACGCGCCGCACGATGCTGCGCAACCAGCAGCAGATTGCGGACCTGATGATCGAGCGGCTCGATCCCACCCTGACACCAGCCGAACGCCGCTCGGTCTGGGAACGGATACGCATGGAAGTGACCTCCGGCTGGCAGACCGAGGTGCATCCACGCGAGCGGCTGACGGTTGCCGATGAGCGCGAGCACGTGCTGTTCTACCTGGCCGAGGTCATCTATCGCGTCGTTCCGGCCCTGTATGAGGAACTCGCATTCTGGCTCGAGACCGTATTCGGCCTGCCGCCTGATGCCGGGAACCTGCCATTGCTGTTGCGCTTCGGCACCTGGGTCGGCGGCGACATGGACGGTAATTCGGAGGTGCATGCAAAGACGATCCGCGAGACGCTGCACCGCCAGCAGCAACGCATCATCTCGGCCTACTACGAGGAATGCCGCGCGTTGTCCGGCAAGCTCTCGCAGAGCGCGAGTCGGGTCGGCGTCAGCCGCGAATTGGAACAGCGCATTGCGGAATACGACATCCTGCTGCCGAATGCGCGCCAGGCGACGCTGTCGCGCCACGACCGCATGCCATACCGCGCATTCCTCTCGCAAGTCGCGGCGCGGCTGCGCACGACGTATGACGGCCACCCGCACCACTACGAATCTGCCGGGCAATTCATCCGCGACATCGAGATTGTCGCGGCGAGTCTGCGTGCAAATCACGGACAGCATGCCGGGCTGTTCCCGGTCGAGCGCCTGCTTTGCCGTGCGCGCACATTCGAATTCCACCTGGCGACGCTCGACGTGCGCCAGCACGCATCAGTGCATCGCGAAGTCATTCGCCAGGGTCTCGCCCTCGCGGACTGGAAGCGGCGCAAGGTGGATGCGCGCAGCGTGGTGTTGCGCGAATCGCTGGCGCGCGATCGCGGCCCGGTAGGTCCATTCGATGCGGTCGGCCGGCGCACACTGGCCGTATTCGAGGCCCTGATCCAGAGCCGCAACAAGTATGGGGATCGCGCGACCGGCGACTATGTCGTCAGCGGAACCGAAGGACCAGATGACGTGATGTCGGTGCTGCTGCTGGCGCGCTGGGCCAACATCACGGATCGCAGTGTCAACGAAGTCCCGCTCGACATTGCGCCTGTCGTCGAGACGGCGGCCGCCCTTGAAGGCGCCGGCGAGATCCTGCGCGGACTGCTGACCGAGGACACGTACCGGCGCCACCTTGCCGCCCGCGGCAACCGGCAGACGGTGCTGGTTGGTTATTCCGAAAGCAACAAGGAGTGCGGGATCGCGGCATCGAGGCACCTCGTGTACTGCGCGCAGACAGAGCTGATGAAAGCGGCCGCAGCAAGCGGCGTCGAGCTCGCGCTGTTCCACGGGCGCGGCGGTACTGCAATCCGCGGCGGCGGGCCACTCAACCGGCTGGTCGCGAGCACGCCACCCGGCGCGACTCATGGCCGGCTGCGCGCCACGGAGCAGGGCGAGGGCATCAGCAACAGCTATGGCCTGCGACGCATTGCGCTGCGCACCTTCGAGAAGGCCGTATTCGCGGTCATGCAGGACCGTACCGGCCGGCAGGACGTGACTGCGCTTGCGGAGCAACAGCTGCCGCTGATGCAGCGCATCGCGGAGGCCAGCCGCACGCGTTACCGCGCGCTCGTCTACGAGGATCCGGAGTTCCACCGCTATTTTCGCGACGTCACGCCGATCGACGTAATCGAGCGGATGCAGATCGGCGGGCGCGTCGCGCACCGCGATGGCAGTGGCATCGAGGCGCTGCGTGTGGTGCCCTGGGTTTACGCCTGGACCCAGAGTCGGCACTCGCTGCCTGGCTGGTACGGCATGGGAACCGGTCTTGACACCGCCGCTCGCGAGCTCGGGGCCGACCGGCTCGCGAAAGCATGGTCGGGTTGGCCCTTTTTCGAGAACCTGCTCGACGATGTCGAGATGGAACTGGTACGTGCCGATCTCGGGATGGCCGCGCATTACGATGCACTGGCAACCGGCCCGGCTGCCGCAATCGTCGAGGCGATCCAGCGCGAGCACGCGCTCACGAAGCGCTGGATCACCTGGGTGAAGGGCGAAGTCGACCTGCTCGACAGCCGGCCGCATATGCAGCGATCCGTGCTGTTGCGCGCGCCCTATCTCGATCCGTTGCACCTGATGCAGGTCGACCTGCTGCGCCGCTGGCGGGCAGGAGGCCGTGCAGACCGGGAGCTCTTTGATGCGCTGCTTGCGAGTGTCACGGGCATTGCACTCGGGCTGCAGGCGACCGGCTGACATGGGGGAACTGATGGCACTGACGCCGCCGGGGCAAAGCGTCTGCGTGTACTGCGCATCAAGCCAGGCCTGCGATGCGCAATATCACGACGTGGCGCATCGTCTGGGCGGCCTGCTCGCAAAGGCGGGATGGACAGTGGTCTACGGGGGAGGCCGCTCAGGCTCGATGGGAGCGCTGGCCGAAGGCGCACTCGCAGCCGGTGGTCGCGTGGTCGGCATCATTCCGAGGTTCATGCAGGACCTGGAATGGGGGCACGATGCATTGTCCGAACTGCACGTCGTCGAGGACATGCGCACGCGCAAGCACGAGATGTTGACCCGCACCTGTGCGGTGATTGCGCTCGCTGGCGGCACCGGGACACTCGAGGAACTTCTGGAAGCGATGACGCTGAAGCGGCTCGGGCTGTTCCTGGGACCGATCGTGCTCGTCAATACGCAGGGCTACTACGATCCGCTGCTGGCCCAGCTTTCCGCCGCGATCGATGGCCGCTTCATGGATGATCGCCACGGCGGCCTCTGGTCGATCGTGACGGAACCGGAAGCCGTGCTGCACGCGATCGAAACGGCGCCCCAATGGAGCCCGGCGAATTGCGACTTCGCAGTCGCCCGCTGATTCGGATAATATTTCCGCATGAGCAACGAACGACCGAGCGATCCCGGTATGGACCCCGCGGCCCTCTATCGCGAGGACATCTTCACCGACCAGCGCGTCGGCACGATCCGGCGCATGACACCGGTGAAATCCGACGGCGGCGATGACGCGTCGCGGCCGGTTCTTTTCATCGGCCAGGCGACGGTCATGACACCGATGGGATCGCTACCGCTGTCATTCGAGTTGGATGCGGCGAGTCTGGCCGAGGCCGTGTCGCGGTTCGGGCCGGCCGCACAGCAGGCAATCGACGAGGCGGCACGCGAATTGCAGGAAATGCGCCGCCAGGCGGCTTCGTCGATCGTGATCCCCGATGCGGGTGCGGCGACATTCAAGGGCATCGGCGGCAAGGGCGGCATCCAGCTGCCCTGAGCGGCGTACGTCGGTCGGGTCGATCATGGCGGCGCGAGATAGTGCGCGAGCCATGCCTGCACTTCCTGGAAGAAGTAGCGGTGGTTCTCGCCCTTCAGTATCCAGTGATTCTCGTCCGGGAACAGCACGAGCCGGCTTGGCACCTGCTGGCGCTGCAGCACGGTCCAGAATTCCAGCCCGTTGTTGTACGGAACCCGGAAATCCTTTTCCCCGAACGTGAGAAGTATCGGCGTCCTGAGCTTCATCGATCGCCAGAACGGACTCTGGTCATGCCAGATTTCGCTGCCCTCCCAGGGCGGACCGTCGAGATTGCGCTCACGAAAATAGACGGTATCGCTCGTCGTCCATTGGCTCTTCAGGTCGTAAAGGCCAGCATGACTCACGAGTGCACGATAACGCGTGGTCGTGACGGCCAGCCAGTTGGCCAAATGCCCGCCATAGCTCGCGCCACCCGCGGCCTGGCGATTCGCATCGATGAAGGAATAGCGGCGAATCGCCTCGTCGGCCGCCTGGTTGATCTCATCCGCCGGTCCCGCGAGCGGATCGCCCTGGATCGCCTGCGCGAAGGCCTCACCGAATCCGGTCGATCCGGAGTAGTTGGTCATCAATATGACGTAGCCCGGCTGGGCGAGCAGGTGATAGTTCCAGCGAATGAAGAACTGATCCTTGATCATCGCGTGCGGTCCACCGTGGATCATCACGAACAGCGGGTACTTGCGCGCCGGGTCGAAATCGGGCGGCAGCGCGATCAGGTTATGGATGCGCCTTCCGCGTTTGGACTTGAACCAGAATTCCTGAACCGGCCGCCAGTCGATCGTGGCTGCGCGCTCGACACAGAATGACGTCAGGGCACGACGCGCGCCCGTCGTCGCATCGATGCGCACCGCTTCCGGCGGATTAATCGCGCTTTCCCAGTTCGCGACGACGACCGGATCCGCCTCGACGCCGCCGACCTGCAATCCGGTGATCGATCCCGCCTCGAGCCTGCCCAGTTCGCGGACCTCGCCGCCGCTCGCTGCCACGGTGTAGAGGCGATCGTGACCCTCGTCTTCCGCCAGAAGATAAATTCGCTCGCCACCTGGGGCGACGCTGAAGCTGGCGACCGAACGATTGAATCCGAATGCCACTGGCCGCGCCGTCGTGCCGCCCCAGTCGAAGCGCACTAGCCGCGCATCGTTGTAGACATACTTCGTGTTTGGTGTGCTGAGCGCATAGAGTGCCGATCCGTCCGGCGCAAACTGCGGGTCCGAATAACTCACCTCGTCCGCCGTCAGGCGCCTGGGTTCCCCGCCGCCGGCGGGCAATACGAATAGTGCCTCGTAAACATCCGCGTGCGCTGCCTGGTCGCGCAGCGTCGTCGCGGCAAAGACGATTGCGCTACCGTCGGGCGACCATACGGCGTCCAGCTGCTCCCCGTCGTTGTTCAGCTCCCCGCCGAAACCCCGGCCGCGCGCAAGCTCTGTGCCTGCCAGCAGGTCATGCACTTCAGCACTGGCCTCGAGCGATTGAAGCATCAGGGTTGGACGCCGCTCATCGAGCCAGCGATCCCAGTGACGGATCGGAAAGCTGTCGAATGCGCGCGCGTTGTACTTGCGCGTATTGCGATCGTCGAGGCGCGCACGATTGTCGGCGTCCGTCATCGCGCCCGGAAAAATCATGCTGGTGAACAGGATTGCCTGCCCGTCCGGCCGCCATTGAGGTGTCGTCGCACCGGTCGACACTCTTGTGACGCGCTCGGCTTCGCCGCCGCCCGATACGTTGAGCACATAGATCTGGGATTCTTCGTCGCCGTCGCGCTTGGCCGCGAATGCGATTCGCCTCGAATCCGGGCTCCACGCCGCGCCGGATTCGGATCCCCTGCTTGAGGTCAATCGGCGTGGTGCTGCACTGCCATCGGCAGGCACGAGCCAGAGGTCGCTTGATTTCTGGTCCTCCGCATAAGCCGGCTCCGCCACGGGAACCGCGACCCAGCGACCGTCCGGGCTCAGGACCGGCGCGCCAACGCGCTTCATGAGCCACAGGTCCTCGTGGGTGATCGGGTGCCTGTCGGCGGCACCCGCCGCAGGTATGGCGGCAGCCGCCAGCAGCAGTGTCATCAAGGCGAGCCAGCGCTTCATGTCATGCCTCACGCGGGCCATTGCCGCGCCCGCACGCTGCGTAGCAACCATGGCCGGTCTGAATCGAGCTGTTCCTTGAACAATTCGCCGCGTCCCTGCAGCGGCGTCCAGTCCGTATATGCGCCGACCAGCGACCCGAGATAAGGCCGCGCGACGTCGAGGCACTCACGGAAATCGAGATCGTCAGCCTCGCGCAATCCTTCGCGCGGGTGGCGCATCGCCCAGACCGTCGCGGCCAGCGCACCC
>SHZN01000092.1 GCA_009692245.1 Gammaproteobacteria bacterium
GTCGCCTCGGGCGGCGAACTGTCCCGCATATCGCTCGGCATCACGGTGATCGCCGCCGAGCGCACGCGCACGCCGACCCTGGTGCTCGATGAGGCCGACGTCGGCATCGGCGGCGCCGTCGCCGACGCGCTCGGGCGTGCGCTGCGGCAACTCGGCAAGAGCGCGCAGGTGTTGTGCGTCACGCACGTGGCGCAGGTGGCGGCGCAGGGCCACTGTCACCTGCACGTCGACAAGAGCGACGGCGGCACGACCGTGCACGCGCTCGACGCGCGCCAACGCGTCGACGAAGTGGCGCGCATGATCGGCGGCGCAACGCTGACCGAAAAGGCCCGCGCACGCGCCGAAGAAATGATTGCCATCGCCGCCGCAGCCGACACCTGAGCACCGGTCAGCGACAGGCCGGGGGCGGCGCCGGGAAGACGTGCGTCAGCGCGGTGGACGAAGTGGCGCGCACGACCGGCGGCGCAACGCTGACCGAAAAGGCGCGCGCCTGCGCCGAAGAAGTGATTGCCATGGCCGCCGCAGCCGACACCTGAGCCGGTCAGCGACAGGTCGGGGGCGGCGCCGGGAAGACGTGCGTCAGCGCGGTGGACGCCCGCCCCCGCGGCCTGCCAGCGCCCGCAGGTGCTCGCAATCGCCGCTGCACGTGCCATAGAGCGTCAGGCGGTGGTCGGTGATCGTGTAGCCGAGCCTGGCGGCGATCAGTTGCTGGCGCTCTTCGATCACGTCGTCGCTGAACTCCTCGATGTGACCGCACTTGACGCAGACGAAGTGGTCATGATGGCGGCCGCCGGCCATCTCGAACACGGCATGCCCGCCCTCGAAGTTGTGCCGCACGACCAGCTCCGCCTGCTCGAACTGCGTCAGCACGCGATAGACGGTGGCAAAGCCCACGTCCTCGCCCGCCTTGCCAAGGGCGCGATAGACGTCCTCGGCGCTCATGTGCGGCAACGCGCTGGTCTCGAGGATCTGCAGGATGCGCATGCGCGGCACGGTGACCTTGAGGCCCGCCTCGCGCAGCTCGCGATCCTGATTGCCCATGCGCCTGTACCGATTGGAGTTCGCGTGCGCCGCCCGCCGGCAGCGTTGGTTATGATGCGCCGCCCATCGTTCAGGCTTCACGCCCGACCGCACCGCCAGAATGCGAACGATTTACTGGATTCTCTGTGCGCTGGCGCTGCACGCCAGCACCGCCTGCAGCCTGCTCCAGGGCCGGCTGCCCAGCCTGCCGCGCGTACACAAGATATCGGTGCAACAGGGCAATGTCATCACGCAGGAGATGGTGGATCGACTGCGACCCGGCATGACGAAATCGCAAGTCCACTTCGTCATGGGCGCACCGGTGCTCGGCAGCTCGTTCGACGATGATCGCTGGGTCTACGTCTACACCGATGCGGCACCGGACGAACCGCCCACGCACCACGAGCTCACCGTGCTGTTCGAGAGCGACGCGCTGGTGCGCATGACGGGCGACCTCGTGCCCACCGACCCCCAGAAGGCCGCCGACGCCGCCAAGCGGGCAGCACCGGCGGCAGCCACTACCTCCGGTGGCACCGCCATCGACCAGGCTCCCGCAACCCCAGCGCCAGCCAAATCTGCCACCGGCGAGGGTGACAAGGATGGCGCCAGCACCAATCCCGGGGACCCCGGCGGCGGCTGACCCTGCCGGCGTCGCCACCGCGCCGCTAACGCGCTCTTTTCGACCTCTCCTCGCGCAACGCGCGCGCCTCACGCGCGTGGCGGGCCTCACGCGCGTGGCGCGCCTCACGCGCCTTGCGCGCGTCCACCGCCGGGCCGCCGTAGAGCTCGACCCGATCGCCGTCCTTGAGCAGCCGGTCGAGCGTCGCCAGCCGGCCGAAGACGCCGATGCCATCGCGCGCGCGATCGATCGTCTCCGGGGCGATGCCGGCAGCACGCAGCGCATCCGCCACCTGGGCGCCAGCGGGTAGCCGTCCCTGCCAGCGCCGCGGCAACGTGGCGCCGGCGGCGCGCGCGTCAACCACTTCGATGTCTATCTCAACCGAGGCGTTGTCGCGCGCGCTCACAGAAGACATCCACCAGGCGGTTGGCGAGGCGTTCCACCATCAGGCCCACAGCCGAACCGACCAGCCCTGGCCGCACCGCGAGGCGGGCGTCGAGTTCGACCTTGCAGCCGTGCTCGCCGAGGTCGCTGAACCGCCACTCGGCAACCAGCGACTCGAGCGGCCCCGACACCAGTTCCAGCGTCAGCCGCACCGGCGGTTCGCGCGTGTTGCGCGTGGTGATGGAGGCGCTGATGCCGCCGCGCTGTAGCGACAGCGTGGCGATCAGCACCTGGTCGCTGCGTTCGTGCACTGTCACACTCCGACAGCCGGGCACGAACTCAGGGTACTGCTCCACCGCGTCCACCAGTTCGAACAGGCGCGCCGCCGGATACGGAACCAGCGCGGAGCGGTGAACGTGACGCATGCCAGCCTGCCCGATTTGCCCGAAGCCGTCGCCCATTGCCGCGCCGCCGCGATGCGCAGGCGGGCGAGCGCGCGCGTTTACCGCTGCGGGCAACGACCGCCCATTGTCAGTGTCCGGGCCGGCTGCAACAAGACGGCGCCAGCCACCTCCCTATACTGGCCCCATGGCCAAAGCGAAGGGCAAACAGAAGACTGGCGGCGGCACTATTGTCGTCAACCGCAAGGCGCGGCACGACTATGCCATCGAGGAGCGCATCGAGGCCGGCGTCGAACTGCTCGGCTGGGAGGTGAAGGCGCTACGCGCCGGCAAGGGCCAGATCGTCGACAGCTTTGTCATGCTGCGCGACGGCGAGGCCTTCCTGCAGGGCGCGCACATCGCGCCGTTGCCAAGCGCGTCGTCGCACGTCGTCGCCGATCCCGCGCGCATGCGCAAGCTGCTGCTGCACCGGCGCGAGATCGCGCGCATCTTTTCGGCGACCCAGCAGAAGGGCTACACGTGCATCGCCACCGGCCTCTACTGGAAGGACCGGTACGTGAAGTGCGAGGTGGCGCTGGCCAAGGGCAAGAAGCAATACGACAAGCGAGCGCAGAAGCGTGATGAGGACTGGAACCTGGAGAAGCGGCGCCTGCTGAAGCACTCCGCGTAGGTCCCAACGCCACAGAGGGCGAACGCCTATACTGTACTGTGAGCCCCGAGCCGCAATGCGGCCACGCATCGCCTTCGTGAACCGACGGCGGTGGCGCTGGTCGAAGTGGCTCGTTTCTCTCCAGGGGGCGTATTGGTTTCGACGCTGGTAGCGACGTCCGAGGGGCATGCCGAGAGGGTAGCGGCTCTCGTAAATCTCTTGCTGCAAAACAATTAGTTGCCAATCAAGACAACTACGCACTAGCCGCCTAACGGCGGTTTAACCTCGCGCCCAGCTCGTCCGTGGGCCAGGCGCGAGGGCAAAGCACACGGGCTCGCGCGCAGACTCCGTCCGAGGTCGGCGCGTCAGAAAATGTCGGGCTCGCCCTCCGCACCCCGCCCGCCGGGTCGCGGTTGGGTCAAATCAATTGGCGAGGCTAAGCATGTAGAACCGAAGGCCGAGTGCTGGCGGACGCGGGTTCGATTCCCGCCGCCTCCACCAATTGATGTTCCGATGTAGTCCGGAGCAGTCCGGTAACCCACTGGAAACAGTAGGTTTTTACTTTATATTGCCGGCATGGTTGCGTGTCTTCCACCCAAGGCTGCCCCCACGAGTGGGGAAACTATGGGGGCAACAGGGAGGCACTGACAGGGAGTTGCCCCCAAATGCCGCTAACCGATATCGCCGTCCGCTCTGCCAAGCCGCGGGCCAGGACCGTCAGGCTGTTCGACCGCTGCGGCTTGTACCTCTTGGCCCCCGATCTGCAGTGCGACGCAGTGCAATCGTCCTACGAACTTTCTTCGGCCGTTGGCAGATGGCGCTGCAGATCCATGGCATCGTGAAGCAGGTGCAGGACTTCGATCACCTTGCGCTCCGGAGCGCGCCCGACTCGGAACATGACGAAATGACGCCCCTTGCGGGCGACGTGAAGCGTGAAAATGCCCTTCAGGATGTCATCTCGCTTTCTTGCACCGACGATTGTCGGACCGGCGGCCAGATCATTCAGCGCTGCCGAAATCGTTTCGAAGTAGGTTCGCGCTTGTACTTCGCCCAATTGGTCCAACGTCCAGCGCAAGATTTCCTCGAAGTCGCCCTCGGCAGCCGCCGTCAGGCGACCGTCCAGCTGCGCGCCCCTGCGCTCACTTCGAGCGTGTTGCCGGCTTCCCGCTGATCGCCTTGTCGGCAATCGCGGTCAAATGACAGCTGAGCGCGGCGGGCGATTCGAAGCTGCGAAAGCGTCCGGCATCGATGTCGGCCATTCCGACGCGGGCGGCCTCGCGCAACGCGTCGAGTCGGGCAACGTCCTGCGCTTCGCGATCTTCGATCAGTCGCAGCCCTTCGCGCAGCCCTTCGCTCGCGTTCTGATAGCGACCGGTGGACACGAGCTTTTCGACGAGGCGTGCCTGATGGTCCGTGAGGACGACATTGCGGGTAGGCATGGGAGTCTCGCGAGCATTGGTGACTGTTGGCAAAAATGCCATAGGTGCCCCAGCGCTGCAAGCTCCGGATGAGAAGCACGGGTGTTGGATTGTTCGCTTCGTCAGAAGAATTGCATCGTAAGAAGAATCTATGGTCGAGCCTTGGTTCAGGAGCTTCCCAAGTACGTGATATGGCGAGAGTTCGGCGACTCGGAATGCGGAACCCGGACGATTTTCGCAGGGTGACCTTGGCCTTGTTTGTTCAGGCCCTCGATGACGCCACTGGAAAACTGCTTCCCGGCGCGGAAGTAGTTGAGCAGAAGCTCGCGGTGACTTTGAACAGAGCGAGCGAATTGCTTCACCGTTTCGATCTTCGAGCGCATGGCGCGGACACACCAGGCGTCCAGGAACTTCGCGGACAATGCCGGCGACTCGTACTCCCGGAACTGCTGGAAGTCCTCCTTCAACAGGTTGGCCCCACGCTCTTGAGGTTGAGGCAAGCAGTTCGCTCAGGCTGATGCTCTGCCTGTCGGCCAGGTTCTCCGGGCGCTTGAGCAGGCACCACCGGGTTCTTCAGCACCGGTTCGTAGCCGTCCCGGGCCATGCGCCGTGCTTCCCCTGCGCACCTCGTCGAGCGCCTTGTTGAGCTTGGCGACGATGTGGAGATCCGCACGCTCGAGACCAACGATGGTGTGGCCCTTCAGCCTGACACCGTGAACGCCGTCGAGATCGCAGGAGGCGAACCTTGCCCGTGTGCGCATGATGTTGCCTTGGCGTGACTTGGACGCGCCGCGCGTAGCGCCAGTGCGACAGCGGGCGGGACGAGCGGTTTGTCTTCCCGGTCTCTTGCGGTCGCAAGCCGCCGCAGCACGATTTCCCGGTATGGTGCAGGCATCGGGGCTTGGCCCGGACAGGAGACACGCTGACGTGAAGAGCAAAGCCAGCCAGCCGACAGCTGATGAGATCGAGCAGTTGTTCGTGCAACTGGACGAGTTGCGACGCAAGCGGGTTCCCGATGCGCCATCCGTGCGTCGATCGAAGGAAGGCTTGAACGATGCGTTGAACGAGGAGGTGCTGGCGTTGCGCATGAAGGCGCTCAAGCCAGGCGCCGCCGCCGCAATCACCGCCGTGGCTGACAAGATAAATCGCGCCTTTGCGCGGCTTGGTCCAATAGGCATGGCCGATTTTCAGCTCGGGCTCTTGAAATAGCCTGATTGCCACGCGGGCAACGCGGCAAGATCGTCACCGGACCTGAATTCGACGAAAGCCTCCCGCACCAGGCCGGCAAGGCCGAACAGCAGGATGTCCGCCCATCAGCAATGCGCCGAACCGGGTCCGCCATCAGCGGTTCGTGCTGGGCCCTGGCGTGGTCGCAGATCAGATGTGAGGCCGGCTTGGTCGGGCGGTGGTCGGTCCTTCGGCGGCGCCGGCGCATCCGGCACCTGCGCGGCGGCAGCCGGCTCGATGGCCGCCGGCGTCAGCGCCGCATCGTCGATCAGCGGTGGCGGCAGTGGTAGCGGCGGCAGTTCGGACGGTGGTGGTGGTGGCGGTTGGTGATGCCGGACGATCGGCGGGTAAACGGCATGCTTGCGCCCCAGCGCATGCCCGTACGAGCAATGGATTCCGCTGGTGTAACCCACGCCGATGCGGCATTCCCCGATTGGCCGACGCGACCGCTGTCGTGACTGCAATCCGATCGCACCGCAACGACCCCTGCCCAGTGCGATTGCGCCGACAGGAGTTCTGGCCACATCAGCGATGCTTGTGCACAGACGCTGAACGACTCCTGCCCGCCGGCCGCGAATAGACTGGTCGACGCGCTCTCAGTGCGCCGTCACCTCGAGCTTCATCGGCACGGTGCCGTCCTTGGCGGCCTTGACCTGCTGCGCGTCCGCGTCGGTGATGCGAGCCGCGTCGAGCGAGGTGTTCTCTGCAAGGCCACGTCGCACCGCGGCGGCGCGTTGCGTCGCCAGCTGCTCCAGCGCATCCGCTGCCAATGGCTCTGCTTCGACGAGCTTCTCGACCAGCGCGTTGATGTAGGCTGTTTCGTCGAGCACCGCGGCCGCTCCCGCCGCCGGCGGCACCGTGAACTGTGTCCGGAGCCGTTCCAGATCCAGACCGGGGCTACTCTCCTCC
>SHZN01000093.1 GCA_009692245.1 Gammaproteobacteria bacterium
TTCCGCGATCTCCGCGTCGGTCTTCGGCGCATGGTCCTCCATCAGGGGTTTCGTGTCGATGCCGTCCGTGGTCGCTTCCGCGTAACGCATCTTCTCGGTCGCCACGGAGATGATCTGATCGTGGTCGACGCCCGGTGCGAGGTCGATGTCGCGGGTGATATTCCACACCTTGGACAAGGTCACGGGGTTATAAATGTCGCCCTTCTTGTTCTTGATCATGATCGACATGGTCAGGGGATTGCCGAAGTTCCTGTGGTCGTAGAAGACCTGGACGAAAGGGTCGTCCTTCGGCAAGAGTTCGCTGAACACGGTCCGGATCTGGACTCGCGGGAAGCCGCCCATGAAGGCCAGCGAAATGATCAGGAACGCGACGCTGACACCCAGGCGGTGGACCATGATCCAATGTGCAAGACGGAATCTCATGGAATGAGTTCTCTCCGAGGTAATGGTTACTAAGGATGTTGACCCATGCCGGCTGCCTGTATCGACGCACCCGCGTGCGACGCTCACGGCCGATCGGCCATGAGCGCTGCGCGCGAACGCCGGGCGCCGCTAGGGTGTCGCTGGTTTGCCGGCGTCGCTCACCCGGCCAGGGTTTGTTGGATGGTGAGCTTGCCGAGCTGTGACATATGCACCTCGTCCGGGCCATCCGCTAAGCGCACGATGCGCGCGTAGCTGAAGATCTCGGGGATTGGTGTGTCCTGACACACGCCCATGCCGCCATGCGCCTGCATGGCCCGATCGGCCACGGTTTGGCACATCAGCGGCACGGTGACTTTGATCATCGCGATGGCATCCTTGGCGGCCTTGTTGCCCTCGCGATCGAGCCGGTCAGCGGCCCACAAGGTCAACAGCCGCGCTTGCTGAATGTCGCAGCGCGACTTGGCGATGTCTTGGCGAATGCTCGACTGCTCGGACAATTTCTTGCCGAACGCCACGCGATTTTCGACCCGATGGCACATGATGTCGAGCGCGCGCTGGGCGGCGCCGACGAGGCGCATGCAATGATGAATGCGCCCCGGTCCGAGACGACCTTGCGCGATCTCGAAACCACGACCCTCGCCAAGCAGCAGGTTCTCGACCGGTACGCGCACGTTGGTCATGCGCACTTCACCGTGGCCATGCGGCGAATGCAGGTCGCTCAAGACTCTGAGCGGACGCACGATCTCGAAACCGGGCGTGCCGGCCGGCACCAGCACCATCGATTGCTGGACGTGGCGGGCGGCGTTCGAATCGGTCTTGCCCATCACGATGTAAATCTTGTTGCGCGGGTCGAACACGCAGGAACTCCACCATTTGCGACCGTTAATGACGTATTCGTCACCATCGCGCTTGATCGAGGTTTCGACATTGGTGGCGTCGGATGACGCTACTTGCGGCTCGGTCATCAGATAGGAGGAACGGATCTCGCCGGCGAGCAGGGGCGCGAGCCAGCGCTGCTTGTGCTCAGCTGTGCCGTAGCGGGCCAACACTTCCATATTGCCGGTATCGGGCGCGCTGCAGTTGAAGACTTCGGAGGCCCAATTCACGCGGCCCATTTCTTCCGACAGAGGCGCATATTCGAGATTGCTGAGACCGGGGCTCCAGGGCTCGTATTCATGCGGCAGGAACAGATTCCACAAGCCCATGGCCCGCGCCTGCTTTTTCAATTCCTCGATCTGCGGCGGCGGCACCCATAGGTTCTTGGGGTCGTGGTTGAAATTGTAGATCTCGTCTTCAATCGGATAGACATGCTCATGCATGAAGGCCCGCACTTGCTCCAGCAATTGGCGGCTTTTGTCGTTGTAAGCGAAATCCACGGTTGACTCCCCCTGACTCGAGTTGCGCTAGAAAACGCGGCAGTCTAACTGGTTGTCGGGCCGAGGACGACCTTGATTATTCGAGTTCTTCGATGGCGCGGGGCCGAGCGGCCCGCAGCAGCCGTGACAGCGCCCCATCAGCCAGCAGGCGTCCACCGGTCTGACGCCTCGAACAATAGTTCACTTCGTTGCTGGCATCGCGGATGCGCTGGTCCGACGTTTGGCATAATGGACAGGGGTGGCCGTAACGGTCATGCACCGCGTTGCCAACGCGAAAGGCCGTGACGTTGGCCGGGAAAGCGCCAACACTTTCCGCCCGCAGGCGCGCAGTCCAGGTGGTCAGTACCAGGACGCAAGCCCGGTGCAGGCGAGCGTCGGCCGCCGTCAGTTTTTGGGTCAGCGCAATCGGTGAGAGCCGGGCGTGCTGCGGGATTTCGTGAAAGTTGGACCGCTCGCCAACACTTGCAGCCGCGTACTTCAAGTCCGACAGGCTCCTAGCCTGACCGCGGGCGGATGCGCTGACCTGTGCCCACGGTTCACGGCACCATGCCACTGCTGAACTATGGCATGCTTGTCGGCGCGCGACGCTGCCGGCGCCGGCGCCACCCTCTCCCTGCGCATGACGAACGGAGTCTCGCGATGATACGACGTCGACTCCTGCTAGTGCTGCTGCTGGTGTTACCCCAGCTTGTCAGTGCTGCCGACAGGCACCTCGCGATCCTGCTGACCAACGATGACGGTTTCGATGCGCCTGGCCTGTCCGCACTGCACGCTGCGCTCCGCCAGGCCGGCCATCGGGTGACCGTGGTCGCGCCGTTGAGTCAGCAGAGTGGCAGCGGTGTGCGCATCACTCTCGGTGAGATAGCCGTGGTCGACCATGGCGACGGCATGTGGTCGGTCGACGGTAGTCCCGCCGATGCGGCTTCCTACGGACTTACCCAGATCATGGCTGCCGCACCGCCCGATCTCGTCATTTCAGGGGCTAATCTCGGGCAAAACCTCGGCAGTAATGTGGTCAGTTCCGGCACCGTTGGTGCGGCCGTCATGGCCGTGCAACTTGGCGTGCCCGCGCTCGCGGTCTCGGTCGGTCTCGACATGGGTGAGGCCACGGCGGAGCCGCAGCGCTTCCCGAGCACGCTTGCAGCATTTCCCCGGGCCGCGGTCCTGACCGTGCGGCTGGTCGCCGCTCTCGCGGAACGCGCCGGCAGCGGGCGCCTGCTGCCCGCCGATACCGTGCTCAATCTCAATTACCCGGCGCGCCCGTTAGACGCGATCAAAGGCGTGCGCTTGGCCCCACTCAGCCGTCACGGCGGTTTCCGCGTCATCTACCCGGTACGGCCGGAACAAGCCAAGATTCTGAGTACGATCGCGGCCGATCCGGCCGGGCGCGACGACACCGGGACAGACACGGCCCTGTTCGCGGCCAACTACATCACCTTGAGTGTGCTCCGGCCCGATTGGAATGCCAGCCCGCGCGCCGCCAGCCGCATGGGTGCTCTGCTTGGTGATCTCGAACCGTTACGCACGACACCCTGACTCCTGCTGACGCTGCAGGCAGTGCCCACCTCACGCGGCAGTATGCCAGTGGCATGAGCATTCATCCTGCGGTAGCCTGCCCTTAAGTTCAGTACAGGAGAGTCCACCATGTCGATCGATCCCGAACGTCTCCAGCAGTTCATCGGCCGTGCCGTCAGCGATCTCGCGGCGGGCGGCGGTGGCGTCATGATCAGCCTGGGCCGACGCCTGGGTCTGTACAAAGTATTGGCCGGTGCCGGTCCGCTCACGTCGGTCGAAGTGGCGCGCCGTGCCGAATGCGCCGAGCGCTATGTTCGTGAATGGTTGAACAGCCAGGTCGCGGCCGAGTATTTGAATTACCACCCAGAGGACCGCAGCTACGAAATGACACCGGAGCAGGCCATGGTGCTGGCCGATGAATCGAGCCCGTGCTACATCCCGGCTGCGTGGGAGGTGGCGGCTTCGATGTGGCTGGACGAGGAACGCTCGATGCGCGCGTTCAAGACCGGTGAAGGAGTGCCCTGGGGCGAACACCATCCGCGCCTGTATTGCGGTGTGGCCGCGTTCTTCCGCAATGCCTACAAGGGCTCGCTCGTGCCGGAGTGGATTCCCGCGCTGGACGGTGTCAAAGCGCGCCTCGAAGCTGGCGCGCGGGTCGCTGATGTCGGTACCGGCCACGGCCATTCCTCGATCCTGATGGCCGCGGCGTTTCCCCAATCGAGCTTTCACGGCATCGATACGCATGCCAGTTCGATCGATGCGGCGCGCGGCAATGCCGAGGCGGCAGGCGTCGCTCCGCGTGTCAGCTTCGAGGTGGCGACCTCGACCAATTACACGGCTAAAGGCTTCGATCTGATCTGTTTCTTCGATTGCCTGCACGACATGGGCGATCCGGTCGGCGCGGCCCGCCATGCGGGCCAGGCGCTGGCACCGGGCGGCACCATCATGTTGATCGAGCCATTCGCCCATGATCACCTGGAGCACAACATCAACCCGATCGGGCGGCTCTATTACAACGGCTCGACCACGCTCTGCTGCGCGCATTCGTTGTCGGAACCGGTGGGTCTTGCGCTCGGGGCGCAGGCCGGTGCTGCGCGCCTGGGGCAGGTGTTTGCCGAGGCTGGTTTTTCGCACTTCCGCCAGGCGTTGGCGACGCCGTTCAACCTCATCCTGGAGGCGCGGTTGTAGCGGGCGACACGGGGCGGCGCGTGTGCGTCGCCCGCTGTTTCTAGATCAGCAGCTTGTTGACCGCTGCCGACGCTTCGAGCTGGACCAGGTGACCAAAACCTTCCAGCAGAGTGACCTTGGTCGTCGCCGGCAGGCCGCTGGCATGGCTGGCCGGGATGATCTGATCCTTAGTGCCCCAGATGACCTTGACCGGAATGGTCAGGCCGGCAAGTCCCGCCCTCAGATCGATCGTCTGCCAAGCGCCGTCTTGGAAGCTCGCAGCGATGCTGTTCAGCGCCGCTGTCACGCCATCGATGCGCTTGAACTGCAGCATGTCGTTGATCAGACCGCGGTTGATCAACGCCGGGTCGGCGACCAGCTGTTCCAGCAAGGGTTTCATTTCTTTGCGTGAATCAGCGTTGATGAAGCCGTTGATATAGGCCGCGTTGATCTCGCGCCCGAGTCCGGCCGGCGCGATCAGTGCCAGTGCGCTGATGCGCCCGGGATGATCGATCGCGGCCTGCAAGGCAATGGCGCCGCCGAGCGAATGACCGACCAATTCGGCTTGCGCCAGCGCGAGCGCGTCCATGAAGCCAATCACGACCGCGGCCATGGCCTTGACCGAACTATCGATAAGCGCCTTGCTCGACTGGCCATGACCGGGCAAATCGAAGGCATAGACGCTGGCGTCAGCCGCCAGTGGTTGTTGCGTGAACAGCCAGCGATCGGCATCGCCACCGAATCCGTGGATCAGAATAATGGCGCGCGCGCCATCGCCCATCTTCGAATAGCGCAAACGGTAGCCGCCGGCGTCGATGAAAGCATAGCCGTCGCCGCCGCCTGCCTCCGCCGGTGCCGGCGGTACGAAATTTTTCTGGAACTCGATGATGAAAGCATCGATCGCCGCGTCATCTATCTCCGCCGGCGCCAGGACGCCGAGCAGGGCGCCGATCGGCAGGACCTCGTCGGCTTGCGCGACCCTACGCCGCAGGATGCCGGCGTCGAGGGCTTCGAAGGTATTGGCAATTTTCTCGGTTTCGATGTCGAGCATGTTGTCGCCGCGTTTGATCACGGCGCCTTCCTCGACCAACCACTCGACGACCTTGCCTTCCTGCATCGACAAGCCCCACTTGGGCATGGTGATGGCGACGATCTGAGGCTGGCTCATGCCGCATACCCGACGGTGCTGCGTACGGCGGCGGCGATGCGATCGGGACTCGGCACGTAGAGATCTTCGAGCCGGCCGTTGAACGGCACTGGCGTGTGCGGGGCGGTCACCATCTCGATCGGTGCGGTGAGGGCGCCGAAAGCCTTGCGCGCGACCAGCGCCGAGATATCGGCCGCCATGCCGCAGCGCGGCGAGGCCTCGTCGACCACGACCAGGCGGCCGGTGTTCCCAACGCTCTCGAGGATCGAATCTTCGTCGAGCGGTGAGGTCGTGCGCGGGTCGATGACCTCGCAGCTGATGCCGTCCTTGGCCAAGGCGGTCGCCGCTTTCATTGCCTGATGCACCATGCGGCCGAAGGCGACGATGGTCACATCATCGCCTTCACGCACGATGTTGGCCTCTCCGAACGGGATGGTGTAGGACTCCTCCGGCACATCGCCTTCGAGGGTGTAGAGCACTTTGTGTTCGCAGAAGATCACCGGATCGTTGTCACGGATGGCCTGGATTAACAGACCTTTGACGTCGTATGGGCTGGACGGGAGGACGACCTTCAAGCCCGGCACGTGAGTAAAAATCGGGTACAAACACTGCGAGTGTTGCGCGGCCGCGCGGAAGCCGGCGCCATACATGGTGCGGATCACGACCGGGGTCTCGGCCTTGCCGCCAAACATATAGCGAAATTTGGCGGCCTGGTTGTAGATCTGGTCGAAGCACACGCCCATGAAGTCGATGAACATCAGTTCGCAGACCGGGCGCAGACCGCAGGTCGCCGCGCCGACCGCGGCGCCGACGAAGCCCGATTCGCTGATCGGCGTGTCCATGATGCGATCGCCGTATTTGCCGTAGAGACCCTTGGTCACTCCGAGCACGCCGCCCCAGGCGTCCATCTCACCGTCGGCGCCGGTGCCGCCGACGACATCCTCGCCCATGATGACGATGGTCGCGTCGCGCGCCATCTCCTGGTCGAGCGCTTCG
>SHZN01000094.1 GCA_009692245.1 Gammaproteobacteria bacterium
GAAGTGCGGCTCGAACGCGGCGACCGCCTGATTGTCGAGGACGCGCAACACGGTGAGCGAATGGTCCTTCAGCAAACCCGAACACAGGGTGCCAAACGCGGAGAACGCGCCTGGCACCGGCGGCACGATCACGCGCGGAATGCCCAGTTCATCGGCAACTTCGCAGGCGTGCAGGGGCCCGGCGCCGCCATAGGGCAGGAGCGCGAAATCGCGCGGATCGTAGCCGCGCACGACCGAGACCTCGTAGATCGCGGCCGCCATGCGCGCGTTCGCCACGCGCACCACGCCCTCGGCCATTGTCTCGGCGTCGGTACTCCGCGCCGTGGCGAGGCGCTCGACCGAGGCGCGCGCCAGCCCGGCATCGATCGCCAGGGTGGCGCCCAGTTTCTGACTTGCGCCCAGCCGGCCGAGCACGACGTTCGCATCGGTCACCGTGGGTTCGACGCCGCCGCGGCCATAACACGCCGGCCCAGGATCCGAGCCTGCGCTCTCCGGGCCGACCAGCAGGCTTCCGCCGGCATCGAGCCGCGCCAGGCTGCCGCCGCCGGCGCCTATCGTATGGATGTCCAGTTGCGGGCAGCGAATGATCATGCCCTGCAGTATCGTTTCGCGCTTGAGCGGCCGGGCGCCGTCGGCCACCAGCGCCACATCGGAACTCGTGCCGCCGACGTCGTAGGTGATATAGCGGGCTTCACCGAGATGGTCCATCAGATGGCGCGCCGCGGCCAGACCGCCGGCGGGACCGGAGAGCATTGTGCGCACCGGTCTGCGCGCCACGGCGGCGGCGGACAGGAGGCCGCCGTGCGAGGCCATGGTATAGAAGGGCCGGTCGTATCCGTCTTGCCGCAGTTGCTCGAGCAGCACTCGCACGTAGCCCGCCATCACCGGCATCACGTAGGCGTTGGCAACGCAGGTCGAGAAGCGCTCGTACTCGCGCACCTCGTTGACCACGTCGGTCGACGCGCAGACATGCTCGAACGCCGTCGCCAGTCTGGCGACCACCGCGGCCTCGTTGGCCGGATTTGCGTAGGCATTGAGAAAGCCGACGGCGACGGCCTCGATGCCCGACGCCCTCAGGGTCGCGATCAGCGAGCCGATCGCCTCGCTGTCAGGGGCGAGTTCCACGGCGCCCTGCGCATCGACGCGCTCATCGAGCACATGGCGGTCGCGCCGCGCCGCCAACGGCGGCGCCTTGCGGAAGTAGGGATCGTACAGCGAGCCGGGTGTCAGCCGGGTGGTGCGACCCAGCTCGACTACGTCGCGAAAACCGCGCGTCGTCACCAGTGCCGTGCGTGCGCCGCGCCGCTCGAGCAGCGCATTGGTCGCCACCGTTGTGCCATGCATCATGAGATCAACGGCGCCGATGTCGACCGCCGATTTGCGCAGCGCCGCCAGAACCGCGCGGTCGGGGCGGGCGCGATCCGACAGGGCCTTGAACGCAAGGGTCGCGCCCGATACGGTATCGAACACCGTCAGGTCGGTGAACGTGCCGCCGACGTCGATGCCGATCAGCAGGCGTGCGGGCATGGGCGAGAACGGCGCCCTCTAGCGCTTCAGGAACTCGCGACAGGCCATGTCGATGGCGGGCAGGCTGTCCTCCAGGTCCGCCTCCGTATGGGCAATGGATACGAAGCGGCGGTTGCCCGGCAACACGAACAGGCCCTGGCGGATCAATTCGCGTTCCAGGCGCAGCAGGCTCGCGCCGTCGGCCGCGCGAATATCGGCATAGCAGGTCGGCTCCCGATCGGTGAACAGCATGTGCCACATCGGTCCATAGCCGAACACGAGGACCTTCATGCCGTGGCGATCGACCACCTGCTGCACGGCGCGGCGTAAATCATCGGCGAGCCGGTTCACCCGCTCGTAGACCCCGGCCTGCGAGAGCGTATCGATCGCCGCGAGCCCGGCCGCCGCGCCCAGGCAGTGGCCCTGCAGCGTGCCGTTCTGATAGACGTAGCCGGCCTTGCCTTTATTGGAGGGGTTGGCCTGATCCATGATGTCGGCGCGGCCGGCGACCGCGCCGACCGGCAGGCCGCTGCCGATGATCTTGCCGTAGGTGGCCAGGTCCGGCTTGATGCCGAACAACTGCTGCGCGCCGCCCAGCCCGTAGCGGAACCCGGTGACGACTTCGTCCAGGATCAACAGTACATCGTGCGCGGCGGTCAGCGTGCGCAAGCCTTCTAGAAATCCCGGCTTCGGCATGATGATGCGCTGGATCGGCTCAACGATCACCGCCGCGAGCTCGTGCGCGTGCTCGGCGACAATCTTTCGTGTCGCCTCCAGGTCGTTGAACGGCGCCACCAGCATCAGGTCCTGCACCTCTTGGGGTATGCCCTCGGTGTCGGGGTGGCCACGCGGAAAATCCGCCGCCTGCTTCGGCGCGGTCGAGAGTTGCGCATAGTCGTGCACGCCGTGATAGGCACCCTCGAATTTCAGGATTTTCTTCTTGCGTGTGAATGCACGCGCAAGGCGTATCGCGTGAAAGGTCGAATCCGAGCCCGAGGTCGTGAAGCGTACGCGTTCGGCGCAGGGCACCAGGGCGCAGAATTTCTCCGCCAGGCGCAGGGCGGCCTCATTCAGGTAGGCGAAGAAGTGCGTGCCCTTGACCGCCTGGTCGGTCACCGCGCGCACGATTGCCGGGTGCGCATGGCCGAGAAACAGCGAACCCGAGCCCAGGCAGTAGTCGATGTACTCGTTGCCGCTGGTATCCCAGAACCGGCCGCCTTTGCCGTGGCTGAAGACGAACTTCGCGTCCTCCGGCAGCGCGTTGCCGCCGAGCGCGCCGCCGGGCAGCAGCCTGCTTGCAAGATGAAATTGGCGCAGTTCGGCTTCCGACATGCGGCCTTGACGGCCGAGCCTTGCAGCAAGGTTCTGGGTCATGTGGCGAGGTTCCTCTGAAATGAAGTTGCGAGCGGGCGCAGATGCAGGCCGGCCTGCATCGCGATATCTTTCAAGCGATCGGATACTTGGATCGCGTCCGAACGGTCCGTAAATACATCGCGCACCCAGAGGCGCAGCGCGGGGCCCGTGACGGCATACAGTTCGACGATCCGGCCCGCGCCAATGGCAAGCGCGTCTGCGAGACCGGCGCTGATCCGGCATTCGACCGGCGACTCGAAGGGCGCAAAGCGCAGCGAAACAGGCACCCCGGTGCGCCCGCCGGGCAGGCGCAGCAGATTTCCATCCGCAGCGATGCCGGCGCCATAGGGCGCGAGTCCCGCCGCGCTCACCAGGCCGTCGGCGTAGTCCTCGCGCAAGCGCTCCAGCGACCGTGCAGCAGGCGGACCGAATCCGCCGCCGCCCGAACTCATCATGCAGACCACATCCCCCGCCGCGAGAGGGAAGTTGCTCACCTTGCCGGGAAAATCCGAGGCCTCGACCGGCAGACCGTCGCGCCTCACTTCGTAGCGGTTGGGTGCTCCGGACTCCCCGCCGTTTACCCCGCCTGGAGGCATCAGGTTGCGGTCCGAGAGCAAGGAGTAGCGCATGCCGTCGGCGAGTACCTGCACGCGCCGCGACAATCCGCAGCCTCCCCGCCAGGCACCGGGACCGCCCGAATCGGGCCGGATTTCGTTTTGCAGCACGCGCAAGGGATAGAGCACCTCGACCATTTCGGCGGACTGGATGGATACGTTTTCGCCTTCATTAAAGGCGCGCAGCGCGTGATTACCATCGGCGCCATCCCAGCCGCCCGTGCCGCCGGAGGGGTATTCGTAGAAGATGAAAGCGCGGTCGTGGCGGTTGTCCTGACCGCCGATATAGGTGTGATTCGAGGTGCCGCGGACATCCCCCGTGAGACGCTGCGGGATAACGCGCGCTAGCGCCCCCATCACCGCCGCATCGGCGGCAAAGCGCACTTCGTTCAGTCCGCCGCAGGGCGCCGGGTAGCGGGCGTTCAGGATCGTGCGTTCGGGCACGGTGACGCGGATCGGCCGCAGCGTTCCGGAATTGATCACGCCGGCAGGGTCGAGAAAGCTCTTGATGATCGTCAGCATCGAGGTCGGGCCGATCGCGGGCCCGGCGTTGAGCGGCGCGGCGACCTGCGCCGAGGTGCCGGAGAAGTCCGCATGCACGCCGTCGCCATCCACCGTCAGGCAGACCGCGACATGCAGCGGGAAATTCTCCGCGCTGTTGCCATCCAGATACGCGATATGGCGGTACACCCCATCGGGCAGGCCTGCCAGCGCGGTGCGCATGCGCCGCTCGGAGGCATCGAGCAGATCGTCGATCGCCGCCAGAACGGTAGGCACGCTGTAGCGCGCAAGCAGCGCGCGGATCCTGCGTTCGGCCACGCGGCAGATGCCGAGCACGGCGTGGAAATCGGCGATCGCCTCCGAGGAAACGCGCACATTGTCGAAAATGACACGCATCACTTCGGATTTTCCGGACTTGTCGACGCGCACATTGTCCAGGCGCAGGCCTTCGTGGATGATCTCGCGCGCGCCGCCCGACAGACTGCCCGGCGTCATGCCGCCGATGTCGGCCCAGTGCGAGCGGATGACGATAAAGAGCAGCAATTCGCCGGCTTCGAACACGGGCCAGACCGCGGCGACGTCGTTCAGGTGGGTGCCGCCCGTATAGGGGTCGTTGTGCAGGAAAAGATCCTGCTCGTCGATGTGCTCGTGCTTGCGCAGCAGCCGCTCGACGCTTGCGGCGACCGGAATGACGTGAAATGGATGGTCTTCGCCCGATTGCGCAATGAGTTGCCCCTTGGCATCGACCAGCACGCAGGAAAAATCGTAGCCTTCGTAGATGATTGACGAATACGAAGAGCGCACCATCGAGCGGCGCATCTCGCGCACCACCGAAGCGAGCGCCTCGCGCAACACCGCGGTGGTGACAAAGTCGCTCACTCCGCCTCCGGTGCGATGTCTTCGCCCGTGATATGCGGTTCGATCGCCGCCCAGGAGTTGCGGATCAGCTTGGCGGTGATCTCTCGCGCCCGGCCGGCCTCGTGGGCGCGGATCGCGGCGAGAATGCGCCGATTGCCCGGCAGCGAGACCCGCATCAGTTGCGGCACCCTCTGGTAGGCAATGTAGCGATAGCGCAAGGCCTGTTTGCCGATGCCGTTCAGGAGGCGCATGAGCGTCGCGTTGCCGCTCGCCAGGTGAATGCGCGTGGTGAAGGCGACATTGTGATTGAAATAGGCGCGCGCATCGCCGGCGGCCAGAGCGGCGCCCATCTGCTCGAGGATGTTGCGCAACCCGGCAAGATCCGCGGCGCGTGCTTTCACTGCGGCCTGGTAGGCGGCCAGCCCCTCCAGCTCGATGCGGCAACCCTGGACCTCGGCAAGGTCGCGGAGGCTCACCGGGGTGACGCGGATCCCGCGGCGCGCGGAAAGCACGACCAGGCCGTCCGCCGCGAGTAGTCGAAAGGCCTCGCGCACAGGCGAGCGGCTCAAGCGGTAGCGCGCGCTGATGTCTTCTTCGGTCAACCGGGTACCGGGGGCGATCTCGCAAAAAATGATCTCGGACGCGAGAAAACGGGCCAGCTCTTCGGCGAGCACGCCCGAGGGCCGGAATCCGGCCGCGGCGACGACGCCCGCGGCGTGGCGCTGCGGCGCAGGCGGCCCGCGCAAGTCCTGAATCGCCATCATGGGATTCGTCTATTGTATACAATGGACGGACGCTTGGCATCCGGGTTGTTGACGCCGGCGCTGAATTGACCAGGAGTGCCGGCGTCAACAGCAGCAGCACCGCAGCGAGCGCGCGCAGCTCGTCCGCGGCGTAGGTCGGGGTTTGCCATGTCAGGACTCCGCGGCTTGCGAGGGAATTCGCGAGGACATCACGATCCGCCACTCGGTCTCGAGCACGGTTTCGCCCTTCTGGTTGATCGCCGAGCGCTTGAACACCACGGTGCCGCGCCCCGGCTTCCTGCCCGGCTCCTTGCCGACGACCTCCACCTGCACGTGGAGCGTGTCGCCGACGAACACCGGCCGCAGCCACTTCGCCTGCAGGCCCGCCAGGCCGATGATCGACGCCTCCATGAACTTGTTCACCGGCAGCCGGGTGCACAGGCCGGACACGATCGACAGCACCAGCAGGCCGTGCGCGATGCGCCTGGCGTGCGGCGTCTTCGCCGCGAACTCGGCGTCGGTGTGCAGCTGGTTGTAGTCGGCCGACAGGCCGGCGAAGTTGACGATGTCGGCCTCGGTGACCGTGCGGCCGGCGGTGACGAAGCGGTCGCCGGGCCCGAGGTCGTCGTAGGTGACGCTGGCGTTCTCCAGCGTCTGCAGCAGTGCGCTCGCCATGGGATGTATTTCAAGAGTTTGAAATGCAATTTACGAGTTTGACGAAGGAGGGTCAACTGCTAGACTCGAAACCGCATGCCTGCCGCCCCGGATCCCCTGCCGTCGCCCGCGGCCGCGCCGAGCTACGACCGCCCCTACGCGGGGTTGCGCGTGCTCGACCTGTCGCAGGGCATCGCCGGCCCCTACTGCGGCATGCTGCTCGCGCAGTACGGCGCCGACGTGGTCAAGGTGGAGCCCGCCGCGGGGGATTGGGGCCGCAATGTTGACGCCAGCGCTGAATTGACCAGGAGTGCCGGTTTCGGTTTGACCAGG
>SHZN01000095.1 GCA_009692245.1 Gammaproteobacteria bacterium
GGGTGGCCGATGGATCGGCACCGCGCTTGCGCTCGCCTGGTTCGCCAGCCAGGGCCTGCACGTCTGGGCCGATGCCGTCGCACACGGCCCGGTCACGCGCCTCACGAGTTACCTGCCGCTCTATTACCCGCTTGAGGCCAAGCGCACGCTGGCGAGGCTTGGGCTCATCGACCCGGCACGCGTGCAGCAGGCGGTTCTCGAGCGCCGCAGTGCTCATGCCGCCGAGGAAGGCGACTTGTGTTATCCGCTGGCGCCCCTGCAGTGCGTGGCAGCGGCCGGTGCGCCGTTGAACGTGCTCTGGATCGTCATCGATGCGCTGCGTCCCGACGCCGTCGATGCGACGCTGATGCCGACGCTCATGACCCTGCGCGCGGCGAGCCAGGCATTTGACAACCACTGGAGCGGCGGCAATGCCTCGCGCATGGGCGCGTTTTCAATGTTTTATGGATTGCCGAGCACGTATTTCCGGTCATTTTACAGTGCCCAGCGCCCGCCGGTGCTGCTCGACCAGTTCCGGGCACGGGATTACGAGCCTGTCGCCGTGAGCGCCGTGGGCTTCGGCAGCCCGACGCTCATTGACCGCACCGTCGTCGCCGGCGTGCCGACGCTGATATCGACGCTCGAAGAGCCTGCCGCCGGGCGCAATGAGGCGCTGACGCGCAAGTTCGAGGACTGGTTCGCCGCGCGCGCCGCGGACCGGCCTTTCTTCGCGCTGCTCTGGTACAGCCCGACCGAAACGGACGCGGCGCCGCTCGTGGGCCTCGCGCGCGACGACCGCTACGCCCTGAATCCGCGTGCCGACGAACTCTGGAACGGCTACCGGCAAGGCATGCACCAGATCGATGGAGAAATCGCCCAGGTGCTCGCGTCGCTCGATCAGGCGGGGCGCGCGAGCGACACGCTGGTCATCGTGACCAGCGATCATGGCTATGAATTCGACGACCTGGGACTCGGCCATTACGGGCATGCGAGCAATTACGGTGCACCGCAGTTACGCTCGCTGCTCCTGATGCGCTGGCCCGGCCGCGAGCCACGCGCCTTTGTACATCGCAGCTCGCATCTGGATCTGCCGGCGACGCTGCTGCAGGAATTGTTCGGCTGCCGCAACCCGCCATCGGACTACAGCATGGGTCGCAACTTGTTCGATGGCGTGTCCTGGGACTGGATCATCGCCGGCAGTTATCACTCCTATGCAATCGTGCAGCCTGACCGGATCCTCGTCAGCTACCCGGGCGGGTTCACCGAGGTGCTGGGGCCGGATATGCAGCCGCCGTTGGATTCGACGCTCGATGCCGCGCTGATCGAGCGAGCGCTCGCCGAGATGCGGCGTTTCTACCGATGAGACCTGCGACCGCCGCGTTAGCTACGATCATGGCCATTTGGTCAGGACCGGCTGCGCCGGACGTTGCCCGCCTGCGCTGGCTTGTGCCGGACGATCCCGGTGCCGCCCAGGAACTCGACGCCAATCTCCTGGATGTGCAGCCGACCGCGTCTGCACCGGTTCGTTTCCGGTCGGTAACTATGCGGCTGCCGCCCGGTGCGCGTCTCGAACTCGCCGGCGGACCCGACCTGGCACCGGATCCGCTGCCTGGATTCGGCAATTTCTATAACGACGCGCGAGCCGTAGTCGTCAGCACAAGCGACCAGGAAACACTGACCGGGGGCGATCGCACGCCGGTTGCGGGCCGCCTGCTTGCCGCCGGTGACTGGGCTGGTGTGCGTGGCCGGTTCCTGGCGGTCCTGGTGAAGGCGGACGTGCCGCTCGTACTCGACGCCGTGGAGACTTCGCCGGAAAGGCCAGTCATCGTATTCACGCCGGAAGGGCGCGGCGAGCCCGTCACGCTTACTTTCTATGACGGCCCTGTGGATCCGCGCCAGTTCCCGGCGTCGGAGCTTTCGAACCTGCTGTATGCCGCACTTTGGGAGCCGCTGCGGCAACTCTCTTTCGGCCTGCGCTGGCTGCTCGATATCTGGCAGTCACTCACCGGCAATTGGGGCCTGGCGATCCTGCTGCTTTCCTTGAGCGTGAAGATCCTGATGGCTCCGCTGATCGCCGTCGCCGAGGGCTGGCAGTCCGAGGTCAATCGCATCCAGAGCCGGATGCAACCCGAGCTCGACGCGATCAAGCGCGAATTCAAGGGCGAGGACTCCCACAACCGCACGCTCGCCGTCTACAGCCAGCACGGCGTGCGTCCTTTCTATGCGCTCAAGAGTCTCGCCGGATTCCTGATCCAGATTCCGGTTTTCATCGCGGCTTTCGACATGCTGGGTGAGCATTACGGTCTTCATGGCGCGAATTTCCTGTGGGTACGGGACCTCGCGATGCCGGAACAGGCGCTCACCCTGCCGGTGACGCTGCCCTTCCTCGGCTCGCATCTGAACCCTCTTCCGATCCTGATGACGGCACTGACGGTGCTCGCTGCACGCCTGCAGGCGGACACGTCGCTGATCCCTGCGCTGCAGCAACGGCAGCAGTTGCGGCTCTATGTGACGGCGGCCGTGTTCTTCCTGCTGCTCTACACTTTCCCAGCCGGCATGGTCCTGTACTGGACCGCAAACAATTTCTGGCATTTCCTGCGGGTCCTGTTCAGCCGGTTGCGGCAGCGGCCAGGCGCGTGACCAGCCAATCCCGCAACGCCGCCATCGCCGCCCGCGACCTCGCGGTGGTCTGGCACCCCTGCACGCAGATGAAGGATCACGAGCGCCTGCCGATGATCCCGATTTCGCGCGGATCAGGGGTGTGGCTCTACGACTTCGACGGGCATCGCTATCTCGACGGCATCAGTTCCTGGTGGGTCAACCTGTTCGGCCACGCGAATCCGCGCATCAACAGCGCGGTGCGCGAACAGCTGGATCGGCTCGAGCACGTGATGCTGGCCGGTTTCACGCACGAACCGGTGCTGGAGCTTTCCGAATGCCTGGCGCGGCTCCTGCCTGCGGGGCTCACGCGATGTTTCTACGCTGACAGTGGCTCGGCGGCCGTCGAAGTCGCGGTCAAGATGAGCTTTCACTACTGGCAGAATCGTGGCCGGCCGCGTAAGCGGCGCTTCATCACGCTTTCGAACAGCTATCACGGCGAGACGCTGGGCGCACTCGCGGTCGGCGACGTCGAGCTCTATAAGAAGGTATACCAGCCACTCCTGATGAATGTGATCACCGTGCCTTCGCCAGACTGCCATTTGCGCGAACCCGGCACGGACTGGGAGTCGCACAGCCGCCGGATGTTCCTTGCGATGGAGCAAGCGCTTGCAGAGCACGCGGATGAAGTCGCAGCCGTCATCGTGGAGCCACTCGTGCAGTGCGCGGGCTCGATGCGCATGTATCACCCTGTTTATCTTTCGTTGCTGCGTGAGGCCTGCGACCGTCACGGCGTCCTGTTGATCGCGGACGAGATCGCGGTCGGTTTTGGGCGGAGCGGCACGATGTTTGCTTGCGAGCAAGCCGGTATCCGGCCGGATTTCATCTGCCTGTCCAAGGGCCTGACCGGCGGTTACCTGCCGCTATCGGTAGTCGTGACCACGGAAGAGGTTTATCAGGCTTTCTATGACGACTACCTGCGCCTGAATGCCTTCCTGCATTCGCACAGTTACACGGGAAATCCGCTGGCTTGCGCGGCGGCGCTTGCGACGCTTGCGATTTTCGCGGAGGACGACGTGATTGCGCGCAATCGAGGGCTCGCCGGTCGCATGACGCAGGTCACCGCCGAGCTTGCTAATCACCCGCATGTCGCCGAAGTGCGCCAGACCGGCATGATCCTCGCGATCGAGACCGTGAAGAACAAGACGAGCGACGAGCGCTACGACTGGCGCGAGCGCCGTGGCCTCAGGGCTTACGAATACGCATTGTCGCAGGGTGCGCTGCTGCGTCCGATCGGCAATGTGATCTACCTGATGCCGCCCTATGTCATCGAGCCGGACCAGATCGACTGGCTGGCGGGGGTAGCGCGGGGCGCGGTGGACGCGGCATGCGCCTGATCCGTGTATTCATCGAATCGACGCTCTTGCCAGGCGCGCGCATTGAGGCAGCTGGCACGGCAGCCGCCCACATGGCACGCGTGCTACGACTGGTCGCCGGTGATCCAGTGACGGTCTTCAATGGCAATGGCAGCGACTACCCTGCGAGAATCGTGGCGATCCGCGGTTCGCGGGTTGAAATCGAGGTGCTGGAGCAACGGCAGGCGCGGCCAGAATCACCACTCGCGCTGACGCTGGTGCAGGGCATCGCGCGCGCCGAACGCATGGACTTGATCGTGCAGAAAGCAACCGAATTGGGCGTGGCTTCCATCCAGCCGGTCGTGACAGCGCGCAGCGTCGTCCGGCTCGATGCGAAAACCACCGAACGCAAACTCTCGCATTGGCGCGGCATCGTAATCGCCGCCTGCGAGCAATGCGGTCGCGCGCGATTGCCGGCCATCGCCGAGCCTCTGCCGCTGCTGGAGTGGCTTGCGCGGCCCATGCCGCCATCCGTTCGCAGGCTGCAACTCGCAGTCGATGCGCTGGAGTCGCTGGCATCCGCCGCCGCAGGCGCCGGCGCCATCGAATTGCTGATCGGTCCGGAAGGCGGCCTGGAGGAAGGCGAGCGGAAATCGGCCACGAGCGCAGGTTTCCGCGGCTGTGCCATCGGTCCACGGGTGCTTCGCACCGAAACCGCGGCACTGGCGGCGCTCGCCGTACTGCAGGCCACTGCCGGAGACCTCAGTTGAGCACGATACTCAAGCGCACCGCGCCCGCGGACCGCGGCCTGCGCCTGTTGCTGGATCCCTATCTGTGTTTCGGTCCGGGCACGGAGTCGATTGCGCCCACGATCGCCGCGATTGCGGCGCGCTCCGCCGCGCTCGGACTCGCGCTGTGCGTCGAGGAACGGAGCTGGACCGAGGCCGGCACCGATCCGGATGTCGTAAGACGCGGCGTGGACCTCTCGCGCTTTGAACCGCTTACGCGCATTGCCGACTTGCCTCTGCCCAGCGCACGTGACCTCAAGGCTGCGCTTCATGCCGGCGCGCAGCGAACTCGA
This sequence comes from Gammaproteobacteria bacterium, assembly GCA_009692245.1. GTDB lineage: Bacteria > Pseudomonadota > Gammaproteobacteria > Steroidobacterales > Steroidobacteraceae > SCUD01. Next base: position 5,014 of record SHZN01000095.1, read on the forward strand.
CAAGACCGACCTGCGTCTCCTGGGCGCCCTTCATTCGCGCCGCGCGGAACTGCTGGTCGCAGATGACGGGCGCCTGCATCGCCTCGCAAAGCGCGCCGGCCTCGGCGCCAGAGTCGTCACACCCTGGGACACGCTTGCCTGGCTCGATTCACTCGCGGGCCGGCCACGCGAGCTTCTTGTCGCCGAGGCCGAGCTACCGGCTGTGCTTGCCGATGCGGCGCTCGCGCGCATGCTCGCGGAGGAGTGTGAGCCCTTCGACCCCTATCTCGCCGTGCGTCTGGAGGCCGTAGGGAGCCGGATGCTGGTCGCGAGCGAAGCCGGCGCCACGATTGCAATTGGCCTGCTGGTGCCCGAGGCTGGCGGCCTGACACTAGCCGCGCTAGCAAGCGCCGACTCGGCGCGTGGTCACCGCGCGCTGGAGCCAATCATCGCCGCGGCACTCACGACCGCGAGGCGACTGCGCATCGGCCTGACGGCGCTCGTGCCTCCGCATCAGGACCATGCATTGCTGTTGCTGGACCAGCTTGCATTCGAGCGCCGCGGCTGCGACCGGCATGGGCGCGAGATCTTCTGCCATGCACTCGACGATGCCGCGGCACGACCGGCGGCGGCGGAGCAAGCCTGGCTGCTGCCGCTCGATGCCGCGAGCCACGACCGGTTTGCGCCGGAACCCGCGGGCACCACGCAGACCGAGCTTTTGCACGCGGACCTCGGCGCGCAGACGCTCGGCAGCCCGATCCGCAAGCAGCTTCTTCGCACCAGTTCGTCGTGCGAGCCCTCCGGTGGCGACTTGCTACTGCTCTTTCACCAGCGTGCGGCCGACCAGATCCGCTTCACCTCGATCACGGCAGCCGCACGGGTAACGCGCGTGCAGCAGGCGCACGATCTACCGGAACTGCTGGCCCTGACCGCCGGACGTGACGGCGCGTCGATGACCCGTCAGCGCGAGATGCTGGATGCAGGAAAGGTATCGGTGATCGACCTGTATTGGCTCGGCAGGCTGGCGCGGCCGCTGGTCCTGTCGGCACTGATCGAGCGGGGAATCATCGGCTCGACACCGGCGGGCGCGCTGCGCCTCGAACCCGATGCCCTGCATCGACTCGCGCCGGAGCTCGTGCTTGCCTAAGCGACGGTGACGGTCGTCTCGTCCGCGATCATCTCCTCGAGCCGCTCGAGATCGTGGATCAGCGGAAGTTCATTGACCATGCGGACCTGGCACAGCACGGGCGCACGCTCGGGGAAGATGCGCGACGAGTCCGGCGTGACCACGGTCGGGCTTACGCGCACCAGTTGCGGGAAGCCCTGGGTCGCGATGCCGAAATGTCCGGCCGGTAGTTTCTGGCCGAGACAGGTGAAGATCACGATGCGCGTGCGGCCGCCGATCACCGGAATGTGACCGGCCTGTCTTAACTGGTCCAGATTTCAAGTTAGTTTACGCCGCCCTCTGAGCCTCTGCGAGCAGGGGTCGGCCGCAGGCGGTTGCCGGTGCCGGCGGCCGGTAGCCGAGCGAGCCGTGGGGTCGGCGGGTGTTGTAGAAGATC
>SHZN01000006.1 GCA_009692245.1 Gammaproteobacteria bacterium
ATCCGCAGCTGGACCGGGCTGACCGACGACCGGATCCGCAAGCTCTACCGATCCTATGTCGCCGACGCCGGGCGCCGCGATGTGCGTCGCCACCTCGGCAAGTCACCGCGCCAGAGCGCTTTCTTCATGCGCAATGCAGGCGTCCGTCGCGAAGCCGCGGGCCTCGCGACACTCTTGTGCATCCTCGGGCTGCTGCGGCGCGAGGCAGGAAGCGGACCGGGCGGCCTTGACCAGCTGCGCTGGGGAGAGCGGTTCTGCGAGGCCTACGAGACCTTCGCAAGCCTGTTTGAGCACCCGCAGATCTCCTTCGAGCACGCCTGCCATCTGATGCGATCGCTGGAGCGGCAGAACGAACTGTGCCTGGACGAATGCGATGGCTGCGGTAGCCTGCTCGTCGTGCTGCGCTATGCGGAGAAGCCAAAAGCCTGCGAGTTCTGCGCCTCGACCCGCCCACCCGCGCGGCCGGGCCTGTCGGTAGGTGACTGCTAGAATGGCACATCTGCTTTCGAGGAGCGGTTCCCGATGCGCCCTGACATCGAGCGGCCCAATGTCTTTGCCGGGCCGCATGTCGATCGGCTGAAGTTGTCGCGTGCCGATTCCGATACGGTCGCGCTTGCGATTGCGGAGGGAACGGCCCGCCTGATTCCCGTCTGGCGTTCGCGCTGCCCACTGATCCGCATGCCCTCGCCCAGCGCATTCCTGCTTGAATTCGCCGGCGGGCCATTCGCGGACATCCATGTCGACGAGCTGATCCTGCTCGGCGAATACGGCGGCCGCGCCGTGTTCACGACCGAAATCGAGGCCGATGTGCCTCCGCCGCTCGCGGACGGAGCCGAATTCGCCGACCTGCGCCTTGCAGCGAGCCTGCTGCCGCACGAAGAAGCGGGACTGCTCGCCTATGCACGGGCGATGGTCTCCTTCCGACACCGCCATCGCTTCTGCGGCAGCTGCGGGGCGCCGACACGACCGCAGCAGGCCGGACGCATGATGGTTTGCACCAATGAAGGTTGCGCCACGGAATTCTTTCCGCGCGTGGATCCAGCAATCATCGTGCTCATCACACAAGGTGATCGCGCCCTGCTCGGTCGCCAGGCCGGCTGGCCTGCGGGCCGCTATTCCACGATCGCGGGCTTTGTCGAGCCTGGCGAAAGTCTCGAGGACGCGGTACGCCGCGAAGTGCTCGAGGAGACCGGCGTTGTTGCCGGCGCGACAAGTTACCAGTCATCGCAACCATGGCCCTTCCCGCGTTCATTGATGCTTGGCTTTCGCGCCGAGGCGCTATCGACCGATATCCACCTCGACGACGAAGAACTCGAGGATGCCCGCTGGTTCAGCCGCGCGGAGATTGCGGCCGGCACGCCGTTACTGCCATTTCCGCAGTCGATCGCATTCCGGCTGATCGAAGAGTGGTACGACGCAGGCAGCGTGCGTCCACTCGCCGAGGAGACGCGACTGCACGGGCAAGGCTAGCGGTTCCATATGTGCCTGGCCCTGATCGCCTACCGCGCACACCCTCGTTACCCGCTGGTGCTCGCCGCCAATCGCGACGAATTCCACGCGCGGCCGGCACAGGCGCTGCATTGGTGGAAAGACGGTGTCCGTATGCTCGCGGGTCGCGACCTGCAGGCCGGCGGCAGCTGGCTCGGGCTCGATGGCGCGGGCCGCATCGCGCTCGTGACCAATTACCGCGACCCGTCGTTGCCGCGACCTGAAGGCACATCGCGCGGATCGCTCATCGGAGAATTTCTGGGTGGCCAGCAGGATGCAGCCGGATTCGTGCGCGCAATTGCATCACGAGCGACGCAATTCAGTGGCTTCAATCTGCTAGCAATGGATCAGGAAGGTTTCGGCTATGTCACGAGCCATCCGGAGCCCGAGGCCCGCATGCTCCTGCCTGGCGTCTATGGCCTGAGCAACAAGCAGCTCGACACACCCTGGCCGAAACTCCTGCGCGCACGCGAACGCTTCGCACGGGAACTGGCGGGCGATTATCCGCAGCCCGAAGCGCTGATGCGAATGCTGTCAGATCGCAGCATCGCCTCCGACAAGGAATTACCCGATACCGGCATCGGCCTAGAATGGGAGCGGCTGCTGTCATCAGCCTTCATCGTCAGCGACGGCTACGGCACCCGCTGCAGCACCGTCGTTCTGATCGGCAGTGACGGGATTGTCACCGTCGAGGAACGCAGCCATGCCCCGGACGGCGGCGTCAGCATCCGCGTCCGCATGGCCTTCCAGATCTGACTACACGGTTCTTGACCGTCTCTGCATATTTATGCAATAGTGCTGCAACTTTATGCAGACACTTAACCGGATCAACGGCGCACAGGCCGCCTCGGCACGCCGCGAGGCGCTCAGGCGCATCATCACCCGCTCGCCCGTCGGCCGGCAGCAGGATCTCGTGCGCCTGCTCGATCGGGCCGGCCACCACGCGACCCAGTCGAGCATCAGCCGCGACCTGCGCGAGCTCGGCGTGGCCAAGCAGGGCGACCGTTACGTTCTGCCGGACGAGTCGACGCCGGCACTCGATGATTTCGCGGCTGTGGCGGCATTTGTCCGCGACCTCAAAGCGGCCGGACCCTGCATGACGGTGATCCGTACGACCGCGGGCGCCGCACAGAGTGTTGCAATCGTACTGGACCGTACTCAGTGGCCGGAGATCGTTGGCACGCTATCCGGCGACGACACGATCTTCGTTGCAACCCAGGGCGCCGCGGCCCAGCGCCGGCTGATCTCCCGCCTCCACCAAGAATTCCGGGTCTGAGTATCTCCATGCCCAGTCTTTCACCGGGCGCCGAAGCGCCCATCCTGCTCGCTTTCTCCGGCGGTCTCGATACGTCGTTCTGCGTGCCCTGGCTCAAAGAGACCTACGGCCGCCCAGTCATCACCGTCACCGTGGACACGGGTGGAATCGACGCAGCCGCCGCGCGGCAGCTCGCGGAGCGGGCGAATCTGCTCGGTGCCAGCGCACATCACCTGATCGATGCGCGTTACGACTACTTTGATCGCGTGCTGCGCTGGCTGCTGATCGGCAATGTCCGCCGTGGACAGATGTATCCGCTCTGTGTCGGCGCCGAGCGCTCGATCCAGGCGCAGACGGTCGCGGCGATGGCGCGGAAACTCGGAACCAACACCGTTGCGCATGGCTGCACGGCGGCCGGCAACGATCAAGTGCGTTTCGAGGTCGCCCTGCGCACCCTCGCACCGGGACTCGAAATCCTGGCGCCTGTCCGCGACCAGGCATTCAAGCGTCCCGAGCAACTCAACTATCTTCAGGAGCGCAAGCTGCCGGTGCCGCCGCATGGCGCCGCGTACTCCACGAATCGCGGCCTCTGGGGTGTGACGATCGGTGGAAAGGAAACTCTGACATCGGCAGGCAGCATTCCGGAAGACGCCTGGGTGCTTTCGAAGGACGCATTCACGAAGCCGCCGGCGCCGCGGCGCATCGTTATCGGCTTTGAGTCCGGCACGCCCGTCTCGCTTGACGGCGAAAAGCTGGCGCCGGTCTCGTTGGTCGAGCGGCTCGAAACGGTGGCGGCGCCCTTCGGCATCGGCCGTGGCATCCACCTTGGCGACACGATCATCGGCACCAAGGGTCGCGTCGCTTTTGAAGCGCCGGCTGCGACGGTCCTGATCGACGCACACCGTGAGCTGGAGAAGCTCGTGTTGAGTGCGCGCCAGCAACGCATCAAGGATCTTGTTGCCGCCTCTTATGGCGACCTGGTTCACGAGGGGCAGAATCTCGACCCGGTCTGCCGGGACATCGAGGCGCTATTCGCCTCGTCGCAGGCACGCGTGACCGGCAGCGTCACGATACTGCTGCGACCCGGCTCGGCCTTCGTCGAGGGCGTGGATTCGCCCTGGTCGCTGATGAAGGCCTCAAAGGGTGTGTACGGTGAATCGGCCGGCGAATGGACCGCCGCTGACGCGCATGGGTTTTCCAAAATGGTTTCACTGCCAGGCGTGTTCTGGACACGCGCTGGCGGCGAGGGCCAAAAGCCATGATGAAGTCGATCATCGTCGACAAGATCGCCTCGGTCACGCAGGCCTGCGGGCTCTCGCACGAACTGCGGATCTCGACCGATATCCCCTGCGAGGAAGGTGTCGTGCTCGCGGTTGAAATCCTGACCGACAAGGCGCAGTACAACACGCTCGAGCTTACGAGCGGGCGCATGGCGAAGCTCGCGCGCGGCAATGTCGTGGTCGGCGCGCTCGGTCACCGCAAAGCGCTGTTCGGCTATTCGGGACACGTGCCGGAGAGACTTGCCGCAGGCGACGTGATCCATATGCTGAACATCGGCGGCGTGCTGGGCGTATGCGACTCCGCGAATCCCGAGAAGGGCCGGCCCTTCGACTGCCGTGTGCTCGGCTCTGTGCTGCATTTCCCCTACCTCGGCGAACGCATCGGCGTGCCGGCGCGCGCCGGCATGCACAAGCTCGACCTCGCGGCCACGCTCGACACGGCGGGCGTGCCCGTTGTCGCGCTCGCAGGCAGCTGCATGGAGGCCGGAAAAACTGCAGCGGCTTGCGCGATGATTTCGCGCATGCGACATCGCGGCCTGACGGTCGATGCATTCAAGGCGACCGGCGTCTCGCTGCGCCGTGACATCCTGGCAATGGAGGATTCCGGCGCGCGCCGCACTGCGATATTCACTGACTTCGGCGTCGTCACGACGACTTCGAAAAACGGGCCCGCGCTGACGCGCACGATGCTGACCGAGATGGCGACCGGCAAGCCCGATGTCATCGTGTTTGAACTCGGCGACGGAATCCTTGGCGCCTATGGCGTCGAGGCCATACTTGACGCGCCCGACATCAGGAAAGCGCTGACGGCGGTCGTGCTGTCGGCCAACGACCCGGTCGCTGCCTGGGGCGGCGTAAAGCTTCTCCGGGACCGCTTCGGCATCGAGCCCGCGGTCGTCACCGGGCCGTCCACGGACAATACCGTGGGGGTGGACATCATCCGCGAGCAACTGGGTGTCGCGGCTTTCAATGCGATGACGAACGGGGCCGCGCTCGGTGACTGCGTGATCTCGACCGTTGGCCTCGACTCAGTTGCCCATTCCGGGGAACTCGAGCAATGAGTGCCCGCACGCCGACGATCATCCTTGGAGGCACCGGCTATGTCGCCGGCGAACTGCTGCGTCTCGTCCTCGGTCATCCGCGTCTTGCACTCGCCGCAATCGCCTCGGACAGCCAGCCCGGTGAGCCTGTCCAAAAGGCCTTTCCACATCTGGCCGCAGTCTGCGGCGAGCTGCAATACGTCTCGATCGGACAGGCAACGGAGTTGGCCGCGCAACTGCCGTGTTCCGCAGTGCTTGCCGCCGCGCCGCATGGCGTTTCGCACAAACTCCTGGACGCTCTCCTCACCCGCGCAGCCGCCGCCGGCACGAAACCGACGATCGTCGACATCTCCGCCGACTTCCGCTACGCGGATCTCGGCGAATACGAACGGGTCTACAAACACGCCCATGGTGCGCCCGCCCGCGCGCGTGAATTCACCTGCGCGGTGCCGGAGCACCTGGACCGCGCACCGACGCCACACATGGCGCACCCAGGCTGCTTCTGCACCGCGACACTGCTCGCCTCCGTGCCGCTGCTGGCGCTCGATCTCGTCGAGCCGCAGATTTATGTTTCCGCGGTTACTGGCAGCACCGGCGCCGGTCGCAGCCCGATCGCCGGCACCCACCACCCGCAGCGTCACAGCGACTTCTACACCTACAACGCGCTGACCCACCGCCACGTGGCCGAAATTACGGCACTTGCACGCTCGGCCTCGGGCAAGGAAGGCCGCTTCGCATTCGTGCCGCATTCCGGGCCATTCGCGCGCGGCATTCATGCCACGGTCCAGGCGAAACTGAAGAAGCCGCTCGACACGGCCGCTGTCATCGCGGCATTGCGCGGCTTTTACGCAGGCCGGCCATTCGTTCGCGTGCTCAACGAACCGCCGCGCTTGAAGGACGTCGTCGCGAGCAACTACGCGCATCTGTCGGCGGTCGCCGACGGCAATACGATCGTCGTGATGTCCGTCATCGATAATCTCGTCAAGGGCGCGGCCGGCGGCGCGCTGCAGTGGATGAATCGCCTGCTCGGCTTCGATGAGACTGACGGGCTGACCACGCCCGCCCCGGGCTGGACCTGAGATGAAGAATTTCCTGGATCTCGCAGATTTCCCGCGCGACGAAATCGTCGAGCTTCTCGCGCTCGCGGAGCGCCTGCGTGAGCGGCCCGAGCCGAATGCGCTCAAGGGCCGCGTACTGGGCCTGCTGTTCTTCAACCCTTCGCTGCGGACGCTCGCCTCGATGCAGGTGGCAATGGCGCGCCTCGGCGGCGAGTCATTCGTCATCACGCCCGGTAGCGGCAGCTGGCAGCTTGAGACCCGCCTCGGCGTCACGATGACCGGGAGCGCAGCGGAGCACATCCGCGAGGCTATCCCGGTGCTCGATTCCTATTGTGACGTGCTGGGTGTGCGTGCTTTTGCGGAAGGCTGCGATCTCGCCGCCGACCTCGCGGAACGCAACTTCACGAATATCGCATCGCTGTGCCGGCATCCGCTGATCAATCTTGAATCGGCGGTCAATCACCCCTGCCAGGCGCTCGCCGACTGGAAGACGCTCGATGATCTAAAGGTCCCGCGCCGCGGCCGCTTCGTGCTGTCCTGGGCCAACCATCCGCGTGCATTGCCGCTCGCCGTGCCGGCTGCCACGGTGCACATGGCGGCATTGCGCGGCATGGATGTCGTCGTATTGCGCCCGCCAGGATTTGAATTGCCCGATTCGATAATGGACAAGGCGCGGCGTGCCGCTGCCGGGTCGGGCGGGAGCGTCAGTGAAACCGACGACCGTGCTGCTGCCCTTGCTGGCGCACAGGTCGTCTATGCCAAGGAATGGGGATCGACGGAGCACTATGGCAACGCGGAAGCCGAGGCCCGGGCGCGCAGCGGTCTCGGTGACTGGATGGTCCAGGAGTCGTGGTTCCAGAAGGCCTCACCGGATTGCCACCTGATGCATTGCCTGCCCGTGCGGCGTAACGTCGCGATCGCCGACGAGGTGCTCGACGGACCACGCAGCCGCGTGCTGGCACAGGCCCACAACCGCCTGGTCGTGCAGATGGCCGTGCTTTACCGCCTGCTCGGCGCCGCCCCCGCCGGCAGATTGCACTAAAACAAGGAGCCCTGACGAGATGGTGACGCACCGCATCGACCAGTCCGCCGTGATCGCCGCGCTGCGTGGCGCGGCACCTTACATCCGGCTTTACAAGGGCAAGATCTTCGTCATCAAGGCGGGTGGAGCCGTATTCGGCGACATCGCGGGTACGCGCGGCCTGATCGAACAGATCGCGATCCTGCATCACTTCGGGATCCGCGTCGTGCTGGTGCACGGCGGCGGGCCGCAGCTCGATGAAATGCAGCGCGCGCTTGGCATCGAGCCGCGGATGGTGCGTGGACGCCGCATCACCGATGACAAGTCCATCGACGCGACGATGATGGTGCTCAATGGACTGATAAACACGCGGATCCTCGCGATCTGCCGCGAGGTCGGCATCAATGCCGTGGGTCTTTCGGGTGTGGACGCAGGACTTGTGCGCGCCATTCGCCGCCCGCCAGTGAAGGTGGATGGCGAGTCCGTGGACTATGGCTATGTCGGTGACATCATCTCGATCGACACCACCGTGCTGTGCAAGCAACTCGATGCAGGCCTGATGCCTGTCGTCAGCCCGTTGTCGGCGGACGATTCCGGCTGCGTTCTGAATATCAACGCAGATACCGTGGCTGCGTCGATCGGTGCGGCGCTCGGCGCCGAGAAGCTGATTATCTGCACCGGCGCGGCCGGTATCCTGGAACGCCTGAAGGACCCGCACTCACTCGTATCCTTCACTGATCTCGCCGGCCTCAAGCGCCTCGAGCAGGCCGGCAGCCTCGAAGGCGGCATGCTTCCGAAGGCCTCGGCAATCGAAGCCGCAATCCGGGGCGGCGTGCGGCGCGTGCACGTGATCTCCTATCGAGTGCGCGACAGCGTGTTGGCGGAGGTGTTCACGAACGAGGGCACAGGCACGATGATTGTCGCCGACATCAAGGCGATGACACCGGCCGAACAGCATCCGGAAGCGGTCACCTCGTGAGCAGGCTCTGGGACAAGGGCGCGTCACTCGATCGTCGCGTGCTGGAGTTCACGGCCGGCGAGGATCATGCACTCGACGATCGACTGGTCGCTTACGACGTGCGCGCATCGATCGCCCACGCCGAAATGCTGGCCGAAGTGCGCCTGCTGTCTGCCGAGGACCTGGGGAAGATCCGCGACGGCCTGATCGAGATTGGCGCGGAACATTCGCGCGGCGAATGGCGCGTGCCGCTCGAACAGGAAGACGGGCAGACCGCACTTGAGGCGCGGCTCACGGTGCGCATCGGGCAGGCAGGAGCGCGCATCCACCTCGGCCGCTCCCGCAACGACCAGGTGCTCGCAGCCTTGCGGCTCTACATGCGCGATGCCGTCGCGGGCCTGGCGGCCGCCGCGGATGCGGTGGCCGACGCGTTGCTCGCAATCGCCGCACGCCAGGGTGAAGTTGTATTGCCCGGCTATACGCACATGCAGCAGGCGATGCCGAGCTCCGTCGACTGGTGGGCGCGCGGCTTCGCTGCCGAAATCCGCGACGACGCCGAGGGCGTGCGCCAGACGCTACGCCGCATCAACCGCAATCCGCTCGGGTCTGCGGCGGGTTTCGGCACGCCCAATCTGCCAATCTCGCGCGAAGCGACGCGGCAACGGCTCGGATTCGATGACGTGCAGGAACCGGTCACTTCGGTCCAGCTTTCACGCGGCAAGGCGGAATCCCAAGTCCTGTTCGAGGTGACGCTGCTGATGCAGGATCTCGGCCGGCTGGCGACGGATCTGCTCCTGTTCTACACGCGCGAATTCGCCTTTGTCGAATTGCCGCCAGAGATGACCACCGGCTCATCGATCATGCCGCAGAAACGGAATCCCGACGTCTTCGAGCTGATCCGCGGACGCTCCGCGACTGCGCTTGCCTGCCTCGTCGAGGTCCTGAGTGTTTACTCACGCCTGCCATCCGGGTACAACCGGGACTTGCAGCTCATCAAGGCGCCGCTGTTTCGCGGTATCGACGTCTGCTCGCAGGTGCTGGCGGTACTGCCGGCGGCACTCGAGGGCCTGCGGTTCCAGCCGGAAAATATCCGGCTCGACCCTTCGATACAGGCCGCGGCGCGTGCAAACGAGCTGGTGGTCAAGGAAGGCATTCCGTTCCGCGACGCCTATCGCCGTGTTGCCGAAGAGATCGAAAAGGAAAGCGGAGGTCAATCATGAAGAGCTGGATCAAGCCATTGGCCGGTATCGTGCTGATCACCGCAGGCGCCCTCGGCCTGACCTACGGTGAATTCACCTATACGAAGGACACGCACGAGGCCAGTCTCTGGAGCCTGGAATTGTCGTACAAGGAAAAGGAAACAATCGACGTCCCTAAGTGGGCAAGCGTCGGCGCAATCGGGGCGGGTGTGCTATTGCTGGTCTTTGGCCGAAAATCAGGGGGATGACGATGAGAATGATCCTGATTGCGGCAACCGCCTGTGCAACCACTGCCTGCGGTGGTCCCGGAGGTCCGGGTGGTCCGGATGTCATGGGTGACTATGGCGGCGACAGCTGCACTTACGAAAATATGTCGCTGCGAGCGGATGGTGTCGCGAGCGTCACCTGGAACGGAGCGGAGATCGCCCTCCAGTATCGCCAGGAGGGCGCCAAGATCACCATGATCAAACCGAATGGCAGTTCCAGCTTGTTCACGCTCAAGGGAAACGACCTGGTACTGGAACATTCGATGTTCTGTACGCGCAAGTGAAGGCCCTGTTGTTGGTCTGCTGCGTGCTGCTGTCCGCCTGCACAAAGCCTGCGGAACCGCCGGAGCCCGCCGATCCGCCGGGGCCCGCACTGCTTTTCGCAGGCGGCCATGGCGACTTGAGTGCCGAGGAGCGGCTGCAGGTATTCAATCAACTCGGGCTCAGTCTCACACCGGACGGCAAGGGCTACATCGACCAGGTCTGCGGCCAGCCCGCTGACGCCAGGGTCGAGTTCCGCGACTTGAACTCGGACGGCCGGCAGGAAGTACTGGTGATCTTCGGCAATTCCTGCACGTCCGGGCACGCCGAAAGTTCCGCGGTGCTGCTGATACGGGATGACAGCGGACATCTGCAGCACAATCTTGGTTTTCCGGCGTCAAGCGCGGATCCGCTGCCGGAAATGAATTTCGGCTATCCGGATCTCCTGATAGGGGGCCCGGGATTCTGTTTCCCCGTGTGGCGCTGGAATGGAAAAGAGTACATTGGACTGCGCAATGACCCGCAGATGCCGGGTGGCTGCGATCACTTGAACGACTGAACGGGGGCAACCAGGACCATGCGTCACGGTGAATGGCACAAATCCAGTCGCATCGGCTGGTTGCGCGCAGCGGTGCTGGGCGCCAACGATGGAATCGTCTCGACGGCCAGTCTCGTGATCGGCGTTGCCACCGCCGGCGCCACGCCGAGCGCCGTGCTGATCGCTGGAACCGCGGGCTTGGTCGCAGGCGCGATGTCCATGGCCGCCGGTGAATATGTCTCAGTGAGTTCGCAGTCGGACACCGAGCAATCGGACCTCGCGCGAGAGCGCAAGGAACTTGAAACCGACGTCGAAGCCGAACATCGCGAACTCGCTGCGATCTATGTCGGTCGCGGCCTCGACCAAGCGCTCGCGACGCAGGTTTCGAATCAATTGATGGCGCATGACGCGCTGGGCGCGCACGCGCGCGACGAACTCGGCATCTCGGAGATCGTGCGGGCGCGACCAGTGCAGGCAGCGATCGCCTCTGCCCTCTCCTTCGCGGTCGGCGCCGCGCTTCCACTGCTGACCGTCGTCATCGTGCCGCATGCAATGATGCTTTCACTGGTCGCGACTCTGTCGCTCGCGTTCCTGGCATTGCTCGGCGGTATCGCGGCGAGGGTCGGCGGCGCGCGAATCTCGATCGGCGCCATCCGCGTGACATTCTGGGGTGCGCTGGCAATGGCCCTGACGGCCGCGGTAGGGAGTCTGTTCGGCGTCATCGCCTGAACGGCAGTGCGGCGTGACGACCACTACACTGGACAATCCAGTCTGGCATTCGCTGACGTCCCAACATGCAGCGCTTGCGATCACGGCGGCTGACGCCGCAAAGTACCCGGCGGCGATCGCGCCATTTGCCGCAGTCGGCGATACACCTGGCCGCGCTGCAACGCAGCTGGCAAGCCTGATCGGGGACAGCGAGTCCGTGTATCTCGTGGGCGTGGCGCCTGAACCGCCAGCCGGCTGGATGCTCGAACAGGGGAAACCCTGCCTGCAGATGATCTGTCACGCGCCGCCTGCCGAAATTCCGGGTCCACCGGTCACCGAGATGTCCGAATTGCAGCGCGACGACATGCTGGCCCTGACGGCACTCGTGTTCCCGGGATTTTTCCGGCCGCGCACGCTGGAAATGGGGCGCTATCTCGGAATCTACGATGGCAAGCGGCTCGCTGCGATGGCGGGCGAACGCATGCGGCTCGACGGGTTCCAGGAGATCAGCGCCGTTTGCACGCATCCGGACTACACCGGCCGCCGCTACGCGCAGCGACTGGTCTCGCAGGTCAGTCGCGGCGCATTCGAGCGCGGCTTCGTGCCATTCCTGCACGTGTACCATGACAATGCCCGCGCAATCGCCGTCTACCGCGAGCTGGGATTCATCAACCGCAGGAACATGCCACTCTGGTCGATGCACAAAGCCGGCAATGATTGAAACGGAACGACTGGTCCTCACGCATCTTGCCAATCGCGATGCCGAATTCATCCGCGGACTCCTGAATGAACCGTCGTTCCTTCGTTTCATCGGCGATCGCGGTGTACGCACGGCGGATGACGCGTGCCGCTACATCCAGGATGGCCCCGTGGCGAGCTATGCACGCTACGGTTACGGCCTGCTCCGGGTCGGACTCAAATCCGGCGACACGCCGATCGGTATCTGTGGCGTGCTGAAGCGCGACACATTGCCCGAACCGGATCTCGGCTTTTCCCTGCTACCAGCCTGGTGGTCGATGGGCTATGCCCATGAGGCGGCAAGCGGCGTCATGCAACATGCGCGCGGCGAACTCGGCGTCGGCCGCATCCTGGCGATCACGTCGGTGGACAATTAGTCGTCGATCAAGCTCCTCGGCAAGCTGGGATTGCGCTTCGAACGGATGATCCGGCTCGGCGACGACACCGAAGAGCTGCGGCTGTTCGCCTCCGAGCCATGAAGCGCTGCGCCTGGGCTGCTACACCGCTTGGTATCGCCTATCACGATGCCGAGTGGGGCGTGCCCGTGCACGATGACCGCATCCTGTTCGAGTTCATCACACTGGAGGGCGCCCAGGCAGGCCTCAGCTGGGAAACTATCCTGAAGAAGCGTGACGCCTATCGCGTGGCATTCGCGGGATTCGATCCGCGGCGCGTGGCTCGCTTCACGCCCGCCCGTTGCAGGACACTCATGGACAACGCGGGCATCGTGCGCAACCGGCTCAAGATCGGGAGCACCGTGTCGAATGCGAAAGCATTCCTGGCGGTCCAGCGCGAATTCGGCACGTTCGATACGTTCCTATGGGACTTCGTGGGCGGCGAGCCCCTGGTCAATCGCTGGCGCTCCTCGAAGCAAGTCCCTGCCCGTACGGGACTTTCCGACGCCCTCAGCAAGGAGCTGCAGCGCCGGGGATGCCGCTTCATCGGCTCGACCATCTGCTACGCTTTCATGCAGGCGGTCGGCATAGTGAACGATCACGCGACCGACTGCTTCCGTTACCGGCGCTGTGCCAAGGACTGAGGAGCCATGCTGTTCCTCGATCGCCAGGACGTCATCGCGCTGTTGCCGATTGCAGATTGCATCACCGCGGTCGAGCGCGCCTTTACCGCCCATGCGGCGGGGGAATTACCGATCACCCCCGGCGTTCTCGGCGCGCACGTCGCAGGCGGCGGATTCCACATCAAGACCGCAGTTCTGGGTTCCGGTTCCGGCTACTTCGCCGCGAAGATCAATGCGAACTTCCCTGGCAATCCAGAGCGGCACGGGCTGCCTGCGATCCAGGGCATGATCGGCCTGTTCGACACCGCCAATGGCCGCCCGCTCGCACTCCTCGACTCGATCGAGATCACGACGCTGCGCACGGCAGCGGCCAGTGCGATCGCGGCGCGGAATCTCGCCCGCGCCGATGCTTCGACACTTGCGATCTGCGGTTACGGCAACCAGGGCCGCGCTCACCTGCGCGCCCTGCTCCAGGTGCGGAAGTTGCGGCGTGCGCTGGCCTACGATCGCGACCCATCGCGCGCGGAGATATTTGCGCGGGAAATGGCGCCGGAATCCGGCATCGAGATAGCGCCGACAGACAATCTTGCTGCCGCGGTGCAAGACTGCGATATCTGCGTCACCTGTACGCCGGCGCGCGGGGCATTCATTCGCGTCGAACATTTGCGACCCGGCCAGTTCTTCGCGGCCGTCGGCGCCGACAGTGAAGGGAAGCAGGAATTCGAACCCGAGGTGTTGCGCCGCGCGATCGTCGTTGCCGATATCGTCACGCAGGCCGTCACGATGGGTGAGCTGCAGCATGCGATCGCGGCGGGCCTGATGACCGCCGCCGATGTGCACGCCGATCTTGGGCAGATCGTGAGCGGCCAGCGCCCCGGGCGCACATCCGAAGACCAGATATTCATCTTTGACAGCACCGGGACGGCGTTGCAGGACGTCGCAGCGGCGGCAATGGTGTACGAGCGTGCTTTGCAGGCCGGTCGTGGTCTGAAGCTGTCACTGACCGGCCGGGGTGAATCCGGTGTTTGACTCGCAGGTCGTCACATGCACGATCGTCGCCGCGGCGATGACTATGATTCCAGGCGCGGATACGATGCTGGTCGTGCGCAATGTGCTGCGCGGCGGGCGACGCGACGGATTCTTCACGGCGCTCGGCATCTGTTGCGGTCTATATGTCCACGGGCTGCTCTCTGCGCTCGGGATCTCCATGATCCTGATGCACTCGGCGACCGCCTGCACGGTCCTGAAGATTGCCGGCGCCGGCTATCTCGCGTGGCTGGGCTTCAATTCGCTGCGCAGCGCCGCGCGCGAACGCCGCGTCGCGGACCCGGCAGCAATCGTCCGGGCGGCGGTGACGCCCGCGCGCTGTTTTCGCGAGGGTTTCCTGACGAATGTCCTGAACCCCAAGGTGATCGCGTTCTACCTGGCGCTGCTGCCGCAGTTCATCGGACCGGCGGACCCGGTACTGCTGAAATCGCTGCTGCTGGCCGCGATCCACTTCGCGGAAGGCATCGACTGGTTCGCAATCGTGTCCTGGATCGTGGATCGCTCCCGCCATTTCTTCATGCACCCCGGCATGCGGCGCTGGCTCGACGCCATCTGCGGCACGATATTGGTTGGCCTCGGCCTGCGCCTGGCGATGCAGCAGCGTTGATGCACCATATATCGAGCGTCGCGTTGCTGGTTCGGGACTATGACGAAGCGATCCGCTGCTTCACGCAGGCGCTGCGCTTCGTGCTTCTCGAGGATGAGCAACGGGACGGCGGCAAGCGTTGGGTACGCGTGTCGCCATCAGCCAGCGGCGCAGCCCTGCTGCTCGCAAGAGCTGCCACGCCGGAACAGGAACGCGCTGTCGGTAACCAGACCGGCGGCCGGGTTTTCATGTTCCTGCACACCGATGACTTCGACGCCGACTTCGAGTACATGAAGGCGCATGGCGTCCGGTTCACCGAGACGCCGCGCCATGAAGCCTACGGCACCGTGGTCGTGTTCCTCGACCTGTACGGAAACAAGTGGGACCTGATCGGCCCGGCATAAGGATTAAGATCTGACAATGGGAAAAGCGGCGGATGTCCGAGCGACCGGCCGTTGCCTTTGCGGCGCGGTGCGGTTCTCCATTCGCGGCCCGCTACGTTCATCGGTTGTCGCCTGCCATTGCACGACCTGCCGCAAGTTCACCGGCGGCCTCTGGGTCGGCACCTGCGCCCGCAAGGAACACGTCGTTATCGAACGCGGCGACACGCTGAAGTGGTACCGTTCCTCCGCGGAAGCGCAACGCGGGTTCTGCGCCAATTGCGGTTCAGGCCTGTTCTGGGAAGGCGACGACGAGCCGCTTTGGTCGATCGCCGCCGGCTCGCTCGATGAGCCGACGGGCCTCAAGCTCGCCGTGCATTCCTGGACCGCAGAAAGCGCAGACTACTGGAGTTTCGATCCCGGCATTCCGACCAGGCCGGGACCATCGGGCTTGAGAGAGCCCTGACATCGTTTGATCAAGGGGGACTTGTCATGAACAAGAAGTTTCTTATTGCGTGGCTCGTGATGTTCGTCGCCTACATCGCAGGCGGATTCATCGTCCATCACGCGCTGCTGAGCGAGGACTACCTGGCGCTGCCGAACCTGTTCCGTTCGGAAGCAGATGCGCAGCCGATCTTCTACCTGATGATCGTCGCCCACGTGCTGATGGCGGGCGCCTTCACCTGGATCTATGCGCGCGGCGTTGAGAACAGGCCGTGGCTCGGACAGGGCCTGCGCTTTGGCCTCGCAGTTGCCCTGCTGTGCGTCGCGCCGATCTACATGATTTATTACGTCGTGCAGCCGATGCCGGGCATGCTGACCGTCAAGCAGATCGTGTTTGACAGCATCATGACCCTCATCCTTGGCGGCATCGTCGCTTTCCTGTATCGCGGTCAGGGACGAGCCTGAGCCAGCATGAGCGGGGAAAATTGGGTTGATGTCGGCGCGAGCGACGAGCTGGCCAGCAAACCCGTGCAGGAATTGCGAGTCGGCACGAAGCGCATTGCGCTGACATGCAGGGACGGCCAGTTCGGCGCGATCTCGAGCGTCTGCAATCACGTCGGCGGGCCGCTCGGCAGTGGCACCCTCGACGGCGACTACGTCGTGTGCCCATGGCATTACTACAAGTTCCATTGGCGCACTGGTGAAGGCGAGCCGGGCTACGAAGCCGATCGGGTGCCGTCTCATGACGTCAAGGTCGAAAATGGCCGGGTGCTGGTAAGCGCAGCCCAGAAGACGAAGCGCGGCCGCCTGCCGCACGAGCCGCATCCACTTGCACGCGATCCCAAACGCGAACCGGGCCCGATCCGGGTCCTCGGAATTTCCACGACCTCCATGACGGCGGCTCATCCGCGCTACAGCACATCCGAGGACCTGCTCGAGCATGCGCTCGCAAGCGCGCGCGGCCACGCCGACTCTACATGCGATACACAGTTGCTTCGCGTCCGCGATCTCTCATTCCGCGCCTGCGAGGGCTTTTATTCGAAATCGGCACGCGCCTGCACCTGGCCCTGCTCCATCACTCAGATGGATTCGAAGGACCAGATGGACATGGTCTACGAAGGCGTCGTGCACTGGGCCGATGTAATCGTGGTCGCCACGCCGATCCGCTGGGGTGGTGCGAGCAGTCTCTATTACAAGATGATCGAGCGTATGAATTGCATCCAGAACCAGGAGACGATCGCGAACCGACACCTGATGCGCAACAAGGTCGCCGCATTCATCATTACTGGCGGCCAGGACAATGTGCAGGCCGTGGCCGGGCAACTGCTCGGATTCTTTGCGGAACTCGGCTGCCAGTTCCCGCAGTTCCCCTATGTCGCCCATTCCCGCGGCTGGAGTGCCGAGGACATGGAAAACAACGAGCAGTACGTGCGTGATTCGAAGGCGCTGCACGACGGCGCGGCGGCGCTCGTGCACCGGTCGGCCGACATGGCAAGGGTCATGATCGAGAGCACGCTGGGCCAGGGCGCCCTGGTGCGCGGCGGGCGCAAGGGCCATGAGCTGGATACCCGGGCCCAGCTTCCAGGGCTATGATCGCGACGGCGCCGCCATCTACCGGCTCATCGGCAGGAGATCCACATGACAGGCATTGCAGCACTCTGGATTCCCATATGCGTCGCCGCGGTGATCGTGTTCATCGCGAGCTCGATCATCCATATGGGCCCGTTCTGGCATCGCAGCGAATGCCCCAAGGTCCCCAACGAAGACAAGGTCATGGACGCCTTGCGTCCCTTTGCGATCCCGCCGGGCGACTACATGCTGCCGCGTGCCGACAACCACGCCGCGATGAAGTCTCCGGAATTCATGGAGAAGATCAAGCGCGGCCCGGTGATGATCATGACCGTGTTGCCGAATGGCCCCATTGCGATGGGCAAATGCCTCACGCAGTGGTTCCTCTACATTGTTGTCGTCAGCATCCTTGCCGCCTATGTCACGGGACACACACTTGCGCCCGGTACGGAATACCTGACTGTTTTCCGGTTTGCCTGCACCACCGCATTCATCGGCTACGCCGTCGCGCTGTGGCAGATGTCGATTTGGTACCAGCGCTCGTGGTCCACGACGCTCAAGGCGACGCTCGACGGCGTGATTTATGGCCTGCTGACCGGCGGTGCCTTTGGCTGGCTCTGGCCAGCGTAAGCAATGCGCAGGGTTCCCGGCTTCCCAAGCCCATGGGGTTGTGCGAGACTCCGCCGTGAACAGGTAATTGCGTTTTTTCCGCAGCAAGCCCGCGATCCGGCGAGGGAATTCATGAAGTGCCTGTACTACGTGGCGCCGGAGCTGGAGAGTACCTCCCAGGTATCCGACGATCTCCACGACGTGGGCATCGACGATTTTTTCGTGCACGTGATTGCCAAGGACGAATCCGGCCTGAAGAGGCGGCACATTCACTCCGCAAATTACCTCGAGACGCTGGATGTCGTCCGTGACGGTTTCCTGGGCGCCGCATTCGGCCTGTTCGCCGGCGTCATCGGCTGTGTGCTGCTCGACCAGTTCGGGCCGTTTCCGCACATCCCGTGGTTCGTGTTCGTCGCGCTCTGCGCGGTCGCGTCGCTGTTTGGCGCCTGGGAAGGCGGCCTGATCGGCGTCGAGAAGGAAAACCGGAAGCTTGCCCGGTTCCACGACGACATCGAAGCCGGGAAATTCCTGATTCTCATCTATGCGCGTAAGGACCAGGAAGCCGAGGTCAGGCACATGATGAAGACGCGGCACACCGAGGCGGAGTTCGCGGGCCTCGACAGTCATTTCGTCAATCCATTCTCGGCCGTGCAGCGCCGGCGACGGGCTACCGGCGACCGGGTCCGCGCAGTACAAGGGGACTAGCCGATGGCGATCGCAGTCGTTCTGGTCCTACTGGTAGTCGGCTCGGTCATTTTCCATTTCATGAGTCCCTGGTGGTTCACGCCGATCGCGTCGAACTGGGGCACCATGGACGACACGGTGATCCTGACTTTCTGGGTCACGGGCATCGTGTTTGTCGTCGTCAATCTGTTCCTGGCCTGGTCGGTCATGCGTTATCGCCATCGCAAGGGGCAGAAAGCAGATTACGAGCCCGAGAACAAGAAGCTCGAATGGTGGTTGACGGGTATCACGACCGTCGGTGTCGCCGCCATGCTCGCGCCGGGACTCTTCGTCTGGGGCAAGTTCGTCGTCGTCCCGAAAGAGGCCACGATCGTCGAGGCGGTCGGCCAGCAATGGCACTGGAGCTTCCGCCTGCCGGGTCAGAATGGCGAACTCGGCTTCACGGATGAATCGCTGATCACGCCGGACAATCCGTTCGGCGTCGATCCGGCCGATCCCAATGGCCTGGACGATATCCTGATCGCGAGCCCGGAGCTGCACCTGCCGATTGGCAAGCCTGTCAAGGTCCTGCTGCGATCAAAAGATGTGCTGCACAACTTCACGGTCACGCAGTTCCGGGTCAAGATGGACATTGTTCCCGGCATGATTACCTACCTGTGGCTGACACCGACCGTGATCGGCGAGTACGAACTGATGTGCGAGGAGCTCTGCGGGCTCGCGCACTTCGCGATGCGCGGGCGCGTCGTGGTCGATTCGCAGGAAGCGTATGACACCTGGCTCACCTCGCAATCAACGTTCAGCCAGACACAGGCGCTTGCGGCCGCGGACCCGGCCGCGGGCGCAACGCAATATGCGGTGTGCATGGCCTGCCACGGGCCCGCGGGCGAAGGCAATCAGGCGCTGAATGCGCCGCGCATCGCGGGCCAGTCGGCCTGGTATCTCCAGCGCCAGTTGAACAACTTCCGCGCCGGTGTCCGTGGCGCGCACGAGCAGGACACATTCGGTGCACAGATGCGGGCCTTCGCAGCGATGCTGCCGGATGATACGGCGATCCGGAACGTCGCTGCCCATATCGCATCGCTTCCAGGGTCAATGGCGCAATCGACCGTGACCGGCGACGTGAATCGCGGCAAGACGCTTTATTCGAACTGCGTGGCCTGCCACGGCGCAAGTGCCCAGGGCATCTGGGCCCTGAATGCACCAAGGCTCGCACAGATGAGCGACTGGTACCTGGAGCGGCAACTCAATAACTTCCGCTCCGGAATCCGTGGCGCGCACCGGCAGGACTATTACGGCCGGCAAATGGCATTCATGGCTGATGTGCTCGCCGACGAGCGCGCAATCGACGACCTGATCTCCTACATCAATACGCTGAAGCCTGAGGACAACCAGGTCCTGGCCTCCAGGAGGGGCTTCTGATGGCATACGTCGCAATCGCGGACCGTGACGCTCCGATTCACGATCCGCACACTTTCTTCCTGAAGTACATCTGGAGCCAGGACCACAAGGTCATCGCGATCCAGTATGCGATCGTCGCGATCAGCGTCGGTCTCGTCGCGCTGGTGCTGTCCGGGCTGATGCGCCTGCAGCTCGGCTTCCCGGGCACCTTCCACTTCATCGAACCGCAGGACTACTACCAGTTCATCACTATGCACGGGATGATCATGGTGATCTACCTGCTGACGGCGCTGTTCCTCGGCGGATTCGGGAACTACCTGATCCCGCTGATGTGCGGCGCGCGGGACATGGTGTTCCCGTACATGAACATGCTGAGCTTCTGGGTCTACCTGCTGGCGGTGCTGGTGCTGATGGCGAGCTTCTTCGTGCCCGGCGGGCCGACCGGCGCAGGCTGGACGCTCTATCCGCCGCAGGCAATCACGCAAGGCACGCCCGGCGCGGGCCTCGGCATCATCCTGATGCTCATCTCGCTCGGTATCTTCATCGTTGCCTTTACGATGGGTGGCCTGAACTACGTGACAACCGTGCTGCAGGCGCGCTGCCGCGGCATGACCCTGATGCGCATGCCGCTGTCGGTGTGGGGCATCTTCATGGCGACGATCCTGGGCCTGCTCGCGTTCCCCGCCCTGCTCGTCTCGGCGGTAATGATGACGCTCGACTCGACACTCGGCACCAGCTTCTTCATGCCGGCCGTGATGTCGCTCGGCGAAAAGCTCGGCCACAATGGCGGCAGCCCGCTGCTGTTCCAGCATTTGTTCTGGTTCTTCGGCCATCCCGAGGTCTACATCGTCGCGCTGCCCGCGTTCGGCATCGTCTCCGACCTGCTGTCGACGCATGCACGCAAGAATATCTTCGGCTATCGCATGATGGTCTGGGCGATCATCGCGATCGGCGGCCTCAGCTTCGTCGTGTGGGCGCACCACATGTATGTCAGCGGCATGAATCCGTACTTCGGGTTCTTCTTTGCAACCACGACGCTGATCATCGCGATTCCCACGGCAATCAAGGTCTACAACTGGGTGCTGACGCTGTGGAAAGGTGACATCCATCTGACCGTACCGATGATGTTTGCGATCGGGTTCATCTTCACATTCATCCACGGCGGCCTGACCGGCCTGTTCCTCGGCAACGTGACGGTGGACCTGCCGCTGTCCGACACCTATTTCGTCGTCGCGCACTTCCATATGGTCATGGGCGTCTCGCCGATCCTGGTGGTGTTCGGCGCGATCTATCACTGGTTCCCGAAGATCACGGGCCGCATGTGGAATCAAAAGCTCGGTATGGTGCATTTCTGGATGACATTCCTCGGCACCTATGCGATCTACCTGCCGATGCATTACCTCGGGATATTGGGTGTTCCGCGGCGCTACTACGCCCTCGGCAACACCGACTTCATTCCTGACTCCGTGCACTCGATCAATGCCGCAATAACGATTTCGGCGCTGATCGTGGCAGCCGCGCAGCTCGTGTTCCTGTTCAACATGATCATGAGCCTGCGTAAGGGCGAGAAGGCGCCGCCGAATCCCTGGCGCGCGACAACACTTGAATGGCAGACGCCCGACACACCGCCAAAGCACGGCAATTGGGGCCCGAAGCTCCCCGTGGTGCATCGCTGGGCCTACGACTACAGCGTCCCGGGTGCGAAAGAAGACTTCATCCCGCAGAACGAGCCGGTGGATCCGAAACTCGGGGCTGGAAGGGACCACGGTACGCATCGGTGAGCAACACCGTCATATTCACGGCGCTGGCCTCTGGCGTCATCGTCTGGTTCCTGATAGCCAGCCGCCTGACTGCGAAATCCTGGGAGAGCCAGGACGAAAAAGGCGATGTCGGCGCGATCCACACTGCGCCAGAGCGCATCGGCCTGTGGATCTTCATGGCGGTCGTCACTTCGCTGTTCAGCCTGTTCATCTCGGCCTATGCGATGCGCATGCATGTCGGTGCGTGGTGCCACATCACGATCCCCAATATTCTCTGGGTGAATTCACTGGTCCTGGTTGCAGCAAGCATCGCGATGCAGCGCGCTCGCTGGGCAGCCGACCACGGAAGCCGCAGTGGCGCCCGTGCGGCGCTCGTGATGGGCGGCATGTTGTCGGTAGCATTCCTGGCAGGCCAGCTGGTGGCATGGCAGCAGGTGGGGCCGTCTGTGTATTTCATATCGGGTAGCCCCGCCATCGCGTTTTTCTACGTGCTGTCAGCGGCCCACGGCCTTCACCTGATCGGCGGCCTGTGGGTGCTGGGGCGCACCGTTTCCAGGTTCGCGGCCGGTGCGGAATTGGTTGACCTTCGCCTGAGCCTGCAACTTTGCTCGGTCTACTGGCACTTCCTGTTGCTGGTCTGGCTGGTCGTATTCGGCGTTCTGTTGTACTTGTAAGGGGAAGCTCTGCCAATGGCCCATGATTCCCAAGCCGCCGCCCTGCCTCCATTGCGGCAAGTCACCGAAGATTTCGCCGCGGACAAGCAGGCGTTCTCGGTGCCGTGGGGGAAGGCCATGATGTGGATCTTCCTGCTATCCGACACCTTCATATTTACCTGCTTCCTGACGTCCTACATGAACGTCCGGCTCTCGACGCTCGCGACCTGGCCGAATCCCAGCCAGGTATTCTCGTTGAACATCGGCGGCCAGGACATCCCGCTGATCCTGATCGCGATCATGACCTTCGTGCTGATCACCAGCAGCGGCACGATGGCGCTCGCGGTCAACTATGGCTACCGGCGCAATCGCCGCTACACCGTGTTGCTGATGGTCGCGACCGCTGCGCTCGGCGCGACATTCGTCAGCATGCAGGCCTTCGAATGGACCAAGCTGATCATGGAAGGTGTGCGTCCCTGGAGCAATCCCTGGGGAGCGCCGCAGTTCGGATCCGCTTTCTTCATGATCACGGGTTTCCACGGCCTGCACGTTTCGGCCGGCGTGATTTATCTTCTGACCGTCGCGAGGCGCGTGCACACGGGCTTTTACGAGAAGCGCGGCAGCTACGAGACGGTCGAGATCGCGGGCCTTTACTGGCACTTCGTCGACCTGGTCTGGGTATTCATCTTCGCATTCTTCTACTTGTGGTGAGGCACCATGTCGCAAGCTGAAGGTCAACAACACCCTCTCAAGATCTACCTGTGGATCTGGTTGCTGCTGTTCGTGCTCAGCACGTTTTCCTACCTGGTGGACTACTTCCACCTGCAGGGCTATACGCGCTGGTCGCTGATCATCCTCTTCATGCTGCTGAAGGCCGGTTGCATCGTCGCGATCTTCATGCACATGGCCTGGGAGAGGCTCGCGCTCAAGTTCGCGATCCTGATTCCGCCGCTGTGCCTGTTGATCCTGATCGGCTTCATGGCTATCGAGGGCGACTACACCTTCCTGACGCGCGGGGCCGCTTTCCTGCGTTAAGATGCCGGGGCGATGGCAGCCCCCGTCATCCGTGAAGCCGATTTCGTGCAGAGCGTCGCCGACGCCCTGCAGTTCATTTCCTACTACCATCCGACCGATTACATCGAGCATCTCGGGCGCGCCTACGAACGCGAGCAGTCGCCCGCGGCGAAGGACGCGATCGCCCAGATCCTGACCAACTCGCGCATGTGCGCCGAGGGCCGCCGCCCGATCTGCCAGGACACCGGTATCGTCAATGTGTTCGTGAAGGCCGGCATGGGCGTGCGCTGGGACACGAACCGCGGCCTGCAGCAGATGGTGGATGAGGGCGTACGCCGCGGTTACGCGGACCCGGACAACAAGCTGCGCCCGTCCATCGTCGCGGACCCGCTGTTCGCGCGGAAGAACACCGGCGACAACACGCCGGCCGTCGTCCACGTCGAGCTCGTGCCGGGCAACGCCGTCGAGGTGACGGTCGCCGCCAAGGGTGGCGGCTCCGAAAACAAGGCGATGTTCAAGATGTTGAACCCGTCCGATTCCATCGTGGACTGGGTGCTCGCGACGGTGCCAAAGATGGGCGCCGGCTGGTGCCCGCCCGGCATGCTTGGGCTGGGCGTCGGCGGCACGGCCGACAAGGCGATGGTGATGGCGAAAGAATCC
This sequence comes from Gammaproteobacteria bacterium, assembly GCA_009692245.1. GTDB lineage: Bacteria > Pseudomonadota > Gammaproteobacteria > Steroidobacterales > Steroidobacteraceae > SCUD01. The sequence continues at coordinate 23,633 of SHZN01000006.1, forward strand.
CTGATGGCGCCGCTCGACATGCACGAGCTCCTCGTGCGCGGGCCTGCGAATAAACTCGAGGAATTGCGCATCGAACTCTACGAGAAGGTCAATGCGCTCGGCATCGGTGCGCAGGGCCTGGGTGGCCTGACCACCGTGCTCGACATCAAGATCCTGACCTTCCCGACGCACGCGGCCTCGAAGCCTGTCGCGATGATCCCGAACTGCGCCGCGACGCGGCATGCCCATTTCGTACTGGATGGCAGCGGACCCGTCGCACTCGATCCGCCGCCGCTTGAGTCCTGGCCGAATGTCCACTGGAAACCTGCAGCCGATGCGCGGCACGTGAATCTCGACGCGTTGACTCATGACGAAGTGAAGCAATGGAAGCCGGGCCAGACCCTGCTTCTCTCCGGAAAGATGCTGACCGGCCGCGATGCCGCACACAAACGCATCGCGACACTCTTGAACGCAGGCAAGAGTCTGCCGCCGGGCGTGGACCTGAAGAATCGCGCCATCTATTACGTCGGCCCGGTGGATGCGGTGCGTGACGAAGCCGTTGGCCCCGCTGGTCCGACCACGGCAACGCGCATGGACAAGTTCACGGGATTGCTGCTGGAAAAGACCGGGTTGCTCGTGATGATCGGCAAGGCCGAGCGCGGGCCTGTCGCAATCGAGGCAATCAGAAAGCATGGGGCTGCATATCTAATCGCGATCGGTGGCGCGGCTTACCTGGTCTCAAAAGCAATCCGCTCCGCGCGCGTCATTGCGTTCGAGGATCTCGGCATGGAGGCCATCTATGAGTTCGAGGTCAGGGACATGCCGGTCACGGTAGCCGTCGACTCACACGGGGAATCCGTTCACCAGACCGGGCCTGCCATCTGGGGCGAGAAGATCAAGCAGCTCAAGATCCCAGTTCGAGTCGCCTAGCTAGGCCCGGGCAGGCCAGGATCGCTCGTTCGCTCAGAAGATCGGACATTCGCTCACTCGCGACCTGGCCTGCCCGGGCCGTACTGGGCACGCGTACTGGAATTGCCGACTCCGGCTCCCGGCGCTTCAGGCGGGTGGGCGGGGTGACGAGTGAGCGAATAAAGATCGGCTGAGCGAACGAGTCAGCCCCGACCACCCGACAGAAGCGCCGAATTCGCTAGTCTTCGACGCCGAGTGAGAATCCCGCTTCCAGTTCGCGCTTCGAGTAGGTACGAAACGCGATCATCGTCTCCGAGCCCGCGATGTCCGGCAGTTTCCGGATCCGGTCGGTGACGACCGTCGCGAGATCCTCGTTGTTGCGCACCCGCACGATTGCGACCAGATCCCAGCGCCCGGCGACGGAGAAGACCTCCTGCACGCCATCGATGCTGGTCAGCGCCTGCGCGAGGCTGCCTACCTTGTCCGTGTCCGCCTTGATCAACACCAGTGCCGCAACCATGGATCGCACTCCTAGATCGATGTCCTGAGGCTGATCAGCTCGGGGAAAAATCCGCGCTTCAGCACATGCTCGAGATATCCGACACCGGTGGAACCACCAGTGCCGCGCTTAAAGCCGATGATGCGCTCGACCGTCTTCAGGTGCGCGAAGCGCCATTGCTGCAGGCGGTACTCGAGATCCACCAGTTTTTCGGCAAGTTCATAAAGGTCCCAATGGGCATTGGAATCACGGTAGATCGCGAGCCACGCAGCCTCGACTTCCGGGTGCGCTTCGTAGGACTTAGTCCAGTCGCGTTCGATGCGCTCGCGCGGGATGGCGAATCCGCGGCGCGCCAGCAATTTCAGCGTTTCGTCATAAAGCGAGGGTGTCGCGAGTTCGCGGCCAAGCAATGCGTGATTGGGCGGATCCGAGGAATGCACATCGATCAGCTTCGCATCCTTGTTGCCCAGCATGAATTCCAGCAGACGGTATTGCCAGGACTGGAAGCCGGAACTCTGGCCCAGCGAATCGCGAAAGCGCATGTAATCGGCCGGCGTCATCGTGCCGAGCACGTCCCAGGACTGTATCATCTGGGCCTGCGCTCGCGCGACGCGCGACAGCATCTTGAAAGCCGGTTCGAGATCGTCGGCGCGGATTTGCGCACGGGTCGCGGCAAGTTCGTGCAGGCAGAGCTTGAGCCACAGCTCGCTCGCCTGATGGATCACGATGAACAGCATCTCGTCGTGCTGCCCCGAGAGCGGTTTCTGCGCGCCCAGCACCTTGTCGAGCTGGAGGTATTGGCCGTAGCTCAGCGAGCGGTCGAGATTCCAGTGAATCCCCGCCATCTGGTTATCGGGCTTCTGGTCGCGTGGGTCCGTCATTCGGCGTCCGGTTGTGCTGCAGGCCGCGCCGTGGCGAAGGCCGGCAGCGACGTCAGGTGGGCGTCGATCGCGACCAGCGCCGGGTACGGCGTCACGTCGCAATAGTAACGCCGTGCGCTGTACATCTGGGGAACCAGGCAGACATCGGCGAGCGTGACACCGTTGCCGTACAGGTGGTGCTGGCCGTCGCCATGGCGGCGCGCCAGCTCCTCGAGCGCTCTGAAGCCCTCCCCGATCCAGTGCCGGATCCATTCGGCAACTGCTTCGTCGCCCTGGCCCAGCGGCCCGCGCAGGTAATTGGTCACCCGCAGGTTCTGGAGCGGATGGATGTCACAGGCGATCCCGAGCGCCATTGAGCGCACGATGGCACGACCGGCGAAATCCGGCGGGAGCAGTGGCGGGTCGGGATTGGTTTCCTCCAGGTATTCGATGATCCCCAGCGACTGGGCGAATACATTGCCGTCGTCGGCAAGCGCGGGTACGAAGCCCTGCGGATTCACCTCGCGGTAGGACTCGCTGTGCTGCTGGCCGCCGTTGCGCACGAGGTGCACGGGCACGGTGCCATGCGGAATACCCTTGTAGTTGAGCGCAATGCGCACGCGGTAGGCGGCGGAACTACGGTAATAGGTGAAGAGTTTCATCGCGCCACGATCCCTAATTCCAGCACGCCGACGCCATCCACGCCACCCCGCACGCGATCGCCCGGCACCAGCGGGCCGACGCCGGCCGGTGTACCGGTGAAGATCAGGTCTCCGGGGAACAACTCGAACCAGCTTGAAAGCTCGGCAATGATCTCGGGCACTTTCCAGATCATGTCCGAAAGATCGCCCTGCTGGCGCGGCTTTCCATTGACCCCGAGCCAGATCCTGCCTGCGGCCGGATGGCCCACGTTTTCCACCGTTACGATCGGTGTGACCGGCGCGGAGTGGTCGAAGCCTTTTGCGGTGTCCCAGGGCCGGCCCAGGTCCTGCGCGGCGCCCTGCTGGTCGCGGCGCGTCAGGTCATTGCCGACGGCGTAACCGAACACGAGCGAAAGCGCGGTGTCGGCCTTGACATCGCTGCCGCCGCCACTGAGCGCGACGACCAGCTCGATCTCATGGTGCAGATTTTTCGTGTGCGACGGATAGGGCACGTCGCTGCCATTCGGCATGACGGCGTCGGCAGGTTTCGTGAAGAAGAATGGCAGGGCGCGGTCGCCACCCATGCCCATTTCGCGCGCGTGCTCGGCGTAATTGCGACCGACACAGAAGATCCGTCGTATCGGAAAGAGCAACGTGCTGCCCGCGACCTCGACGGCCGGCCGGGGAGCGGCAGGAACGGCAAAATATTCCGTCATGACAACTTCTTGCGCGGGCCGCGCGGCAGGTACACTAACCGAAACGAGGATCAGCAGCCATGAGTATCTGGTTCCAGGAATACAGTCTCGACGACATCAGCGCGCTGCAGCGCGAAAACATGGGCGGGCACATCGGCATCGAAATTGTGCGCATCGGGCCGGACCATCTCGACGCGCGGATGCCGGTTGACGAGCGCACGACCCAGCCGGACGGCATCCTGCATGGCGGCGCCTCGGTCGCGCTCGCAGAGACGCTCGGCAGCATTGGAGGCACAATGATCGTGGACCGGGAGCGTTACCAGGTCGTCGGACAGGAGATCAACGCAAATCACCTGCGCCCGGTGCGCGAGGGCTTTGTCCACGGCAGCGCGCGACCGATCCACATTGGCCGGCGCAGCCAGGTCTGGGCAATCGAGATCGTGGATGACAACCAGCGACTGGTCTGCATCTCGCGCCTGACCCTCGCGGTCATCGAGCGCCAGCCCCGTTGAGGCTGGCCTATACTGCCGCGATGCGCGTGACCCGATTCCTGCTGCGATTGACGCCGGCCGCGCTCGCCGCACTGGCGGGTTGCGGACAGACCGGCGCGCTTTATCTGCCCGACGCGGGCGTTGAAACGCCAGTCGTGATCCGGTCTCCCGCGACAGCCGCTCCGGAGCCTGCGCCTGCACCCGCACCGGAGCCGGACGACAAGGAAAAGAAAACCGACCAGCCCCAGGGTCGCTGAGCCATGGCGAAGTCCGACAAGCTCTGGCTGGTGGACGGCTCGTCTTATCTGTATCGCGCCTTCTATGCGCTGCCGCCGCTATCCAGTTCAACCGGTGAACCGACGGGCGCAGTGCTCGGCGTCCTCAACATGTTGAACCTGATCTTCAAGGAAGATGATCCCGACCTGATCGCCGTCGTCTTCGATGCGCCGGGCCGGACATTTCGCGATGACCTGTTCGAAGAATACAAGGCGCATCGCCCACCGATGCCGGATGAGCTGCGCGCCCAGATAGCGCCGCTGCTCGAGGCCATTCCAGCACTCGGGCTGCCGATGCTGCGCGTCGCCGGTGTCGAGGCGGACGACGTCATCGGCACACTGGCCGAGCGCGCCGCGCGCGCAGGCCTCTCGGTCATCATTTCGACCGGCGACAAGGACATGGCCCAGCTGGTCAATGACCAGATCACGCTGGTCAACACGATGTTCGAGACAAAGCTCGATCGCGCGGGCGTCAAGGCGAAGTTCGACGTGTTTCCCGAGCAGATCGTGGATTACCTCGCGCTCGTCGGCGACAGCTCGGACAACATCCCCGGCGTGCCGAAAGTCGGGCCCAAGACAGCCGCAAAATGGCTCAATGAGTACGGCAGCCTCGATGCCATCATCGAGCACGCCGCCGACATCCAGGGCAAGGTCGGCGAGAGCCTGCGCGAGAATCTGGCGACGCTCGAGCTATCAAAACGTCTCGCAACCATTCGCCGCGACGTCAAGCTCGACATCGAGCCAGCCGACCTCGCGCGCAAAGCCCCCGATATCGAAGCGCTAACTCCGCTTTACAAACGCCTCGAACTCAATTCACTGCTGCGCCAGTTAGGCGCACCCATTGCGGAAGGCGCCGGCAGCCGGGCTCCGGCGAGCGAGCGCGTAAGTTCCGGCGGCGCGAGTGAGCCGGGGGCCCGGCCGCCGGCGCCGTTGCGCCACTACGAAACGATCACCACCGCCGAGCAGTTGAACTCTTGGCTCGAGAAGCTTCAAAAAGTACCGCTCTTCGCCTTCGACACCGAGACGACGAGCCTCGACTACATGCAGGCTGAGATCGTCGGTGTCTCGTTCTGCATCGAGCCAGGTATCGCTGCCTACCTGCCCCTGGCGCACGACTACCCCGGCGCCCCGGACCAGCTCGACCGCAAGAAGACGCTCGCGAAACTGAAGCCGCTGCTGGAGGACGCCGGGCGGCCGAAGGCAGGTCATCACCTGAAGTACGACGCTCACGTCCTCCTGAATCACGGCATCGCGTTGGCAGGCATGCATTACGACTCGATGCTGGAATCCTACGTGCTGAATTCGACCGCGACGCGTCACGACATGGATTCCTGCGCGAAGCATTACCTGGGTATCGACACGATCAAGTACGAGGATGTCGCCGGCAAGGGCGCAAAGCAGATCACGTTCAATCAGGTGGCGCTCGAGCAGGCATCTGAATACGCGGCCGAGGACGCGGACGTGACGCTGCAGCTGCATCGCATGCTGCACGGGGAGCTCGCGAAGCTGCCGCCACTGCTGAAGCTATATGAGGAGATCGAACAGCCGCTCGTACCGGTACTGCTCGACATGGAGCATCGCGGCACGCTGGTCGATCGCGAGCTGTTGCGCACCCAGAGCGGCGAGCTCGCAAAACGCCTCGTCGAACTCGAGGCCGATGCGCACAAGTCCGCGGGCCAGCCATTCAATCTCGACTCACCGAAGCAGCTGCAGGAAATCCTGTTTGACAAGCTCGGCCTGCCGGCGATGCGCAAGACCCGTACCGGCCAGCCCTCGACGGCAGAGGATGTGCTCGAGGAACTCGCCGACAAATATCTCTTGCCGAGAATCATCCTGGAATATCGCGGCCTCGCGAAGCTGCGCTCGACCTACACCGAGAAGCTGCCGGAACAGATCGACGAGAAGACCGGCCGCGTTCATACCTCCTATCACCAGGCGGTCGCGGTAACGGGCCGGTTGTCGTCCAGCAACCCGAATCTCCAGAACATCCCGATCCGCACACCTGATGGCCGGCGCATCCGCCAGGCCTTCATCGCACCCAGGGGCCACATGCTCCTGGCGGCTGATTATTCGCAGATCGAGCTTCGCATCATGGCGCACCTGTCGGGCGATGAGAGCCTGAGGCGCGCTTTCGCTGCGGAGGACGATATTCACCGCGCGACCGCGGCCGAAGTGTTCGGCATCGAGCCCGCCGCAGTCAGCGTCGATCAGCGCCGCGCCGCCAAGGCGATCAACTTCGGGTTGATCTACGGCATGTCGGCATTCGGCCTCGCGCGCCAGCTCGGCATCGAACGTCACGCAGCACAGGAATACGTCGGACGCTACTTCGGTCGTTACCCCGGCGTGCGCGATTACATGGAGCGCACCCGAGCGCTCGCGCGCAAGCAGGGCTTTGTTGAAACCCTGTTCGGACGGCGCCTCTACCTGCCCGACATCAACTCGCGCGACCGCCAGGCACAGCAGTATGCCGAGCGCAGCGCAATCAACGCGCCGATGCAGGGAACGGCCGCCGACATCATCAAGCGCGCGATGATCGAGGTGCACGCATGGCTTGTGGCCACGTCAGTGCCCGCCAAGCTCGTCATGCAGGTGCACGACGAGCTGGTGCTGGAAGTTGCAGAATCGGCAGTCGAAAAAGTGCGCCATGAAGTCGCATCGATCATGAGCGGCGCGGCGACACTTTCCGTGCCGCTCAAGGTGGACACGGGTTTCGGGAAAAACTGGGACGAGGCGCATTAGAAAGCCCTGCTGAATCAACGCCGTGCGACGGCGTTCCGCGCGGGCCTTGCGCCGGAACTTTTTTCTGAATGCTTATCTCTAATGTTTCGAGCGCCGTGAGACGCTCCCCGCTCCCATCCCTGGGCGGGTTGCCCGGATTGCATCCCCAAGCCGGGTCTGTATGCCCGGCGGTCCTTCGGGATCGCCGGGCGTCTTTTATCCGCTGACGCTGGAACTGTCGGGCCGCAGCGGACGCCGCGCCAGCATCGTATCCAGCGCCCCACGTGCCGCATCCACTTCCGTGCCGGTCACGGCGGAGAATAGTTGCGCCGTCGCCAGGCCTGCGAGAAGCGCACGGGTCCTCTTCAGCAACTCGCGGGCCTCATTGCGGGTCAGCTTGTCCGCCTTGGACAACAGGATGTGCACCGGGCAGTTGCGTGCCGCGGCGTAATCGAGCATGACCTTGTCGCTGTCGGCAAACCCGCGCCGCGCGTCCACGATGACGAACAGCCCCGCCAAAGACTCTCGCACCTCGAAAAAAGCCTGCATCAGCCGGCCCCAGTGCGCGCGCATCGCGGGCGGGACCTGGGCATAGCCGTAGCCGGGCAGGTCGACGAGGCGCAGGCCAGGCGTAAGCTCAAAGAAATTGACCAGTTGCGTGCGGCCTGGTGTTTTGCTGGTACGGGCCAGGTCGCGGCGCTGGACGATGGCATTGATCGCACTCGACTTGCCGCTGTTCGAACGGCCCGCAAATGCGACCTCGGCGCCGAAATCGTCGCCGAAACCGGCCGGCGCGTCGGCGCTTATCAGGAATCGTGCCCTGGGGTAGTGAGACATTCGTGGGTGGACGGAAGCACCGGTGGCTTGCGTATAATTCCGGGTTCGTCGGCGGGCAGTCTAACAGCTACCCGGATCACCCGCCCGCGGCCCTGCTGGAGAGATTCGCCGATGAAAATGACGTTTGCCCTGTTGGTTCCCCTGATGCTCCTGTCTGTGTCTGCAACACCCGCATCGGCCGGCGATGCCGCAGCCGGAGCGCAGAAATCCGCTATATGCGGGGCCTGCCACGGCGCTACGGGCAGCAGTATCAATCCGGAATGGCCGAACCTGGCCGGCCAGCACGAAAGCTACATCGTCGACCAGCTCCAGTCTTTCAAGCAGACCACACGCGACAACCCGCTGATGATGCCGAACGCCGCCGCTCTCTCCGACCAGGACATGCAGGACCTCGGAGCGCATTTCGCGAGCCAGACGCCGGTCGGGCTGGAGGCCGATCCGTCGAACTACAAGCTTGGAGAAAAGCTCTATCGCGGCGGCGACCCGGAGCACAAACTGCCGGCCTGCATCGCCTGTCATGGCCCGCAGGGCAAGGGCAACGGGCCTGCAAGGTATCCGGCACTGCGCGCACAGCATGCGGTCTACACGTACAACCAACTCAAGGCCTTCGCTGAAGGCAAACGACGCACGCCGACCAACGACATCATGCAGGTCGTAGCGGCCAGGCTGACCGACGACGAAATGCACGCGCTCGCCTCCTACACCCAGGGCCTGCGCTGATTCAGCAGCATCAAGAAGGATGATAACGATGATGAGGTCCCTGCTTTGCGCGCTGATAGCCATCTGCTCGCTGACCGCATGCGGCAACAAGGCGCCTGACGAGGCAGCAACGACACCGGAGCCTGCACAACAGGCTGCGCCGCCGGCCTCCGTGCCTGCATCCGAAGCGGAGGCGCTGCAGCCGCCCGCCGAAGTGCAGCAGCCCGTGGGCGAAAGCGACGGCGAAACCGTTGACGCAGGTACGACCACCACGAGCCCGGTCGCCGCCGCGGTCGCGACGAATACGCCCGTCGTGCCCGCAACCGAGCCGCTGCGCTGGAAGAAGGGCGAGAATTACACGGAATTCGCAGTCGCACAGCCGGTCAACACGCCGCCAGGCAGCATCGAAGTCATCGAGGGCTTCTGGTACGGATGCTCCCACTGCTTCGAACTCGAGCCGCAAGTGGTCGCCTGGGAAAAAAGCAAGCCCGCCTGGGTACACCTCAGGCGCCTTCCGGTGATCTTCAATGAAGTCACCCGCGAAGATGCGCGCCTTTATTTCACGATCGAGGGACTCGGTCTCGTCGACAAGCTGCACTCCGAGGTGTTTCGCGAAATACACGTCCGCGGCCGTCCGCTGACGGTCGTGCGCGGCAACCGCGTGGACCTTGGGGCGACCGAAAAGGCCGCGCGTGAATTCCTGATGTCCCACGGAGTCTCCGCCGAGGACTTCGCCCGCCAGTACCGCACCTTTTCGACCGAGAACAAGCTGCGCCAGGCCGAAGGCCTCGCGCGCCGCTACATGCTCGACCACACGCCGATGGTCGTCGTGCAGGGCAAGTACCTGTCCGATGTCAGCATGGCGGGGGGAAGGAAGGAGCTGTTTCAGATGATTGACGACCTGGTGGCCCGTGAGCACGGCGCAACCTGAGCGGCCGCAGACATGCTGAACTGCTTCGTTCCCGGCAACCAGGGGCTTGACCGCCTCGATCCGCCGCCGGCAGAGATCCCGGAAGCTTGCGTCTGGGTGGACCTGCTCGAACCGACGTCTTCAGAGGAACGCGCGGTCGAGCGATTGCTTGCGATTGATGTGCCCTCGCGCGAGGAAATGCGCGAGATCGAGACCTCGAACCGCCTTTATGAGGAAAACGGCACGCTGTACATGACAGCGACCGTGGTCACGAAGATCGACACGGATCGCCCGGAATCGGCCGCGGTCACCTTCATCCTGTTGCACAACCGCCTGATCACGAACCGCTACGTCGATCCGCTGCCATTCCGCCGCTTCATCGCTTACGCGGAGCGCCATCCCGCGGCCGCGACGACGGCGCCGGGCATCCTGGCGGGGCTCCTCGAGTCGATCATTGAGCGCACCGCGGACGTGCTCGAACGCGTGGGCGTCGGGCTCGACGACCTGTCTGCCAGCGTCTTTGCGCCGGAGTCGAAAGCGCCAACCCAGGCGCGCAACCTGCGCGGCGTCATGGAGCGCATCGGCCGCGACGGCGACCTGACGTCAAAGGCTCGCGAAAGCCTGGTGACGCTCGCGCGACAGCTCACATTCATCCAGCAGTCGACTGCCGTACAGATACCGAATGAACTGCGCGCGCGCTACCGCAGCATGTCGCGCGACGTGCTCGCACTCGCCGATCACGCGTCATTCGTCGCGAACAAGTCGAGTTTCATGCTGCAGGCGACGCTCGGCCTGATCAATATCGAGCAGAACAACATCATCAAGATTTTCTCGGTCGCGGCCGCGGTGTTCCTGCCGCCGACCCTGATTGCGAGCATCTACGGCATGAACTTCCATGTCATGCCCGAGCTCGACTGGCCCTTTGGCTATCCAATCGCGCTCGGGATCATCCTGGTCTCGGCGGTAATGCCCTATCTCTATTTCCGCCGTCGCGGCTGGCTTTGAGCTATACAGAATGTTCTGTATAGTTATGGGATGGGGCGCCCCCCGCTAGCGAAAGAAAAGATCCTCGCCGCCGCCCGCCAGATCGTCGAGCAGGACGGCGCGGGCTGCCTGACCTTTGACGAGCTGGCCAAGGTCAGCGGCATCACCCGCGGCGGCATCACCTACCACTACCCGAC
>SHZN01000096.1 GCA_009692245.1 Gammaproteobacteria bacterium
AGCCTGAACCTGCGATCCGTCCTGCGGATCGAGGTCGTAGGAGATCGGCCGGCGCCGATTCGCGACCAGGGCGTTCTTGGCGGTATTGATCGCGATCCGGTACAGCCAGGTGTAAAAGGCGCTGTCGCCACGAAACGCCGGCAATGCACGATAGGCCTTGATGAAAGCCTCCTGCGCGATGTCCTCGGCGTCCGCCGGATTGCGCACGTAGCGTTGCACCAGCTTCAATACCTTGTGCTGGTACTTCAACACGAGCGCATCGAAGGCCGACTTGTCGCCCTTCTGCACTCGACGGACAAGCGCAATGTTGCCTGCTTCAGCCCGCATCGGCTCGACGATCAGCGCTGTCCCTACCGCCGTCACGCCGGATATGACCGGCAGGCCCCGCATTAGTTCGACGGGGCCAGCAGTTGGCGAGCGCCAATGCCCTCCTTCTGTGATCAAGCTTCAGGATTCTATCAAGCCAGGCGCAGCCGGGCCTTCAGGCGACGGAATTGACCGGAATCCATCGCCCCGCTGGTCAGCAGCCACCCCAGGCGCCTGTGCCCCGCCACCAGGTCGAGCACGATCAGCCCGGCATAGACCCGGGTGCCGCTGCCAACCCGGGCGGGCCACGCGCAGGCATCACCGGCAACTCTCACCCGCCAGTCAGCACCACGGACAGCAAGACCCTGGAGGCGGCAATGGAGACCCGGAATGCGCGCGAGCGTCGCGGCGAAGGTAGCGAGCGCGAGCACTGACAGTGGGGCTGCGAGCCAGACCGGGCAGCGCGTAGCCCAGGGCAACGCGGCAGCCGAGACATGCAGCAACAAGGCGGCCGCAGCCAGCCACGGCTCCGGCCGTGGCTCACATTCAACGGGAAACGATGTCATCGAGCAATGTCGCGATCGGCGGATCGTCAGGGCGGTGACCGTGCAACAACCAGTCGGCGAGCTGCTGATCGGGCTCCTCCAGGATGCGGAGGAATGCGGCACGGCTGTCGGCGCCGGCGCCGTCCCAGCTGCGATCGAGCCAGCGGCTCAGCAGCAGGTCGAGCTCCCGCATGCCACGACGGCATCGCCACCGCAGGACGCCCGGGGTGACTTCCAGCGCGGTGGCGTCAATCGTCACGACTGGCCATCCTGCGCTTGATGTCGGCGATCGCCCGCGCGGGATTGAGGTCCTTGGGGCAGGCTTCGACGCAATGCATGATTGTGTGGCAACGGTACAGCCGGAATGAATCCTGCAGCTGGTCGAGCCGCTCGCCCTGGGTTTCATCCCGCGTATCCACGATCCAGCGGTAGGCAGCGAGCAAGGCCGCGGGGCCAAGGTAGCGTTCGCTGCTCCACCAGTAGCTCGGACAGCTGGTCGAGCAGCAGGCGCAGAGGATGCAGGCCGATGGCCGGTCGACGAGTTCCTGATCGCGCGGCGACTGTGTCCGTTCGCGCCCGGCAGGTGCGGGCTCGCGGGTCTGCAGCCACGGCTTCACCGAGGCGTACTGCTCATAAAAGTGCGTCAGGTCCGGCACCAGGTCCTTGATTACCGGCAGGTGCGGCAACGGAAAAATCCGCGACTCCGCGCCCTGCGATTGGATCGGGCAGGTGCAGGCGAGCGTGTTGAGGCCGTCGATATTCATCGCGCAGGAACCACAGATCCCTTCGCGGCATGAGCGCCGGAATGTCAGTGTCGAATCGACCTCATTCTTGATTTTGATGAGTGCGTCGAGAACCATCGGCCCGCAGTTGTCGAGATCGACATCGAAGGTGTCGATACAAGGCGGCCGGCCGGAATCGGGATCAAAGCGATAGATGCGGAACCGGCGTACGCGAATCGCCGCCGGCGGCGCCGGGAAATGGCGGCCAGGCTGATCCTTGTAGCGGGATTTCGCGGGCAATACGAACTGAACCATCCAGCGTGCTCCAATGTGTCCTAGTAGGTCCTGGCGCGCGGTGGTATTGCGTCCACGTCGCCAGTCAGTGTGTTCAGGTGCACCGGGCGATAGTCAAATCGCACCTCACCATCGTCTGTGACCCATGCAAGCGAGTGCTTCAACCAGATGGCGTCGTCGCGCTTCGGGAAATCCTCCCGGGCATGCGCGCCGCGGCTCTCGGTGCGATTCGCCGCCGAGTGGATCGTTGCCAGGGCCTGCCGCAGGAGGTTGTCCAGCTCGAGCGCCTCGATCAGGTCGGTGTTGAATATGAGTGAGCGGTCGGAAATACGCAGTTCTGAGAACGACTCGAAGGTCTGCGCAAGGCGTTTGCAGCCATCGGCAAGGCTGGTGCCGCTGCGAAAGACAGCGGCGTCGAGCTGCATGCCGCGCTGCATCTCATCCCGGATCGCAGCGGTCGGCCGGCTGCCGCTGGCATGGCGGACGCGATCGAAGCGCGCCAGCAGCGGATCGGTCGCCTGGGCTGCGGGCATGCCGCGAGTCACCCCCGGTTTCAGGACCGCCGCGCAACGCTCGGCCGCCGCCCGCCCGAACACCACCAGGTCCAGCAACGAATTGGAGCCCAGGCGATTTGCGCCGTGAACCGAAACGCAGGCCGCCTCGCCGATCGCCATCAGGCCCGGCACGACGGATTCCGGATCGCCATTCCGGACGGTCAGCACTTCCCCGTGAATATTGCAGGGAATTCCACCCATGTTGTAGTGCACCGTGGGACACACCGGGATCGGCGCGCGGGTCACGTCGACCCCCGCGAAGATCATCGCGGTCTCGGCAATTCCCGGCAGCCGCTTGTGGATCACCTCGGCGCCGAGATGCTCAAGGTGCAGGAAGAGGTGATCGTGCGCGGGACCGACCCCGCGGCCCTCGCGGATCTCGATCGTCATCGCGCGGCTGACGACGTCGCGCGAGGCCAGGTCCTTGGCGTTCGGCGCGTATCGCTCCATGAACCGCTCACCCGCGGAATTCCGTAGGATGCCGCCCTCGCCACGCACGCCCTCGGTGATCAGGCAACCGGCACCGTAGATGCCGGTCGGATGAAACTGCACGAATTCCATGTCCTGCAAAGGCAAAGCGGCGCGCAATGTCATGCCGCCGCCATCACCGGTGCAGGTGTGCGCCGATGTGCAGGAAAAATAGGTGCGGCCGTATCCACCGGTGGCGAGAATCGTCGTCTGGGCCAGGAACCGATGCATGGTGCCGGTCGCCATGTCGAGCGCCAGCACGCCGCGGCATTCGCCGCGTTCCATGATCAGGTCGATCGCGAAGTACTCGATGAAGAACTTCGCTTCGTGCCGGAGGCATTGCTGGTAGAGCGTGTGCAGCATCGCGTGACCGGTGCGATCCGCGGCGGCGCAGGTGCGCTGCGCGATTCCCTTGCCGTAGTTCGTGGTCATGCCGCCGAATGGCCGCTGGTAGATTCGCCCGTCCTCGGTTCGCGAGAATGGCAATCCGAAGTGCTCGAGCTCGATGACGGCCGCAGGCGCTGCCTTGCACATGAATTCGATCGCGTCCTGGTCACCGAGCCAGTCCGAGCCCTTGATCGTGTCGTAGAAGTGGAAGCGCCAGTCGTCCTCTCCCATGTTGCCGAGCGCCGCACTGATGCCGCCCTGCGCCGCCACCGTGTGGCTGCGGGTCGGGAATACCTTGGTGATGCATGCGGTGGAGAGCCCCGCCTCCGCAAGACCCATGGTCGCGCGCAATCCGGCGCCGCCGGCACCGACCACGATGACGTCGAATTCATGCTCGACCAGTTCGTAGGCCTTCATGCGCCGCCCTGGGTAATTATCCAGATCGACCAGGCGACCGCGATGGCCGCCGCCCAATGTGATACCTGCAGGAGTCGCGCCGTCGGGACGTGCAAGCGGCCGCCAATATAGTCGTCGACCACGACCTGCACACCGAGTGCCGAATGCCACAGCGCGCTCCAGGCGAATAGCAGCAGCAAGAGCGCCTGCAGCGGCTCGGCGATCCACGCGGTCACGGTCGCGTAATCCAGCGCCGGCAGCGTCAGCAACTTGTAAATGAACCAGGGACCCAGCAGCAGCAAGGCGATTGCGCTCAAGCGCTGATTACGCCAGTGGCGTGTCGCATGCGGGTCAGGCCGGGCGGCCGCTGCGCCATGCGGAGAACGCCCCGTCATGGCGCAGTCAGGAAGAAGTGCCGGGCCAGCGCCAGCGTCAAAATTGACGCCAAAGCAGCGAGCGCGACGACGGTCATGCCGCTTTTTCGGATGACCGCCTTTTCGAAACCGAGTCCCGCATCCCAGGCCATATGCCGTAGTCCGGCAAAAAGGTGATACCAGAAAGCGGCCAGTGCCGCGGCCAGCACGAGCTTGACGGGCACGCTCGAGAAGAACCGGATTGCCACCGCATAAGGCTCCGCGCCGCGCGCCGCTGCGACCAGCCATCCCACCAACAGCAGGCTGGCGGCGGACAGGGCAACACCAGAGATGCGGTGCAGGCCCGACAGGACTGTCCCGAGCGCCAGGCGGTACACCTGCAGGTGCGGCGACAGCGGCCGATGGGCTTGCATCACGCTCCATTCTGCCAGATCGTGATTCTGCTGCCCAAGGCCATTTGCTGCGTCTTCCACGAGTTGCACTGCGCTACGATGTCTCCGATGCCAGGATTAAGCTGTACTTTCCTGCCGGCATACTCGGTCGTCACTGTTTCCGGGCGCGACGCGCGTTCCTTTCTGCAGGGACAGCTGACAAATGACCTGCTGGGGCTCGAACGTCACCCGGGGCTCCTGGCCGCCGCCTGCAATCGCGAAGGCAGGGTGCTCGAGATCCTGCGCCTTGCATCCCGCGGCGCCGCCGTGCTGATTGTCGTTCAACGGTCTCTGGCAGCGCCGCTGATTGCGCGTCTCGAAAAATCTGTCCTGCGCGCCGAGGTCTCAATCGAGGATCGCAGCGATGCTCTCGCCGTCGCCGGCATGCTGGACGCAGCGCCGGGCGGAAACTGGTCGCAGGCAATGGGCGCCGCAGGCGTGACCATGTTGGTGGCCGGTCCGCGCCGGCAAATGCTGGTGGGCTCGCCGTTATCGATGGCGGCGGTGTGCAACGACGCGAACCAGGCGGCATCCGACGACTGGGAACGCTGCTGCATCGAGGATGGCGAGCCGGCCGTCCACCCGGAAACGGCTGGCAACTGGATCCCGCAAATGCTGAATCTCGACTTGCTGTCGGCCGTCAGCTTTACGAAGGGCTGCTATGTAGGTCAGGAAATCGTCGCGCGCACGCAGCATCTTGGCCGGATCAAGCGCCGCATGCTGCGCTATGCGGGTCCTGCAGCTGCGGTATTCCGGCCGGGGCAGGCGCTTTACAGCGACCAGTCGCAGGCGGCCCAGGTCGTGGCAAGCTGCAATGGACCACGCGGAATGGAATTGCTCGCGGTCACGGAGCTGCGCTACAGCGGCGACCTGCTGGGATCCAGGCCCGGCTCCTCGGAACTGGTGCCAGCCGACTTGCCCTACGCCGTTCCGGTCGCCACGACTGCGTTTGACGCTTGAACGGCGGCTGAATCGCCGCCGCGCCCAATCGCCCTGATTGCCGCTACTGGCCCGTCTCCGCCTGTTGCCGAAGCTGCGGGAACAGCAGGACATCCCGGATGCTGGGCGAATCCGTCAGCAACATCACCAGCCGGTCAATGCCAATGCCGAGTCCTGCAGCGGGCGGCATTCCGTACTCCAGCGCGCGGACATAGTCGGCGTCGTAGAACATCGCTTCCTCGTCGCCCGCCTTCTTGCGGGCGGCCTGCGCACGGAATCGCTCGGCCTGATCCTCCGGGTCGTTCAATTCCGAAAAACCATTGGCGAGTTCGCGCCCATCCACGAAGAACTCGAAGCGGTCAGTCACGAACGGATCGGTGTCACGCCTGCGCGCCAGCGGAGACACTTCCGCCGGATATGAATGCACAAATGTTGGCTGCTCGAGCCGATGCTCGCAGGTCTTGTCGAACAAGTCGATTTGCAACTTGCCGGCGCCGTCTTCCTGGCCGGGCGTAATGTCGTGCCTTGCGCAGGCCTCGCGGAGATAGGCGATGTCGCGCAGTCGCGTGCGATCGAGCGCCGGATCACCGGCAAGGATCGCCTGCTCGACCGAAAGCCTGGCGAATGGCCCGCCGAAATTCAGCCGCCTGCCCTGATAGACGATCTCGCGTGATCCTGCTACCGAATCGGCAAGACCCTGCATCATGCGCTCGACCAGGCCCATGAAATCCTCGCAGTCCGCATAAGCCTGATACAACTCCAGCATCGTGAATTCGGGGTTGTGCTGCGTCGACAGGCCCTCATTGCGGAAATTGCGATTGATCTCATATACGCGTTCGAATCCGCCGACGACCAGGCGCTTCAGGTACAGCTCCGGCGCGATGCGCAGGTACATGTCCTGGCCGAGCGCATTGTGATGCGTCACGAATGGCCGGGCGATCGCGCCGCCCGGAATCGGTTGCATCATCGGCGTCTCGACCTCGAGGAAATCGAGTGCGTCCAGAAACGCACGCAGGAATCTCACGATGTGCGTACGCGTCCTGAATGTTCCGCGCGCCGTTTCGTTCACGATCAAGTCGACATAGCGCTGCCGATAGCGCGTTTCGGTGTCCGCCAGGCCGTGCCATT
>SHZN01000097.1 GCA_009692245.1 Gammaproteobacteria bacterium
GCCGGGAGGTGAGCGGCATCAGGGCGACCTGCGCGGCGTCGGCGTCGCCAATGAGCGCGATCATCTCGGCCTCGGTCCGGCACGGACCTTCGACGACCTGGATGCCTGCCTTCGCGTACAGCTCTCTTTGCGGTCCCTGTGCGCGCCCCTGTATTGCAACTTTCATCTATCCCACCCTTGCTTGTGTCCACGAGAGCGGCCGATCCTAGCCGAACCGAGGGCGCGCCAGGCGGGTAGCAACGTGGCAGACGGTCGACGTCGGGTGCACTTGCCGGGACGCGGGGACCGCCGCACCGACGCCGATTGGATCGAGGTGTTACAACGACCGGGCCGATCGTGCTGGGTTTGAGTCGGACCCGGAGTGCGGTTCGCTTCCATCAGGTCGTTGCCGGGAGGGAACTGTGAGCGAGCCACCGCGCCTCCATGCGCTCCAGTACGCGCGCCGGCTGGCCGTTGTCTACGGGCACGAAATCGATGCCCAGACCACCTACCCGACCGGGGTCGCGTTCTCCGGCCGCCTTCGCCTTGCCGGGCTCGATGGCAATTGCGACGCGGTTGCGGCGGACATCGCAGCGCTGGCCCGCCCGCTGCTTGCTGACCCCGCGCGCATACCGCGCGCGGCAGCGTGTCTTGCCGTGGGCTGCTTCGCCGACGAAATGCTGGAGCTCACCGCCGATCCTGGCTATCGCAGCTTGCTGACGACGCTGGCCGATCGATTCGTGCCGGACGCCGACGTACGCGTCGAAGACGTCTTCTTCGCCGGCACGTTGCTTGGGCGTGCGTTTGCGGTGACCGGGGACCGGCAATATCGACGACGACTTGGCGAGTTCCTCGAGCAGGTCGATACGCAACGGGCGAATGGCCTCTTCTGGCACTGCCATGCGTCACCGTATTTCTGGGGGCGCGGAAACGCCTTCGCGGCGCTGGGCCTGGCGGAGGCGCTGACGTACCTCGATGACGGCGCGGTGCGGGAGAAGTGCCTGGCCATGTACCGGCGCCACGTGGAAGCGCTGGGCGAATTGCAGCACGCAAGCGGTCTCTGGCATCAGCTGATCGACGATCCTGGTACGTACCTGGAACAGAGCGCGTCGAGCATGATCGGCCTTGCCATCGCCCGTGGCTGGCGCCGCGGGTGGCTGCCGGCGGAGCCCTGGCGCGAGGTGGTCGAGCGAGCCTGGCGAGGGGTGGCCGGCGGCATTGGTGACGACGGTGCGCTGACGCGGGTCTGCGTCGGAACCGGGCCGCTGCCGACCCGCGTTGCCTACGTGGATCGACCGTTCACCAACGGCGTCGATGCGCGTGGTGGCGCCATGGCGCTGTGGTTCGCGGTGGAGATGGCCCGGCTCCAGCCAGCGTTCGTTGCCGAGCTGGACGCGGGTGCTGGCGGTAGTGGGCCGCGACGCCAGATCGAGCCAGGCCATTCGGGCGTTGCCGCCACGAACCGCTGATGCAGGAGCCGGCGCGTTTCGCGCGCGCCCCACGGCACTTGCGGCTGCCGTTGGCGCGCGCACCGACGCAATGCCCGCCGGCTGCGGCGCGCTGACGGCGGTGGCCGCCGCCGCTGCAATGTCGGTTGGGTGCGAAGGCCCGCTAACATGGCCAGAACATCATTGTCGGGGTGCGCGGCATGGTCGAATACGCGGAGATTCTCTTTGCCGTCGATGGTCCGGTTGCCACCATCACGATCAATCGGCCGGCGACGCTGAATGCGCTGACCGACCTGACGCAGGCGGAGATCCGGCATGCGCTCGATCAATCGGAACGCAACGCCGAAGTCATCGGTACGGTCCTGACCGGGGCCGGACGGGGTTTCTGTTCCGGTGTCGACATGAACGCGCTCGGCGCGATGAGCGCGGCTGGCAAGCGGGTCGGCGTCGCGTACGAGCATCTGGCCGCCAACGCCGGCAACCCCGACGACGATCCGAACTACAAGTTCTCGCCTGCCTACTTCCTCGGCCTGCGCAAGCCGCTGCTCGCTGCCGTGAATGGCGCCTGCGCCGGCCTTGGCTTCAGCTATGCGACATTCTGTGACATGCGCTTCATGGATCGCACGGCGCGCATCGTCTCGTCGTTCTCGCCGCGTGGCCTGATCGCCGAGCACGGCACCAGCTGGATGTTGCCGCGGCTCATCGGGCCGGCGAATGCCCTCGACATCTTCTGGAGTTCGCGCCGGGTCGATGCCGAGGACGCCTACCGCATGGGATGGGCGAACCGCCTTTGTGCGCCGGGTGCCGCCGTGCAGGACGCGCAGGACTACCTGCGCGCAATCGCCGGCACGGCGGCACCGATGTCGCTGATGATGATGAAGCGGCAGGTTTACAGGCACCTGCAGCGCGAACTTGGCGCCTCGATGCGCGAGAGCAACACCTGGATGGACGAGAGCCTGGCGCGCGACGATTTCAAGGAGGGCGTCGCGTCGTTCGTGGAGAAGCGCCCCGCGCGCTTTGCGCGCCTGCAGATCGAGTGAGGCGCGGCCACCGGCGCGCCGCCGCCGGCGGTGAACGCGATCGACACGGCCGGCCGTGAGCGGCGTCGATCTTTCAATGCATCTTTCAAAGCCAGTTTCAACGCAAGGAACCTTCCATGTACAACACCGTCAAGGAAAAGCTCGCGGCCGGGAAGCAGGTCATCGGCGGCACCATCGAGACGCCCGACCCGGACATCTACCGCGCGATGGCCGGCGCCGGATTCGACTTCCTGTGGATCGAGATGCAGCACAGCCCGCTGACCTTCCAGGACGTCGCGCGGATGATCTGGGCCGGTCGCGACCTGCCGGCCGTGCCCTTCATCCGGGTTCCCGATGCCACCGAGGGCGACATCCAGAAGGCCACTGATGCCGGCGCCCTCGGAATCATCGTGCCGATGGTGGTAGAAGCGCGGAAGGCAGAGGCGGCGGTGCGGTTCGCGAAGTATCCGCCGGCCGGGGTGCGCAGCCTCGGCGGCGGTCAATACGGGGCACTCTGGGGCAGCGATTACCGCGCCACCGCCAACGACAACATCATGGTGGTGGCGATGATCGAGTCGCCGGCGGGCGTCGAGAACGCCGAGGCGATCGCGGCGGTGCCCGGAGTCGACGTGGTCTTCACGGCCGCTACCGACCTCTACAGCTTTTCCGGGGTACCCCAGGGCGATCCCCGGTACGAAGCGATGGTGATGCGCATCCACGACGTGACGCTACGCGCGGGCCGCAAGCTCGGCGGTCCGGTCAACTGGCGCAACCGCGCCGGCTTCAGTTTCTTTCAGGCACCGCCGGCCTCGGCGCTCGTGCGCAGCGGTGCGCGGTCGCTGCTGACGACGACGGCGCCGGCGGTCGCGCCGATCGAAGGCGCGGAGAAGTAGTCGCCGCGGGCGCGGCCGGCGCTTCCGTTCGAGCCGTTCGAGTTGGCGGCACGCCGGCGCCGCACCGCGCCGTCCATCCAGGTCGAGCCGCCGGGGATGTCCCGGCGGACTGCGCGCCGGCCGATGCACATCGCCGGCAGCACCCGGGTCAGCAGGCTGCTGAAAAAGCAGGAGTTTTGCTGTCTTGAACGCGGCGCCGGCGGAAATTGGTCAAGAGCCCCAATGTTTCGCGTAGGTCTGGCGCCATCTTTTTGGCGCTTCAGGAATTCGTGTGGGCGAATTTCAGTGATTCCGGATACAGATCGAGACCACCAAGGTGGAAATAGATCGCAGTCCTGAAGCGGTCGCCAGGTGCAACGATGCCCAAGCGCTGCTGATAAAGCGCTTGTCCTGCACGGCGTTCGCTCATCGGTGGCCGAGGTTGTGGCACTTTGGCCGAAAGCACCGCTTTCGGCCATCCACAGCTCTTCGCCGGAATGCTGGCACAGTCACCGAAGGCCGTAGCGCAGCGAAGGAGGCGCAAAGCGCCTTGACTGGGCTGGCAGTACGGCGATCCGACAGCTCAAACCACCCACCACAGACCCTGAAGACCCTTTCCTTTTGATCGAGCCCCAGGGAATCGTTTTTCAGCAGCCTGTCAGCGCCTGGCGGCGAGGGCAGCGCGGCGTTCGAGGTACTTCCTGCCGCGGTCGATGTAGACCTCGGCGGTACTGCGTATGCGCCTGCTCTGCTCGTCCGACACTGATCTGATGACGCGGCCGGGGATACCGACTACCAGTGAATTCGGCGGAATGTCCTTGCCTTCCGTGATGACGCAGCCAGCGCCGATGATCGAATTGGAACCGATGGTGGCGCCCGACAAAATCACGGCGCCGATGGCGATCATCACGTTGTCCGCGATGCGCGCGCCGTGCACCGTGGCGCGGTGACCGATGGTCACGTAGTTGCCGATGATGGCGGGTTGGCCCGGATCGGTGTGCAGGACACAGCCGTCCTGGACGTTGGTGCCTTCGCCGATGACGATGGGTTCGTCGTCGCAGCGGATGACGGTCTGATACCAGATGCTCGAGTGCGCGCCGATCCTGACGCCGCCGATGAGGTCGGCGCTCTCGGCAACGAAGACCGTCGCGTCGATCTCGGCGGGTTGCGCCAGGTAGCGGTTGCGTTCGTAGGGTTGCTCCATGGTCTCCACTCCGGTGTTTGTCAGACCGGGTCCACGACCCAGTTTGGCTCGAGTCCCCGGGCGACCCGTTCGGCGTTCTCCACGGCGTTGAGGACGGCATTCCACTCGGACTGGATGACGCGCGCCCCCTGGTGCGGCGTGATGACGACATTTTGCATCGTGATCAGCGGATTGCCCGGATCAGTGGGTTCCACCTCGGTGACATCGAGACCGGCGCCCCAGATCTCGCCGCGTTGAAGGGCGGCGATGAGCGCCGCCTCGTCGACCACCTGGCCGCGGCACGTGTTGATCAGCACCGCCGTCGGCTTCATCGCCTTGAACATGTCGGCGCCCGCCATCTTGCGTGTCTGGCGGTCCAGTGGCACGTGCAGCGACACGAAGTCCGACGTCGCCACCAGTTCGCCGAGGGGCACGCGGCGCGCCCCGGCGTCTGCTTCGTAGGCGGCGTCGAACGTCGCGATGTCGTGGTAGACCACATCGCACTCCCAGCCCTTGAGGCGTTTCGCCACGCGCGAGCCGATGCGCCCGAACCCGACGATGCCCACGCGCTTGCCCACCAGCGTCGTGAACTCGCTGAGCGGACCGGTGACGCCCGCCGCCCAGCGCCCGGCGCGAACGCTCTCGATCTGGCGGTCGAACTTGTGGTTGATGGTGAGGATCAGCCAGATCGCGTGCTCGGCCACGCAAACGGCGTTCGCGCCGCCATTGTTGGCGACCCGGATGCCGTGATTCAGCAGCAGCGCCTTGTCGAGCTGATCGGTCCCGGCGCTGAACGTCTGCAGCAGCCGGAGTCCGCCAATGCCGGCGGCGATGGGCGTGCTGGACTCGCTGTTGGGTGCGATGAGCACTGCCGCGCCAGCGCAGTCCGCGATCACCTGCGCCGCCGGCCGTCGCGCATCGACGAGTCTGAAGCGGACCAGTCCGTTCCTGTCGGCAAGTCTCTGCAGTTGCCGAAGTCGCGTCTCCGCCGCTGGTCCGGGGCCCGCCAACAGTATGACTGTGGTGCTCAACGATGCTCCCTCCGCGGTTCCATCAGTGAATTGCCGCGATCGCACAAGAAAGTGCACTTGTGTTTCCGCGTGCCGGGCCCTGGCCCGGGTGACGCCTGACGTGCCCGACGGCGCTGCTGGCGATGGCTCCCGCCGGGGCATGGCATGCGGATTGTCCGAGCTGTCCGCCCATGGAACTCGCGCTTGCGGGCGTTGAGCAGTGCGTGGTCGAAGTGTACGTCGTCCAACATCACGCGCTCCTCGTGCAGCCAGCGCCGGAATGAGGCGGCGCCTGATCGCGCCACATTCAGCCGGCGCGGCGCGGCGCGACACGGTACCGGTGCCAGGGAAGTCCGCACCAGCGGACCTTCCCGTGCGGTGCAGGGAAGCACGCCCATTCCGCGTGCGTGAAACTCACGGGATGGGCGCAACGCGCAGCGTTCCGTCTGCGCAGAACCGCCGGACGCGGTCTTGCCGAGGATCCTTGGCTGGCATGTCGTCGATCAGGCTGTATTCGGCCCGCAGTGCGTGCGTGTCGAGCAGGTGCCGAGAGATGGCAGGCGCCTTCAACAGCCACGGCGGGTGGCAAAGAAGCGCTTCGGGGGTGTGCGCATCCTCGTGCGGCGCTGGCGCGCAATATGACTTTCGCCGGTGACCAGCGCCCGAGCACACGCAGGTGTCGAGGGCCCGCGCGTCTAGTCGCCGGGCACGTCTGCGGGCGATGAACGCCCTGTCGGCATCGTCAAGGAAGGTCCGCACAACCGGACCTTCCTTGGGCGGTGCAGGGACGCACTGCCATTTCCCGTGCGTGAAACGC
>SHZN01000098.1 GCA_009692245.1 Gammaproteobacteria bacterium
CCTTTCAGAAGTTTGGCATTCTCTGTCGCGCAGTGCACGCGTCCCACCGTCGGTTGGCGGTTCATGCAGCGCCGCACCGGATCGTCCAGCGCAATGCCGAGCAAAATGGCGCGGCGAATGTCGCCGTCAGTGACGGCGCCGAGCAGTCGCCGCTCGCCGTCGACTACCAGACAGAATTGGTGTTCAGCGCTACTGAACAGCTCCAATACCGCGCGAACGATGGTATCCGGACGCGTCAGGTAGCGTTCCAGGTGACCGAGAGTCTTCATGACGCAATCTGGCGAGCTGCGAACAGGCGGCCGAGGCACATTCAGGCTGACCCCTTCGCCTCCAAGTGCCGAAGCACGTCGTTCATGCCGAAGCACCCGCCCTCCCGATAGAGGGCATCGAAGACGGACTGAATGAAGGCGTAGTCTTCCGGCGTGTCGACTGTCCAGCCATGATGGCTGAGGTCGTGCTCGTGTTCGAAGGAGGCGACCTTGAAGCGCTCCGGGTGGTCCCGGATGTAGACCGCGAACAACTCACGTTCCTCAGCCTTGGAGAGGTTCGAGTCGCACCAGCGCACTGAACTCGCCGAAACGACGTCGCAGCTCAGTCCAATCGGAAAGGTCCAGCGCACTCGATTCGAAAC
Organism: Gammaproteobacteria bacterium; assembly: GCA_009692245.1. Taxonomy (GTDB): domain Bacteria; phylum Pseudomonadota; class Gammaproteobacteria; order Steroidobacterales; family Steroidobacteraceae; genus SCUD01. The sequence goes on from SHZN01000098.1 coordinate 632, forward strand.
AAAATCGGCACCTGTTGAAATCGCGCGAGCGACCATTCCTCGCATTACGTCTGGATCGACCAGCGGACAATCCCCGCCCGTCTTCAGCAGGAAATCGGCGCCCGTAAGGCTGACCACTTGCATGATGCGCGATGCAAGATCGTTCTCCCTTTCCTCCTGCACCACTTCGAGCCCCTCGGCGCGCGCAAACTCGATTAGTGGCGCATTGCGGGGGTCCATCGTGGTCGCCAGAACGATCCGTTCGCAGACCCCTGTGCGTCGCATTCGATCGATCATGTGCCACACGAGCGGCTTTCCCGCCAATGGACGCAGAGCCTTGCCGGGCAGCCGGCTCGATCCCATGCGCGCCTGCAGGACTCCGACGACGCTCATACGCCCGCTGCGCCGCGGGTGCGGTACGCCAAGAGTGCTTCGCGGTGCGCAATGACCTTGTGGATCGCCTCGACATATAGGTCGAGGTCGTGCTGTTGGCTCGGCGGCTGGAACACCGTGGTGAGCATCAGCTCGTGGTCTTGCATTCGCTCGGTCACTGGGCACAGTCCCTTGCGGTAGCTAAGGGACGCATTGCGCGGGCTCGCAGTGAATGGGAAGCCACCGGAGCCAACCGCCAGTTTGCGCTGGTACATCGGCTCGAGGTAGATCGGCTTCACGTATCCGGCGCGCGTATAGAAACCCTCGGCGGTCAGCGCCTCGCAGAAGATGTTGCGTGGAATGCCAGTGACCTCGGCATCGTACTTCATCGCATACAGGTAGTAGACGTGGCTGCACCCAGCCGCGACATCCGGTGGCGCAATGCCGTCCACCTCGGCGAGCCGTCGCGTCAGGTAGGCAGCATTCACTTGGCGTTGCTCGTTTAGCTCTGCCAGGCGGTCGAACTGCACCCCAGCGACCGCGGCCTCCATCTCCGTCATGCGCAGGTTGAGCCCCATCGTGTTGACAATGTCGTCAACCGCCATGGCGGCGACGACAACTTCGCCGTGGTTCCGCACCAGGGCTGCTTTCAGCGCGATCTTGTCGTCGTTGGTAATCAGTACGCCGCCCTCGCCGGACTGCATCGTCTTGTGGCGGTTGAGGCTGAAGATTCCGCAGTCGCCGACGGTCCCCGCCTTGCGGTCGCCGCACATCGCATCGGGAGCCTGTGCGTTGTCCTCGATCAGGAACAGCCCGTGCTCGTCGGCAAGTTCCCTCAACTCGTTCAGGCGCGCCGGGTGGCCGAAAAGGTTCACTGCAATGATGCCCTTGGTGTAGGGCGTCAGGTTGTCCCGCACCGATTGAGGGTCGAGCCCGAACGTCTGCGGTTCGATGTCGGCAAAGACCGGGACCGCCCCCGCCATGACGACCGCGGTGGCGGTCGCCGACATCGTGTAGGGCGGAACGACGACTTCGTCGCCGGGGTTGAGGCCCATTGCCAGCGTCGCGCAGTGCAGCCCCGAAGTGGCGGAGTTGACCGCGATGGCGTGGCGCACCCCGAAATGCTGCTTGAACGCAGCCTCCAGCGCGCGAACGTGCGTGCCACCCCAGAACTCCGGACCGGCCGAGGCGACGAAGCCAGACAGCTCGCCGCTATCGAGCACCGCGATCACAGCCTGTTTCTCTCGCGCGCCGATGGTGTTGTAAGGCTTCTGCCCGCCAGGCCGCACGGCCGGTCCGCCCAGCAGTGCCAGGGCATCGTATTTCTGCTGCACGCCGGCCTTCGCCATTATTGGACAGCCCCCTCGCTGGTGAGGCGCCAGACGTCCTCGTGCCACACGAATGGTCGCGGCGACAGGCGCGAAAGGTGACGCTCGGCGGCGCGCGGCTCGCGCCGCACCTCGTCGCGCAAGCCGGCGGCGCGGTGGCCAAACTCGCGCATCACGGCGTCATCCCCAAAGCGCCGGCAATGCGCTGCGACGACGTCGCACCGCCGCGCTAGGCCTGCCGCCGTTGCTGCGTGCCCGCTCCCGATCATGCTGCCGCCGTGGCGCCGATAGCCGGATACCGCTGCGCGCGTGCGCTTGGCCCGGCGGCCAGTGATCAGCAGTGTTGAATAGAACCACCAATCGACCGCCATCACGTCGACTGGGACGTCGTACGCGGCGGCAGGAACTCGGTCGCGGCGCGCCGCAGTGTTAGTCAGTCCCATGAAGTTGCGGCGTCGCAAGGGATCGACCGAATCCACGCTTGTCGGAACATCGCAGTCGGCAAAGAAGCTGGCGGCGATCTCAGCGCCGTCATCGCCGATGACTCGTGCGTCGCCATAGCTTGCATCCGCGTCGGCAAGGGCGTCGCGGTGCAGATTTAGGCAGTCAGGCTCGGCCACGTCGTCCATGTCGACAAACACGAAGGCATCGCACTCCGTCGCGCGGGCCGCTGCGAGCATCTCGCGCCGGACCATAGCCACGCCGGCCATCGGCCCCGGCTCAACGAGTTGCACCGGCAGGTGCGCGCTAACTGCCGCGTACGAGCGACGCGCGTCGGCTAGGCCGTCGATGAGCAGCAGCACGGAAACTGGACCTTCATAACGGCCGGCTGCTTCGTTGATCGAGTCGCACCAGGCGCCGACGAATGGCCGCCCGGCCTCGTACACCGCGGTGCACACCAACATCCGCATTCCTGCCGCTCGCCGAGCTATTGCCGATCCGCGACGACGACGTCGTTGAGCGAGATCATTGTATCGTACGGAATGTCGCGCAGCGCCGTGCCGCCGTTGACTAGGTGGAACAGCGACGGATCGAGGCCGGTGCCGGGACGCCGGTACACCGTGTTGTCGGCGCCGATCTTCTCGCCGGCACGAATGTCACGCGCCGCCACGACGCTGCGCCGGTAGCTCTGGCGCTGGAGCAACTCGGTGGGGCCGATGCGGCGTTGGTCGCTTCCCAGCATGGAGTGTGCAAGTTGGATGCCCTTGATCATGTCGCCGAGGGTCTTGGGGTCGGCCGACATCTTGTGGTCCCAGCCGAACATGTTGTTGTTGAGTGTGAAGTGCTTCTCGATCACGACTGCGCCAAGAGCGGTAGCCGCGATCGACGCCTCAACGCCGACGGAGTGGTCCGAGAAGCCCACGGCATAGCCGAACTGGTTGCGCAGCATGGTGATGTTGCGCAGGTTCAGCTCCGAGGGCGGTGTCGGATAGATCGCGACGCAGTGCAGCAGGACGATCTCCTTGGCCTTTGCCTGCACCAGGATCGCCAAGGCGCGGTCGATCTCACCCAGTTCGGCCATGCCGGTGGACAGCAAGACCGGCAGGCTGGTCTCGGCGGCAACCCGCAGCAGGCGATCGTTGGTCACGTCCATCGACGCGATCTTCACGAACGGCGCGCCGAACGTCACCAACGGCTCGACCTGGTCCTCGGCGAATGGGGTAGACGCGAAGTCGATGCCGGCTTTCGTGCAATAGGCGGCGAGCTCGCCGAGCTCCGCGCGGGTGACGGCGAACTCGTTGACGATCTTCTTCAGCGTGTAGTCTGTACGATTCCGGTAGTCGTCGGACAGGAAGTAGTTGTCCTCGTACACCTTCTTGCTGAACAGGTTGATGTCCCACGACTGGAACTTGGCCGAGTCGGCGCCGAGCGCCTTGGCCGAGTCGATCAGCTCGCGCGCAAGCGCGAGATCGCCGTTGTGGTTGGCGCCGATCTCGGCGATGACGTACGGCCGCTGGCCTTCACGAAACATCATGTGCGATTCCTGTGATCCGATATCAGCGAGCGCCGGCGCGCTCTTGCGCGCGCGATCGGGCGGCCCAATCCTTGATCGCCGCGATGACCCGGGTCTGCTGCGTTGCCGTCAGGTTGCTGGATGATGGCAGGGACACCGTGCGGCCGGAAAGCTTCTCTGCGATGCCGTTGAGCCTGCGCGGTGCGTCCTTGTACGGTGCCTGACTCGACAGCGCGCGCCAGAATACGCGCGCTTCGACGCTCTTGGTGCGCAGGGCGGCAACTAAATCGGCCGCTGCATCTCTGCTCGGTGCCAGCACCGAGTAAAGCCAATAGTTGTGACCGGCCCAGGCCAGGCGAGGCATCGGCACCAAGTCGGTGCCGCCCAGGCTCGCGTCGTAGCGGGCGGCGATCTCGCGCTTCGTGGCGATCATCTCATCCAGCCGCTCCAGCTGGGCCACGGCCACTGCTGCGTTGAGGTTGGTCATGCGGTAGTTCCAGCCGACCGCGCTATGGACGTAGTCGGTGCCCTCACGCGCCTGGGTGCTGCGGTGCTTGGCGGTGTCGGCCAGCGCCTGGTCGTCGGTGACGATCATGCCGCCGCCGCCGCCGGTGACGAGTTTGTTGCCATTGAAGCTGAAGCAGCCTGCGCGGCTCAGGCCGCCCAGCGGCTTGCCCTTGTATGTGCTGCCCACTGCTCCCGCAGCGTCCTCGATCAGCGGAACCTCGGCCGCGTCGCAGACGCGCGATAGCACGTCCATATCCGCCGCATGACCAAGGGTGTGCACGACGATGACCGCCGCGACCTTTCCGGCTTCCTGTTTCAGCACCTTCGCCAGAAGTGCCGCGTCCATTGTCCAGCTGCGCTCCTCGACGTCGACGAAGTACGGCGTCGCTCCTGCATGCATGACGGCGTTGGCAGTGGCAATGAACGTCCAGTCGGGCAGCACCACTAGCTTGTCGCGACCAACGCCCAGGGCGATCAAGGTGAGGTGCAGTGCCGCGGTGCCATTCACCGCCGCCACTCCGCGCGCGCGGCCGGACAGGGCCGCCATGCGAGTCTCGAGCTGAGTGACGAATGGCCCGGCCGACGAAACCCAGTTCTGGTCTATGCATTCCGTCAGGTACTGGCGCTCGCGACCACGCAGGTCGGGCGCCGACAGGGGGATGAACTCGTCCGTCACCGGCCTACCAGCGCTCGCTGAGGATCATGAATGCCTCGGCGGCGCGAAATCCCGCCGCCGCGCCGCGCGTCGCCGCTTGGGCGCGCATCGCCTCGGGGCTGCGCGGGAAGGGGAACGCGCCGACCTCGCTCCTGTACATCTGCATGGCAGCGACTTTGCCGTCGAGCGTGGCGCTGATGTCAACGTGGCTGTTGCCGCGGAACTGGGGATAGCGCGGCGACAACGCCAAGTCCGTCTCCGACAGCGTCTCGTAGACGCTGACCCGCCGTACCCACGGCGCCCGTGTCCACTTCAGTGCCGACTGGCATGCCTCGAACACCACCGTGTGGTCGGTGTGCACGTCGCCCGGATTGGGCAGGAACACGGTGTCGGGCTGGATGTCGGCGACTGCCTTGGCAACTCCCGCGACCAGCGCATGGCGCGGCTGCGAGTCGAGGCGCGCCGCCGGCAGGCCCAACAATGTCAACGAGGCGAATCCGTAGTGCTTGGCCACCGCGACGATCTCGGCGTCGCGGATCCCCCGCTGCTCGGCGCTGTAGCCATCCGGCGTCATTTCCGTAGCGATCAGCCAGTGCAACTTGGCGCCCTCGCTCCCGAGGCGGAGGAGCGTACCGCCGCAGCCCAACGTCTCATCGTCTGGGTGTGGCGCAACGACTAGGACGGACTTCATAGGTATGTCTGTTCACCGGGCAAGTCGGGGGGGAAGTGGTGCTCAACGACGCGGATCGACGCGTCGCCGCACTTCACCTCGATGACGCCGTTGCGCACAGAAAGCACCTTACCGGGCTCCACGTTGCGCGCCACTGGGCGACCGCTTTCGACCTTCCAGATTTTCACTTCCTGGCCGCGGAACAGGCAGTGG
>SHZN01000099.1 GCA_009692245.1 Gammaproteobacteria bacterium
GCCATTCCTGCTCGTGGGTTTGATCGGGCTTGCCTGGCGGTCGCGGCTGCAGGTTCAGACGCCACAAACCCAATACGTGGTCTTCTGCATCGGTGTTGCGCTGGTCGGTTTCGGTTCTGCTTATTACCACTGGTCGCCGTCAACGCCGACGCTGGTCTGGGATCGCCTGCCGATGACGGTCGCGTTCATGGCGCTGTTCTCGGCGGTCATCCAGGATCGTGTTTCGGAACACCTGGGCCGGATCCTGTTGTGGCCGCTCGTCATCGCCGGCGTCGCGACGATCACCTGGTGGTACTGGTCGGAACTTGAGGGGCGCGGTGACCTGCGACCCTATGCGGTCGTGCAGTTCCTGCCGATGCTGTTGATCCCGCTGATGCTGCTGCTGTTCAGCGGGCGCGGGCTTCGAGCTGGCTGGCTATGGGTGTCGCTCGCCGCTTATGTGCTTGCGAAGGTCGCCGAATATTTCGACGCCGCGATCTACGGCGCGACTGCCTTCTTGAGCGGCCACAGCCTCAAGCACCTGCTGGCGGCGCTCGCCGTGTTGTGGGCTGTCCGGGCGTTCCTGGAGCCCAGAACTGCGAACTTGCGACCCGGCACCAAGTCGGGGGGCAATTAAAGGTCGCCGGCGAGGGCCTTGTAGAGGGCGGCGAGGGCGGTGGCGCGCCGGCTTGCTGCCTGCACGTGCTGATCTTCCAGATCCAGCATTGTGCGTTCGGCGTCGAGCAGGGTGAGGTAGTCGCTGGCTCCGACGTCGTAACGCATCTGCGAAAGTCTTGCCGCTTCTCCGGCCGCAGCTGCGGCTGCGCGCAATTCATCCTCGGTCTGGTTGGCCGCGCGGAAGCCTGCGAGGGCGTTCTCGGTTTCCTCAAGCGCACGCAACACGGTTTCCTGATAACGCGCGATCGCACCGTCGGCGCGCGCTTCGGCGGCCTTGATGTTTTGGCGCACGCGACCAAAATTCAGGAAGCTCCAGCTGAGCGACGGGCCATAACGCCAGCGTTCCGTGGCGCTATTGCCTAGCTCGTCACGCGTCCCTGCGGTCCAGCCGAAGCTGCCCAGAAGCTCCAGCTTCGGGAAATATCCCGCGACTTCAACGCCGACATCGGCGGTTGCGGCGGCAAGCTGGCGCTCCGCCGAGCGGATGTCCGGGCGGCGCTTGAGCCATTGCTCCGGCGTACCGGTTGCGACCAGCTTGGGCAGATCCGGAATCGTCGTCGTTGATGCGAGCTGTGAACGCAGGGTCGCGACCGGCCAGGCGGTCAGTACGGCAAGGCGCTGTTCCTGGCGCACGACATCGGCTTCGGCCTGGGGTACGGAAGCGGCGAGACTGCGGGTCTGCGCCTCCGATCGCGCCAGATCGAGCGCAGTCGAATTGCCGGCGTCCACACGTGCCCGCAAGATCGTGACGTTCTCCTCCAGATTAGCGAGCTGGCGCCGCTGCAACGCGAGTCGCTCGTGCGCGCCGATCAGCGAGAACCAGGCCTGCGCGGTCTCGGCGACGATGGATAGACGCGCGTCCGCGAGCGAAGCTGCGTCTGCCTCGACGCGGCGGTCTATCGCCTTTTGCTGGTTACGCAGGCTGCCGAACAGGTCGATCTCCCAGGCGGCGTCGAAGCCCGCGCGCCAGGTCTCGAACTCTCCCGCCTGCGAAAAAGGATCCTGGCCACTGAACTGGCTCTTTTCCTGGTCGCCGACGGCGGTGACCGTCGGGAACCAGCTGTAAGGCGACAAGCCACTCAGGGCCCGTGTCTCGGCGAATCTCGCGGCGGCCTGAGCGATGGTCGTGTTGGCCTCGAGCGCGCGCGCGATCAACGTGTCGAGTTCACTGCTGCCAAATCGTGCCCAGAGCTTCGACCCGACGGATTGTGCCGTCGCTTCGGCCGGCGCCTGGTCGAATTGCGCGGGCAGCGGCGCTTCGGGAACACGATGACGCGGGCCGACGGTGCAGGCCGCGAGCAATACAGGAAGCGCAAGGGCTGCAAGCCATCTATTCATGACCGGCGCCCTCGGCGACAAGCCGTGCAGCGCGGCGATCCTTACGCCGCTCGACCAGCTTCCGCAATACGACGTAGAACACTGGCGTGAAGAAGAGGCCGAAGAAGGTGACGCCCAGCATGCCGGCGACTACCGTGATGCCCATGACATAGCGGATCTCGGCGCCGGCGCCGGAGGCGAGCACCAGCGGAGTCACACCCGCGATGAAGGCGAAACTCGTCATCAGGATCGGCCGCAGCCGCAGGCGGCAGGCCTCGATCGCGGCCTCGACGATGCCCTTGCCCGCTTCTTCGAGGTCGCGCGCGAACTCGACGATCAGGATCGCGTTCTTGCAGGCAAGCCCGATCAGCACCGCGAGCCCGATCTTGGTGAAGATGTTGTTGTCGAGGAATGTCGGCGGGTATGCCGATGGCGAGACCGCGAGCCACAGACCATGGATCGTGTTGACGAGCCAGGTGCCGCCGATCGCCGACAGCAGGCACAAGGGCACGATCAGGATGATGGCGAGCGGCAGCGACCAGCTCTCGTACAGGGCGGACAGCACCAAGTAGACGAGCAGCACACACAGGGGGAACACGAAGAGCGCCGCATTGCCCTGCGTGACCTGCTGGTAGGTGAGGCCGGTCCATTCAATGTTCATTCCGCGCGGCAGCAACTGGTCCGCAATCTCCTGCACCTTGCCGAGGCCGTCAGTCGAGGACAGCACGGCGGCATTGAGGCCGACGGACATATCGGCGGCGGCGTAGCCGTTGTAACGAATCACCGGGTCCGGGCCATAACTCGACTTGATGTCGACGACGCTGCCGAGCGGCACCATTTCGCCGCGATCATTGCGGACCTTGAGGCCCTCGATGTCCTGAACCGTCGCGCGGTAAGGAGCGTCGGCCTGCGCGTAAACCGAATAGGTGCGACCGAACAGGTTAAAATCGTTGACGTAGGCCGATCCGAGGTAGACCTGCAACGTGTTGAAGACGTCAGTCAGTGAAAGCCCCAGCTGCTTGGCCTTGGTCCGATCGACGCTCGCATCGAGCTGCGGCACGTTTGACTGGTAGGAGGTGAAGGTTCCGAGCCGGTCGAAGCCCTTGGTGGCGCCGAGCGCGCCGACCAGGCCAATGGTCTGCGTGTACAGGTCGCCGTAACCGGTGCCGCCGCGGTCCTCCACGTAGAACTCGAGTCCGTTTGCATTGCCGAGGCCCTGCACCGGCGGCGGCAGCAGTACGAAGGCGAGGCCTTCCTGGATCCGGCTGTAGCCCATGTTGATGCGCGCAGCGATCTCGCCCGCCGCGAGTTCGCGATCGCCCTGCGGCTCGAGGCCGGCGAACAGCACGCCCACATTCGGCGTTGCGACGAAGTGCACGGCGTTCAGGCCAGGGAACTGCACGACATTCTTGACGCCCGGCACTGCCATCGCGATTTCGCCTATCTTGCGCATTACTGTGTCGGTGCGGTCGATGGTCGCCGCCTCCGGCAGCTGCAGCACCGCGAACAGGTACTCCTTGTCCTGGAACGGGATGTAGCCGCCGGGCACCGCGCGGAATCCGATTACGGTCACGACCAGGAGCACGGCATAGATCACGAGCAGTCGCGGCGCGCGCGCGATGGTGCCGCCGATACCGCCCGAATAGCGGTCGCCGCAGCTGCGGAACATCCGGTTAAAGGCGGCGAACGGCCGGCCGACCACGCGCTCGATCCAGCGCCCCAGCGCATCCTTTTTCGCGCCGCGCGGCTGCAGCAGCATCGCGGCGAGAGCCGGCGACAGCGTCAGCGAGCTGAAGCCCGAGATGAGGACGGCTGCCGCAATCGTCACCGCAAACTGGCGGTAGAATTCACCGGTGACGCCGCCCAGGAATGCGAGCGGAACGAACACCGAGGACAGCACCAGCGTGATCGCGACGATCGGGCCCGACACCTCGCTCATCGCCTGGTGTGCTGCAGCGCGCGGCGTCATGCCGTCCTCGATGTGGCGCTCGACATTTTCGACCACGACGATCGCATCGTCCACGACGATGCCGATCGCGAGCACCAGGCCGAAGAGCGTCAGCACGTTGATCGAGAAACCGAGCAGCCACAGCACGGCGAAGCTGCCAACGATCGACACCGGGACCGCGATCAGCGGGATCAGCGAGGCACGCCAGGTCTGCAGGAACAGGACGACGACGACCACGACGAGCGCGATCGCCTCGAGCAGCGTCTCGATGACCGAGCGTATCGCATTCCTGACGAACATGGTCGGGTCGTAAGCCACCGACCAGTGGACGTCTTCCGGGAAACCGCGCTCGAGATCGGCCATGCGGCCACGGACGGCGTCGGACAATTCGATCGTGTTGGCGCCGGGTGCCTCGAAGATCCCGATGGCGGCCGCATCCTCATTGTTGAGCATGGAGCGGATCGCATAGCTGTTGGCGCCGAGTTCGATGCGGGCGACATCCTTCAGGCGCGTCAGCTCGGCACCTTGTGCCTTCAGGACGACCTCGCCGAAGGCTTCCGGCGACGCCAGGCGGCCCTGTGCGTTGACTGAAACCTGCAGCACGGAGCCCGCGGGCGTGGGCGGGCTGCCGATGCTGCCGGCGGACACCTCGACATTCTGTTCACGGATCGCGTTGACAATGTCGCCGGCCGAGAGCCCGCGTGCCGCGGCGCGCGCCGGGTCGATCCAGATGCGCATCGCGTAGTTGCCGATGCCGAAATTGATCGCCTGGCCGACGCCCGGCAGGCGCGCCAGTTCATCGCGTATGCGAAGGTTGGCAAAGTTGGAGAGGTACAGCGCGTCGTAGGTCTTGTTCGGCGAATCGAGGTGCACGACCATCGTCAGGGTCGGCGAGGCCTTGACGGTCGTCACGCCGAGCGCGCGCACCGCCTCGGGAAGCCGGGGCATCGCCTGCGCCACGCGGTTCTGCACCTGCACCGCGGCGAGGTCGACGTCGGTGCCGCCCTTGAATGTGACGGTCAGCGACATCTGCCCGTCGGAACTCGCCGTCGACTTCATGTAGATCATGTTCTCGACGCCGTTGACCGCTTCTTCAAGCGGGCCGGCGACGGTGTCGGCGATGGTGCGCGGGTTCGCACCCGGATAGATCGCCGTCACCTGCACCGACGGTGGCACCACATCCGGGTATTCGCTGATCGGCAGGCTCGGGATCGCCATCAGTCCCGAGACCAGGATCAGCGACGACATTACGGTCGCCAGGATCGGGCGGTCGATGAAGATCCTCGAAAAATCGGTGTGCTTCGACATGACGTCTCAGCCGGCGGCGGGCGCAGGTGCCGTTGCGGGCTGCCGTGGTGCCGGCAAATCCGGCTGGTCCATTGGCACATCGCGCGGCTTCACTGGCTGGCCGGGGAAAAAGATCTTGCGCATGCCGTTGACGATCACCTTGTCGCCAGGCGCGAGGCCGGACTCGACCACGACCAGGCCCTCGACATGCGCGCCAAGCCTGACGTCACGCCGCTCGGCGGCACTGCCCTTGCCGACGATGTACACGAAGCGGCGATCCTGGTCGGTCAGCACCGCCTGCTCGTGTATCAGCAATGCGTCCTTCTGCGATGCACCGAGCAGCCGCACGCGCGCGAACAAGCCAGGCGTGAAGACGCCATCCGGATTCGGCAGCACCGCGCGCGCACGAATCGTGCCGGTGGCTGGGTCGAGTGCGTTGTCCACGAAATCCACTGCACCCTGGTGCGGGAAGCCTTCCTCGTTTGCCAGTCCGACCAGCACCGGGTTGCGCGCGTCGCGTGAGCTCTGCCGGCTGCCGGCACGGGCGAGATCCTGGTAGCGCAGGTAGGCGTGCTCGTCACCCGTGAAGGTCACATAAACGGGGTCCACTGAGACGAGCGTGGTCAGCAAGGACTCGTTTGGCGTGACCAGGTTGCCGGGCTTCACGAGCGCGGCGCCCGCGCGGCCCGCGAATGGCGCCGTCACGCGCGTGAATTCCATGTCCAGTTCCGCCCGCGCCAGCCGGGCGCGCGCGGCCTGCAGGTCGGCCTCGGCCTGCTGCGCCTCCATGCGCCGCTGGTCGAGTTCGCCCTGCGACACGGCGCGGGCAGTGATCAACGACTCGGCGCGCACCAGCTCCTGTTTGGCGAGAGCGACACGCGCGTCGGCGCGGCTGGTGTCCGCGCGCGCGGCATCGGCCGCCGCCCCGTACTCGCGGTCATCGATCGTGAAGAGCAGCTGGCCCTTCTTGACCATGCCACCTTCCTGATAATCAATGCGACGAAGGTGCCCAGTTACCCGCGGGCGGATTTCTGCCGAATCGATGGCCTCGATGTGGCCGCTGTAATCGTCCCATTCGGTGACG
>SHZN01000100.1 GCA_009692245.1 Gammaproteobacteria bacterium
GACCCGCAGGCGCCGCCCGTGCCGATACTGCGGCACGCGGACGTGCGCCGTATGCTGCTGGCGCAGAAGTGCTGGGTCGAAGGCGGTCTTGCGCTGGTGCTGTATTGCGCGCGCCTTTGCGACGAGGAACGCTGCGAGGACGATCCCGCCAGGCAGCAGGATCTGCATCTGCTGCTCGAGCTCCTGACGCCGATTGCGAAATCCTGGCCGTCAGAATTCTGCCTGGAAGCCAACAAGCTCGCGATCCAGGTGCTGGGCGGCTATGGCTACACGCGCGACCACCCCGTCGAGCGCTTGTATCGGGATAACCGGCTCAATCACATTCACGAGGGGACGCACGGCATCCACGGCCTCGACCTGCTAGGACGCAAAGTCTCGATGCAAGGTGGTGGCGCAATGCGCGCGCTCGCGGCGCGAATCACGGAGACAATTGCGCTGGCGCGCGACCAGGCGGAACTCCCGGAATACGCAGCGACACTCGCAGCCGCGCTTTCGGACATCGCGCGTACGACGGAAGTCCTGGTCGGTGCCATGGCAAAGGACCCTGAACGGGCTCTCGCCAATGCCACGCTCTATCTGGACAGCCTGGGCCACCTGGTCGTCGCCTGGCGCTGGCTCGCACAGGGACTCACGGCGGTGCGCGCCGGGAACGGCACAGTCGATCGTGATTTCTACGCGGGCAAGCTCGCGGCCTGCCGGTTCTTTTTCCGCTACGAGTTGCCGCGCATCACCCCGAAGCTCGCCCTGCTACGTTTGCTGGACGACACCGCGTTGGCTATTCCCGACTCTGGCTTCTAGGCGCAGCACTCAGGCGAGCGGTCGATACGACATGCCTAGAGCGCGCGCGACGGCCTCGTGCGTAACCGCCCCTTCATGCACATTGAGACCAGCAGCGAAGCCAGCGTCGCGTTCCAGCGCCTTGCGCCAGCCGAGGTCCGCGAGCGCACGCGCATAAGGCAGGGTCGCGTTGGTCAGTGCAAAGGTCGAGGTGCGCGGAACGGCACCCGGCATGTTGGTCACGCAGTAATGCACGACCCCGTCGACGATGTAAGTCGGGTCCGCATGCGTCGTCGGCTTGCTGGTCTCGAAGCAGCCGCCCTGATCGATCGAAATGTCGACGAGCACGGCGCCTTTTTCCATGCGGCTCACCATGTCCCGCGTGACGAGCCTGGGCGCCGCGGCGCCGGTCACGAGCACGGCGCCGATCACGAGATCGGCCTGGGTCACCAGGCGCTCGATGGACTCGGTCGTCGAATACGCCGTCGCGATCGTGTTGCCGAATTGCGCGTCGAGTTCACGCAGCCGGCGCAGCGAGCGATCCACGATCGTGACCTGTGCGCCCAGGCCCACAGCCATCTGGGCCGCATTTGTGCCGGCCACGCCACCGCCCAGGATCACGACCCGCGCCGGCGCGACGCCCGGCACGCCGCCCAGCAGCACGCCAAAGCCGCCATTGGCCTTTTGCAATGCCGTCACGCCCACCTGGATGGACATGCGGCCCGCCACCTCGCTCATCGGGGTCAGTAGCGGCAGCGAGCGGTCCGGCGCGGTGACCGTTTCATAAGCGATTGCAGTCACGCCGGATTTTACGAGTGCCTGCGCCTGTGCGGCATCAGCGGCCAGGTGCAGGTAGGTGAACAAAACTTGCCCGCGCTGCAGCATTGCGCATTCCGGCAGTTGCGGCTCCTTGACCTTGACAACCAGCTCAGCGGCATCAAATACCGACCTGGCATCGGGCAGCACACCGGCCCCTGACGCGCGATAGGCGTCGTCGGTGATGCCGATACCGGCACCGGCACCGGACTCGATCAGCACCTGATGGCCTGCGGTCACGAGTTCGCGGACGCCGGCGGGCACCAGGCCGACGCGGTACTCATGAACCTTGATTTCCTTCGGGCAACCGATCTTCATTTGGCCTCCCACGGGACGGGCTGTAATTATCCGCTTAGAATACCCTGCATGGCCACGGCACACGACCCCACCCGGCTCGCAGCCCATCCGGCCCAGCTGTCGCAGGCAATCACGCAGCAACGCCACGCATTCAACGCTGAGCCATTTCCTTCCATTGCAACCCGACGCGACCGCCTCGACCAGTTGCGGCGCATGTTGCGTGACAACGATGTCGCCATCCGCGACGCCATCAGTGCCGATTTCGGCAATCGTGCGCCGCAGGAGACCCTGCTATTCGAGCAGTTCACCAGCGTCGACGGCATCGGTTATGCGCGCCGGCGCCTGCGTCGCTGGATGCGAACGGAACGGCGCAGTGTTGCCTGGTGGAGCCTGCCGGGCAGCGCGCGCCTGATGCGCCAGCCGTTGGGTGCAGTCGGCATCATCGTGCCATGGAATTATCCCTTGTATCTCGCCGTATCGCCACTGACCGCAGCGCTCGCCGCGGGCAATCGCGTCATGCTCAAGATGTCGGAGCACACGCCACGCTTCGGGACGCTGTTCGAGTCGTTGATTGCGGCGACCTTTGGGTCTGACGAGGTCATGGCGATCAATGGCGATGCCGGCGTCGCACGGTCCTTCGCCGCCTTGCCATTCGATCACCTGCTGTTCACGGGTTCAACCAACATCGGCCGCGAGGTCATGAAGGCCGCGAGCGCGAACTTAACGCCTGTGACGCTGGAGCTCGGCGGAAAGTCGCCGGTGATCGTCGCGGACGGATTCGACATCGTCGAAGCCGCGCGCCGCATCATGTACGGCAAGTTGATCAACGCCGGCCAGACCTGTGTCGCACCGGACTACGTGCTGGTGCCAAAGCAGGACATCGACCGGTTTCTGGATGCCTGCCGGGCCGCGACCCGGGAGTTCTACCCGACGCTCGCGACCAATCCGCAGTACACGTCCATCATCAATGACCGCCAGTTCCGCCGCCTTGCCGCAAGCATCGAGGATGCGCGCGCCCAGGGTGCGACCGTGCACTCGCTGCATCCGGATCCGACCGATGCGGAACGCCGTCGTATGTCACCGCAGGCGGTCACCGGGGTCCGTGACGATATGCGCGTGATGCAGGAAGAGATTTTCGGGCCGTTGCTGCCCATCGTCAGCTACGGCTCCATCGACGATGCGATCGCCTATGTGAACGACAGACCACGGCCGCTGGCACTCTATTACTTCGGTGCCCGCGGTGCGGCGCTCGACAAGGTCCTGAGGCAAACCATCTCAGGCGGCGTCACGGTGAACAACACGACACTTCACGTGGCGCAGGAGGACCTTCCATTCGGCGGGGTTGGCCCCAGCGGCATGGGCCAATACCACGGCAAGGCGGGCTTCGACACCTTCTCCAAGCTGAAGCCCGTGTTCTACGACGGGCGCCTGAGCGGCTCGCGATTCATGATGCCGCCCTACGGCCGGATGTTCCGGATGCTCGTGAGGATCCTCTACCGGTGACTGCGGCCTGGGACATGCCCTCGCCCTTCATCCACCAGTTGTCCGCTCGGGCCTCGGATATCGACGCCTACGGGCATGTCAACAATTCGGTCTACCTGCGATGGTTGGACGAGACGGCCTGGGCGCATTCGTCCGCACTTGGCGTGACGCCGGAACACTGCATCACCACGCGACGCGGCTTGGTGGTCTGGCGCAGCCAGCTGCACTATCTCGCACCGACCTTCGCGAAGGATGCACTCGAGATCGGCACCTGGCTCGTGTTCGGAGATGCACGGCTGCGTGTCGACCGTCGCTTCCAGATTCTCCGCCCGGCGGATGGCAGGACGCTGCTACGTGGCCTGATCCATTACGTTTGCGTAGACCTCGACAGCGGCCGACCCAAGCGCATGCCTGCGGAATTCGTCGACCACTACCGGCCATTGCCGGAAGTGGTCGCGGCACTTACTGAAGAGCACCACCAGCGCTTCGCGCCCGGCGTCGAGTTGCGCTACCAGGCTTGAAGCGTACGCGCGTGGTGACGCAGGTGATCCTCGATGAATGTCGAGATGAAGTAATAACCGTGATCGTAGCCAGCGTGACGGCGCAGCGTCAGCGGATAGCCACTTTCTATGCAGAACTGCTCCAGGCATTCGGGCAGTAGTTGTTGCTGCAGGAAGGGATCCGCCAGCCCCTGGTCCACCAGCAGCGGCGGCCGTCCGGCAACCGTCTTGAGGCCGCGAATCAATTCGCTCGCGTCATAAGCGCGCCAGCTGTCCCGATTCGAGCCGAGGTAACCCGTGAACGCCTTCTGGCCCCAGGGACATTGCATTGGCGCCGAGATCGGGGCGAACGCGGAAACCGAGCGGTAGCGATCAGGATGCTTCAGCGCGATCGTCAGCGCACCATGACCGCCCATCGAATGCCCGAAGATGCCCTGACGATTCGTGTCAACCGAAAAGTCTGCGGCGATCAGCGCGGGCAGCTCACGCGTGACATAGGAATACATCCGGTAATGCCGTGACCAGGGTATTTCCGTGGCATCAAGGTAGAAGCCCGCACCGACGCCGAAATCCCAGTTGTCGCTGTCACCGGGTAGCGGCACGCCACGCGGGCTCGTGTCCGGCGCAACAATCGCGAGACCCAGCTCCGCCGCCACACGCTGGGCGCCCGCCTTGATCATGAATGTCTCTTCGCTGCAAGTGAGACCGGCAAGGTAATAGAGCACGGGCACCCTGCCATTCGCTGCCTGCGGCGGCAGGAACACGGCAAAGCGCATCGCGCAATCCGTTTCGACGGAAGTGTGCCGATGAAAGCTGACGGCGCCGCCGAAGGCGCCGTGGCGACTGATTGTTTCGCTCACTAAGCCTTGAGTACACCCTTGGCCTTGGCCGTGTGAGTGGCGATTGCGTCCATCAGTGCCGGGGACAGGCAATCGTACGGTTCCAGCTTGAGCTCCTTCAGCCGCGCGCGTATCGCAGCCATCTGATCAGGTTTGGCGCTGCCCGTCTCGATGATGGAAGAGACGAAAGCCGCAAATTCGGGAGCAGCCCAACCCTTGTCCCTGGATAGCTCCACGTGCACGAAATCCAGGCCATGAAACGGATGACCCTTGTGCTCGATGCGGCCGAACATGTGCACGCCGCAGCCGGTGCAGGCGTGGCGCTGGATGGTGGCGCTGGCGTCCACCACCTTGAGCTTGTTGCCATTGGCTGTGACCGAGAGCTTGTCGCGCCCCACCACCGCCACCACGGAAAATGCCGCGCCGTCCGGCTTCCAGCACTTGCTGCAGCCGCAGGCGTGGTTGTGCGCCACGTCACTCGTGAGTGTCACTGTAACCGGTGCGCTGGCGCATTTACAGGTGAGCGTGCCCCCTTTGAAGTCCTTCGCACCGGGCTTGACACCGTTGTCGACGGACGGATGAATCTTGGCAGCCATGATGTGTTCCCCTTGCTGTGGTTTCAGAATGTCACGACGCTACGGATGGACTCGCCCCGATGCATCAGGTCAAAAGCCTCGTTGATCTGCTTCAACGGCATCGTGTGAGTGATCAGGTCGTCGATGTTGATCTTGCCTTCCATGTACCAGTCCACAATCTTCGGCACATCCGTGCGGCCACGCGCGCCGCCGAATGCCGTTCCCTTCCAGACTCGCCCCGTGACGAGCTGGAATGGCCGTGTCTTGATTTCCTGACCGGCGCCGGCGACGCCGATGATGACCGAGACGCCCCAGCCACGATGGCCGCATTCCAGCGCCTGGCGCATCAAGTCAACATTGCCGACGCATTCAAAGCTGTAGTCGGCACCGCCGTCCGTCAGCGCGACCAGGTGCGCGACGAGATCGCCCTCGACTTCCTTCGGATTCACGAAGTGCGTCATGCCGAAGCGCTCGGCGAGCAGCTTGCGGCGCGGGTTGATGTCCACGCCGACGATCTTTCCGGCGCCCGCCATGCGCGCGCCCTGGATCACATTGAGGCCAATGCCCCCCAGCCCGAACACGACGACGCTGGCGCCGGGCTCCACCTTCGCGGTATTGATGACCGCGCCGATACCGGTCGTCACGCCGCAGCCGATGTAGCAGACCTTGTCGAATGGCGCGTCTTCGCGGATCTTCGCAAGCGCGATCTCCGGCAACACCGTGTGGTTCGAGAATGTCGAGCAGCCCATGTAATGGTGGATCTTCTTGCCGCCGATCGAGAAGCGGCTGCTGCCGTCCGGCATCACGCCCTTACCCTGGGTCGCGCGGATCGCCGTGCACAGATTGGTCTTGCGTGACAGGCAGGACTTGCACTCGCGGCATTCCGGCGTGTAGAGCGGCACGATGTGGTCGCCTTTCTTCAACGCCGTCCCGCCAGTGCCGACGTCCATGACGATGCCCGCGCCCTCGTGGCCGAAGATCACC
>SHZN01000101.1 GCA_009692245.1 Gammaproteobacteria bacterium
CCTGAGGTGGATGAGGTAATTGACCGAAGTATCGGCGCTGATGCGTGCCTTGCGTGCCATGGGGTCATATTCGAGACCGACAAGGTCAACGACCACGAGACCCGCGTCCCGCCCCCAGCGGGCGAGTTCCGAGGGCTTGATGAGACGCGCGTACTGGTGGGTACCGGCCGGCAGCAGTCGCAGCAGGTATTCAGCCCCGACAATGGCCAGCGCAAAAGCCCTGGCGTTCCGGTTGATCGTGGAGCAGACCACGTCGCCACCCGGCCGGACGAGTCTGGCAATTGCCTGTATCACCTGACCTGGGTCCGGCACATGCTCAAGCATCTCAAGACAGGTTACGAGGTCGAATGTGCCGTGATCGGTGTCAGCGAGTTCCTCGGCTGCGAGCAGGCGGTAGTCGACAGCCACGCTGTCTTCAAGGGCGTGCAGCCGTGCCACTTCCAGCGCGCCAGGTGACAGGTCGATACCAGTCACTCGCGCGCCACGCCGCGCCATACCCTCTGCCAGCAGGCCACCGCCGCAGCCGACGTCAAGTACACGGCGTCCGCCAAGCCCGGCGCGTGCCTCGATGTAGTCGAGCCGGGCAGGATTCAGGTCATGAAGCGGGCGAAACTCGCCGTCGGGATCCCACCAACGCGATGCCGCGGCGTCGAATTTCGAGATCTCTGCTGGATCAACGTTTCGTGCACCGTTCATCGCGGAAGTATAGCCTCCGGGCCGCTGTTACAGGTGCATGCCTGTGTTAATATTCGTGGCCTTCCGATGCCCGTATTGAAGACAAAAACCGCATGAGTGAAATCGCGCGCGAAGTGCTGCACGTCAATCTCGAAGACGAGATGCGGCGCTCCTATCTCGACTACGC
This sequence comes from Gammaproteobacteria bacterium, assembly GCA_009692245.1. Lineage (GTDB taxonomy): Bacteria > Pseudomonadota > Gammaproteobacteria > Steroidobacterales > Steroidobacteraceae > SCUD01. The sequence continues at coordinate 863 of SHZN01000101.1, forward strand.
GATGAGCGTGATCGTCGGCCGCGCATTGCCCGATGTCCGCGATGGATTGAAGCCGGTGCACCGGCGCGTGCTGCATGCGATGCGCGAACTGGGCAATGACTGGAACAAGCCCTACAAGAAATCGGCGCGCATCGTCGGCGATGTCATCGGCAAATACCACCCGCATGGAGACGCCGCGGTCTACGACACGATCGTGCGCATGGCGCAGCCATTCTCGCTGCGTTACCTGCTGGTCGACGGACAGGGAAATTTCGGTTCTGTGGACGGTGATGCGCCGGCCGCGATGCGGTACACGGAAGTGCGCATGTCGCGCATCGCGCATGAGCTGCTGGCGGACATCGACAAGGAAACGGTCGATTTCACGCCGAACTACGACAACAGCGAGCAGGAGCCCGCGGTGCTGCCGTCGCGCATTCCGAACCTGCTGGTCAACGGTTCGGCGGGCATTGCAGTGGGCATGGCGACCAACATCCCGCCCCACAATCTCAACGAGATTATCGACGCGTGTATCGCGCTGATCGATGATCCCAACCTGGGCCTTGCCGACCTGATGCGCCTGGTGCCCGGACCGGACTTCCCGACCGCCGGGATCATCAACGGTGCCGCTGAGATCGTCCTTGCCTACAAGACAGGGCGCGGCCGCTTGTCGGTGCGCGCGCGCACCAGCGTCGAGGAAAGAGACGACCGCGGCAGGCAGGCGATCGTGGTGACCGAGTTGCCGTACCAGGTCAACAAGGCGCGCCTCCTCGAGCGCATTGCCGATCTCGTGCGCGCCAAGGAGATCGACGGCATCTCCGAGCTGCGTGACGAATCCGACAAGGACGGCCTGCGCGTCGTCATCGAATTGAAGCGCGGCGAGAACCACGAGCTGGTCCTGAACCAGTTGTTCAAGCTGACGCCGATGCAGACCGTGTTTGGCGTCAACATGGTCGCGCTCCTCGACGGCCAGCCGAAGCTGCTGTCGCTCAAGGAAATGCTGGATGCGTTCCTGCGTCACCGCCGCGAGGTCGTGACGCGCCGGACCATTTACGATCTTCGCAAGGCGCGCGACCGTGTGCATTTGCTCGAGGGGCTCGCGGTTGCGCTCGCGAACATCGACGAAGTCATCGCGGTCATCAAGGCCTCGCCATCGCCGCCGGAAGCGAAGGTGGCGCTGCAGTCGCGCGCCTGGCCTGCCGGCGCCGTGCCGCAGATGCTCGCGCGCGCAGGCTCGATATCGGCGCGCCCGGATGGAATCGCGGATGACCTTGGGCTGCATGATGGGCAATACCGGCTGTCGGAGCAACAGGCCCAGGCCATCCTCGACCTGCGGCTGCATCGCCTGACCGGTCTCGAGCAGGACAAGATCGTCACCGAATTCGCCGAATTACTGGACCAGATCCGGGATCTTGGCGATATCCTCGCGCGCCCCGAACGATTGCTGGAAGTCATCCGCGAGGAACTCGCCGCGATGAAAGAAGCCTATGGCGACGCGCGCCGCACCGAGATCATTGCCGATCAGTCCGACGTGACCATCGAGGACCTCATCGAGCGGCAGGACCTGGTCGTAACTTTGTCGCATGCCGGCTACGCAAAATCCCAGCCGGTCACGGATTACGAGGCCCAGCGCCGTGGCGGTCGCGGCAAGATGGCGACCACGGTCAAGGACGCAGACTTCATCGACAAGCTGTTCATTGCCCACAGCCATGACACGCTGCTTTGTTTCTCCGATCGCGGCCAATGTTACTGGCTCAAGGTGTGGCAGCTGCCGCTCGCGAGCCGCGGTTCGCGCGGCAAACCAATCGTCAACCTGTTGCAGCTCGGCGAGGGCGAGCGCATCACGGCCGTACAGGCCGTGAGCGAATTCGATGACCGCCGCTTCGTGCTGATGGCGACGACGCATGGCACGGTCAAGAAGACACCGCTCTCGGCATTCTCACGGCCACGTACCAACGGCATCATCGCGGTTTCGCTCGACGAGTCCGACTGCCTGGTCGGTGTGGCGCTGACCGATGGCGAACGCGAGATCCTGCTGGCAACAACCGATGGCAAGGCGATCCGCTTCGCCGAGGGCGAAGTCCGGCCGATGGGCCGGGAGGCTACGGGAGTGCGCGGCGTCAGGCTTGGTGACGGGCAGCGCGTCACTTCGCTGATTGTGCTGGGCGAGGGGCCAATCCTGACCGTATCCGAGCGCGGCTACGGCAAACTGACCGACATGGCAGAGTTTCCGCTGCACGGCCGGGGAGGCCAGGGTGTCATCGCGTTGCAGACCAGCGACCGCAATGGCTTGCTGGTGGGCGCCTTGCAGGTCAAGCCCGACGACGAAATCATGCTGATCAACTCGAGCGGCACGCTGGTTCGCGTTCCGGTCAGCGACATTCCGGTCCTTGGCCGCAACACCCAGGGTGTGCGGATCATGCGGCTCGAGGAAGTCGAGAAACTCGTTGGGCTGGAGCGCATCGCCGGGGAAGATTCCGGGGATGGCGAGGGTGCCGGCTGAGGCCGGCCCGCGGATTCACTGCGTGCGTGTCTTCAATTTCTCCGCAGGCCCGGCGGCGCTGCCGCTACCCGTATTGGAACAGGCTCGCGATGAGATGCTCGACTGGCAGGGCGGCGTGTCGGTCATGGAGATCAGTCATCGCAGTAAGGCCTTCATGGCGGTTGCCGAGCGGGCCGAGGCCGATCTTCGCGAGTTGCTCGCGATCCCGTCTGGCTACAAAGTCCTGTTCATGCAGGGTGGCGCGACCGGGCAGTTCTCGGCAGTCCCGCTTAATCTGTCGCAGCCCGGCGCGCATGCGGACTACATCCACACGGGCCACTGGTCCGAGCGCGCAATCAAGGAAGCACGGTGCTGCCTGACGGTCGATATCGCCGCAGACGAAGCCGCATCCAGTTACTCGACCGTGCCCGATCAGTCGTCGCTCCGGCTGACCAGCGGCGCGGCGTATGTTCATTACACGCCGAATGAAACGATTGGCGGTGTCGAATTTCCGTTCATTCCCGCAACCGGTGATGTGCCGCTCGTTGCCGACATGTCCTCGACCATCCTTTCGCGCCCGCTCGATGTGGCGCGTTTCGGGCTGATCTATGCGGGCGCACAGAAGAACATCGGGCCGTCCGGCATCACGGTCGTCATCGTCCGTGACGACCTGCTGGGCCGGGTCCGGTCGGGGACGCCTTCGGTGTTCGATTACAAGGCATTCGCGGAGGCAGGCTCGATGCTGAACACACCGCCGACATTCGGCTGGTATTTCGTGGGGCTCGTGTTGCAGTGGCTCAAGCACCAGGGCGGGCTCGCGGCGATGGCGGATCTGAATCGAGCGAAGGCAACGGCGCTCTACGCCGCGATCGACGCCTCTTCTTTCTATTCGAACCCGGTCGCGCGTAACTGCCGGTCCTGGATGAATGTTCCATTCACCCTTGCGAAGCCGGAACTCGACAAGAATTTCCTTTCCGAATCGGCTGCGGCGGGACTCGCGCACCTGGCCGGTCATCGCTCGGTCGGTGGCATGCGCGCGAGCATCTACAACGCCATGCCAGCAGCGGGCGTCACCGCTCTTGTGGAGTTCATGCGGGACTTCGAGAAGCGGCACGGCTGATGGGTTTCAGGATCCTGACGCTGAACAACATCTCGGCGAAAGGACTCGAGCGGCTGCCACGCGAGCGTTACGAGGTCGCATCCGAAATCGCCAACCCGGACGCCATCCTGGTGCGCTCCGCCGACATGCACTCGATGGAGATACCGCGGAGTGTGCGTGCCGTGGGGCGCGCCGGCGCCGGAATCAACAACATCCCGGTCGCCCGGCTTTCGCAGCGCGGCATTCCAGTGTTTACCGCGCCGGGTGCCAACGCGAATGCGGTCAAGGAACTGGTGCTGGCCGGCCTGCTGCTGGCCGCGCGCCACATCTGCGAGTCCTGGCAATTCGTGCGCGGGCTCAGTGGCGACAGCGAGGCGCTCGAGGCGGCAGTCGAGCAGGGCAAGAAGCGCTTCGTCGGTCATGAACTGCCCGGTCGTACGTTGGGCGTCGTGGGCCTCGGCGCAATCGGCGTCGAAGTCGCGAATGCCGCGCACCTGCTCGGAATGCATGTACTGGGTTATGACCCGCAGATAACGGTGCAGCGCGCCTGGCAACTTTCGTCCGGAGTGGAACAGGCACTGAGCCTCGATGACCTGTTCGCGCGTTCGGATGTCGTGACCGTGCACGTGCCGCTGACCGACACGACGCGCGCCCTGGTCAACGCGCAACGCATCCGGCTGATGCACGACGGCGCCAGCCTGCTGAATTTTGCGCGCGCCGCCATCGTGAACGAGGCGGATGTCCTGGCAGCGCTGGATTCCGGCAAGCTCGGCGCCTATGTCTGCGATTTCCCGACGCCGCAATGCAAGGATCACGCCGGTGTCATCGCGCTGCCGCACCTTGGGGCCTCCACCAGCGAGGCTGAAGACAACAGTGCGATGATGGTGGCGGACACGCTGCGCGACTATCTGGAGCATGGCAACATCCGCCACTCGGTGAATTTCCCGGAGACCGCGTTGCCTCGAGTGCCGGCAACGGCGCGCATTGCGATCGCAAACAGCAATGTGCCAAACATGGTGGGCCAGATCTCGACCTGCCTGGCGGAAGCCGGGCTCAACATTGCAGACTTGCTGAACAAGTCGAAAGGCGAGGTCGCGTATACACTGATCGACATCGACGGGCAGGTGCCCGCGGGCCTGATCGAACGCATCGGCGCCATCGATGGCGTGCTGTGCGCTCGGGCTGTCTAGGAGGAGCGCCATGGCGAATCGTTTCGAGCAGTTCGCCGCGCCAGGAGTGCGCGAGCTTGCGCCGTACGTGCCTGGCAAGCCACCCGAGCAGCTCGAACGTGCACTCGGCATCACCGGCAGCATCAAGCTCGCGTCAAATGAAAATCCGCTGGGCCCGGGCCCGCATGCACGCGCGGCGCTCGCTGTGGCGAGCGCGGGCGTCGGGATGTACCCGGACGGCAGCGGACACGTTTTGCGCGCACGACTTGCTGCGAAGCATAAGGTCGCGATCGGGCAGGTGACTCTCGGTAACGGCTCCAATGACGTTCTGGTGCTGCTCGCGGAGACCTTCCTGACGCCGGAGCACGAGGCCGTCTATTCACAGTACGCATTCGCCATCTATCCGATCGCGGTACAGGCCTCGGGCGCGAAAGCAATCATCGCGGCCGCGAATACGGCGGATCACCGCATGCCTCTCGGGCACGATCCGGCCGCCATTCTCGCGGCCATCGGTCCCAGGACCCGCATCGTGTTCCTCGCCAACCCCAACAATCCGACGGGTACCTGGCTAACCGGGCCTGAGCTCGAGGGGCTGATCAGTGGCATTCCGGCGCAGGTCATCGTCGTGCTGGACGAGGCT
>SHZN01000102.1 GCA_009692245.1 Gammaproteobacteria bacterium
TCTTCTACAACACCCGCCGACCCCACGGCTCGCTCGGCTACCGGCCGCCGGCACCGGCAACCGCCTGCGGCCGACCCCTGCTCGCAGAGGCTCAGAGGGCGGCGTAAACTAACTTGAAATCTGGACCAGTTAAGACAGGCCGGTCATCACCGCACTTGAAGAAGCCGCCCGGCATCCGCACGACCATCGGCGCGGCGAAGCGGTTGGCCGTGCGCCAGCGCATCGTCCCACAGTCATGGAGTTGCGCGGCTGCTGGTTCCGCGTACTTGCGGAACTGGATTTCCGGGACTGGCATCAGGCCCGCGAGCGCCATACCGACCGCGCGGCCGATGATGCCCTCCTCCGACAGGCTGGTATCGAAGACGCGCTGCTCGCCGAATCGCTGCTGCAGACCCAGGGTCGCGGCGTGCACGCCACCCTTGCGCCCGACGTCCTCGCCGAAGACCAGCACGCGCGGATTGACCTCAAGCTCGTGTTCCAGTGTCCGGCGGATCGCCGTCAGCATGTTGATGCGTGGACCATCCGGCCCCCGGATATCGCTGCCGGCAGCCGGCGGGATGCCTTCAGCAAGCAGGCCGCCCTGCCGCTGCAAATCGAGCGAGCCATCATCGCGATATTCGGTGAATATATAGCGTGTCACTGCGTCCATTTCGGCTGCGGGCCGCGCCTCGATGCGCAGCAGTGCAGCCTCGACCTCCGCCTGCGCCTCCAATTCCAACGCCTTCCATTCGGCTTCCGCGACGATTCGCGGGACGATCTGCGCGCGCAGGCGCAGCAGCGGATCGCGTGCCTGCTCGGCGGCCACTTCCTCGGAGGACTTGTAGGCCTGCGTGTCCTGCCCCGAATGCCCCGACAGGCGCGGCACGGTCAGGCGGAGCAGCACCGGACCCTCACCTGCGCGCACCGCGGCAACTGATTTCTCGATCAAGGTCGCGGCGGCGGCGGGATCCGAGCCGTCGCCATTGAAAATCATCAGGTTGCGGAATGCGCCCAGATTCGCGGCGATGTCACCGCCGGGCGTCTGGCGGTCCGACCTGACCGAGATTCCGTAGCCGTTGTCCTCGATGTAATACAGAAGCGGCAGCCGCCCGGTCGTCGCGCTATTGAGCGAAGCCCAGAATCCATTGGTTACCGTTGACGCATCACCGCCGTGGACCACTGCGATGCTGCCCGCGCATTGCTGGTCGTCCAGCACGCGCACACGGTAAGCGAGCGCCTGCGCCCAACCGGTCGCCGGCGTGTACTGCGTACCGACGCCGCCGCAGGCCGGCAGCATGCAGGGGCCTTGGCGATTCGGCAGGTTGATGATGACGCCGATGTCCCGGCCGGCCGACATGCCCTGTGCGCGCATCATCGTGGACGCGAGCGCTTCCTCGGCCGACAGGCCCAGTGCGAGTGCCAATGGCCGTGAGCGGTAATACGGCGCGACCGCGTCGCGTGCGCCGGTCAAATACTGTCCAAGCAGTGCTTGAGTTACGTCATGCCCGCGTGCCGAGAACTGGTAGAGCACCTTGCGCTCGGGCACCAGCCGGGTTTCCGCGATCCAGTCCAGGGCGCGCGAAAGGAGTGTGGTGCGCAGCACGCGGCGCCAATCAATGGTCGCGGCGGATCCGGTCTGAACGGGCCTGCTTGCGCTGGCGGGCATTGGGTATACCTTCGGGCCCGATGCGACCCGCTTCATCGTACTCATGGCTCCGTGGTGTTTATTGGCTAATTTTACGTTATACCGCACCGTTTTTAGTGATAATCTCTAAATATATATATACTGAAAGAGGTTATCACCAAATGAGCGCCATAGACCGTACTGATGTGAGGATCCTGGAGCAGTTGCAGCGCGATGGCCGCTTGAGCCATGTCGAACTCGCAGAGCGCGTGGGGCTCTCGCCGACGCCCTGCACGCGACGCGTCCGCCGCCTTGAACAGGCCGGGATCATCCGCGGATATGCCGCCATTCTCGATCCAAAGCGCGTGGGCCAGAATGTGGCCGCCTATATCCAGATCAAGCTCGAACGCCACACCGACGACGTCATCGAGCGTTTCCGGCGCACACTCGATGAACGGCCGGAAGTCGTCGCAGCGCACGCAATGACCGGCGAAATGGACTTCCTGCTGCAAGTCGTTGTGCCGGATCTCGATGCCCTGGGGCGATTCACGCTGCACCAGCTACTGAAGCTTCCCGGCGTGCGGGACGTGCGCTCAAGCCTCGTGCTCGAGACCCTGAAAACCAGCGCGCCCGTGCCGATCGGTTAGAATTGCGGTACGCCACGGAGACCAAGTCATGATGAGGAAGACGATCGCATTCGCTGCCCTGTTGGTCTGTCTGGCCGCGGGAAGTGCGCAGGCGACCTGCATCTATCCACGGGCACCCGAGCACATCCCGGACGGCAAGACCGCGACCTTTGACGAAATGGTCACCGCACAGCAGGCCGTCAAGCAGTTCAACGAGGATATCAGCGCCTACAACACCTGCCTAGAAATGGAAATGGCGTCGCTGGAGCAGAGCGGCCAGTTCGACGCAGACCGTCTCTCGGAGCTACGCGCCATGCAGGCCAAGAAGAACAATGCCGCTGTCGACGCAGTGCAGACGGTTGCCGACCGGTTCAACGAACAACTGCGGATCTTCAAGGCCCGCGACAAGAAAGATTGACCGCGTGGCCTGATGCTGACCCCCGCCGAGGCTGATGCGGCGATTGCCGCCCACCTTACGCAGTTTCCGGAAGAGGTACTGATGCTGCCGGCCTGTGCGGGCCGGGTCCTGCGCCAGGACATCCATGCCGAGCGCGATGCACCGCCATTCGACCGCGTGGCGATGGATGGCATCGCGATCGCAATTGCCGCGTTTCGCGAGGGCCGGCGTGAGTTTCGGGTTGCAGCCATGCAGGCCGCCGGCCAGGCGCCGGCTTCACTCGCATCGCCGACTGACTGCATCGAAGTGATGACCGGTGCTTCGCTGCCCTCCGGTTGCGACACCGTCGTGCCGGTCGAACGCATCAGCGTCACTGCTGGTGTTGCAACCATTGAAGCGCTGTACGTGCCGGATTCCTGGATGCATGTGCACCGTCGCGCGGCCGACGCCCGGACCGGAGATCGCTTGCTCACCGCCGGGACGATTCTCGGCGGACCGGAGCTTGCGATCGCGGCCTCGGCGGGACAATCGATGCTGAAGGTCACGCGCCTGCCACGCATCGCCGTGATCTCCACAGGTGACGAACTGGTCGAGCCCGGCATGCCAATCCTTGATCACCAGGTGCGCCGCTCGAATTCCTATGGCCTCGCTGCATCACTGAGACTCGCGGGCTTTCCAGCCACGACCGACCTACACCTTCCGGATCAGCGGCGCCTGCTGGTCGAGCGGCTGACCGGGGAAATCGAGCGCCACGACGTGCTCGTGCTGAGCGGCGGGGTTTCCGCTGGCCGCCATGACTACGTGCCTGCGGTCCTGGCTGAAATCGGCGTACGCCGCGTATTTCATCAGGTGGCGCAGCGCCCGGGCCGGCCGCTGTGGTGTGGCGTGCAGGAGCGGGGAGTCATGGTCTTTGCCTTGCCCGGCAATCCGGTCTCGGTACTGGTCTGCCTCGCACGCTATGTCATACCGGCACTGCTGGCCGCGGCCGGGGCAAGGGCCTCCTCGCGCCGGACAGCCGTCCTGGCACGGCCATTCGAGTTCCGCGCCCCGCTGACCTGTTTCCTGCCGGTGTCACTGGAGTACGATCCGGGGGGACGGACATTGGCCGCACCAAGGCCGACCGGCGGTTCCGGCGACTTCATATCGCTCGCCGGCACGGACGGATTCGTGGAACTGCCGCAGGGACCCGCGAGCCACCCGGCCGGACTGGTCATTCCCTTCTACCGCTGGTAGCCCATGCACGACAACGAAACCGGCAAGCTGATCGCACTTTCCGCACCGAAGGCCCTGACCGACACGCGTGGACGGCCGCTTTCGGACCTGCGCATCTCGGTGATGGACCGCTGCAATTTCCGCTGCCCGTATTGCATGCCGCGCGAGACCTTCGATGACCGCTATCGCTTCCTGTCCACGAACGAGCGCCTGTCATTTGACGAAATCTCGCGCCTCGCGCGGCTCTTGGTCGCAGAGGGTGTGCGCAAGCTGCGCCTGACCGGCGGCGAGCCGCTGCTGCGCTCCGGTCTTGCGGACCTGGTCGGCGAGCTGTCGTCGATCGACGGCGTGGAGGACCTGGCCCTGACCACCAATGGCGTGTTGCTCGCACAGCATGCCGCCGAGCTTGCCGCCAATGGCCTGCGGCGCGTCACGGTAAGCCTGGATACCCTGGATCGCGAGACCTTCCGCAGGATGAGCGGCGGATTTGACGGGCTCGAACGCGTGCAGGACGGCATCCGCGCGGCGCTCGAGGCGGGGCTGGCGCCCGTCAAGGTCAATGCGGTGATCCAGCGAGGTGTCAACGACGGCCAGGTGCTGGACCTCGCCCGGCATTTCCGCGGCAGCGGTGTGATCCTGCGCTTCATCGAATACATGGACGTCGGCAACCGCAATGACTGGGATCCGGGCCGCGTCGTGCCTTCACGGGAACTGCGGGATGCGATCGTGGCCGAGTATCCGCTCACACCTGTCGCAGGCAATTACCGTGGCGAAGTGGCCGAGCGCTATGCCTATGCGGATGGCGCCGGCGAAATCGGATTCATATCGTCGATAAGCCAGCCATTCTGCGGCGACTGCACGCGCGCGCGGCTGTCATCGGACGGCGTGTTCTACACCTGCCTGTTCGCGGTCAATGGCACGGATCTGCGCACGCCACTGCGCCAGGACGCGAGCGATGACGAACTGCTGGGCCAGATACGCGGCAGTTGGCGGCGGCGTGACGATCGCTACAGCGAGCTGAGGCGCATGCCGGCAACCGGGCAGCCCTTGCGCAAGATCGAGATGCACTACATTGGCGGATAAAAAAATACCGGCATTGAGCCACGTGGATGACGCCGGTAGACCGGCGATGGTCGACGTGACTGCCAAGTACGAGACTTTGCGCGTCGCGACTGCCATCGCCCGACTGCGATTTCCCGCCGCGGTCTTCGAACAGCTCAAGTCATCCGGATTCGAGACCGCCAAGGGTCCGGTTTTCAACACGGCGATCGTCGCCGGCACCATGGCGGCGAAACGAACCCACGATCTGATCCCTTTCTGCCACCCACTCGGACTCGAGCGCTGTGAGATAACGATCGAAGCGGATGCTGCGGGCCTCGAAGTTCGTTGTACGACCGCCGTGCATCATCGCACCGGCGTCGAAATGGAGGCGCTGACCGGCGCCACGATCGCGGCGTTGACCGTTTACGACATGTGCAAGGCCCTGTCGCACGACATCGTCATCGAAGAGACCAGGCTGCTCAGCAAGAGCGGCGGCAAGAGCGATTACCGCGCGAGTGCGGAATCATGAATGCGCTGTACGGCCTGGTGCTGGCCGGCGGACGTTCGAGCAGGATGCGCGAAGACAAGGCGGCGTTGACCATTCGCCGGCGCCCGCAACTCGAACTCGCCATTGAACTGCTGGCGCCGTTTGTTTCGCGTACCTGGGTGTCGGTGCGCGAAGACCAGCGCGGTGATCCGCTGCGCGCGGCTTTCCCCCAGATCGTCGATGGTCCATGGGCGGAGGGCCCGATTGCCGGCATCATCGCCGCGCAAGCCGCGCATCCAGAGGCCACCTGGCTGGTCGTCGCCTGCGACCTGCCGCTGCTGGATGCCGCCACGCTTTCCCGATTGCTTGCAGGGCGGGATAGCGGCCGCCTCGCAACCGCATTCCGGAGTGCGGGCGATGGCCTGCCGGAGCCGCTTTGCGCAATCTATGAGCCGGCGAGCCGCGAGGCCATCCTTCATTTCGTAGCGGGCGGCATTTCCTGCCCGAGGAAATTCCTGATCAGACACGATGTCGCCCTGCTGGTGCCCGCGAGTCCATCGGCACTCGCCAATGCCAATACGCCGGAAGAACTCGCTGCGGTTCGCCAAGCGCTCGCTGCGCAGGAGTCCGCCTGATGGCCCGTGTCC
>SHZN01000103.1 GCA_009692245.1 Gammaproteobacteria bacterium
GCACCAGCCGCCATTGGTGCGTGGGCGCCGCGTCCGCCTGCGTTACGCCCACCAGGGCGGGCGCAATCCGCCGGTCATCGTCGTGCACGGGGCCCAGGCCGCGCGTACGCCAGAGGACTACCGCCGCTACCTGATGAACAGTTACCGCGAGGCATTCAGCCTGTGGGGCACGCCGGTGCGTGTGGAGTTTCGGAGCGAAGACAATCCATTCGCGGAGCGGCGCAACAAGCTGACGCCGCGCCAGCGCCGGACGCACAAGCGCGACGCCAGCCGTCGTTGATTCAGTCTCTGCGGGACCTGAGGACGCGCGCCCGCAACCGTCCGCGTGAAAGCCTTGCGTCGATTTCCGTACCGGGTGGCGCCTGGCCGGGATCGTGGACGATTGCCCCGCCCGCGGCCAATGTCACGATTGCATAGCCGCGCGCGAGCGTTGCCAGTGGACTAATCGCGTTCAAGGCACGCGCTGCCGTCACGAGTCGACCTTCCTTGAGTGAGAGGCGATGCTGCACTGCAGGCAACAGGCGCAGGCCCGCATGGCCCGCACGTTGCAGCAGGGTAGCAACGCGGGTCGCGGGCGAGGCGCCTGCGAATTCCGCACGCGCCGTTGCCAGGCGCTGCAGCCGCATGCCGAGGCCGCGGCGCACCGCCACCGTCAGGCGGCCTTGCAATTCGTCGATGCGCTGTGCGCGTTGCGCCAGCGCCTGCGATGGGTGCTGGACCCACAGCCGCCTCCAGGTTCTTGCCAGGCGCTCGCCGCGTTGCAACTGCGAGCGACCCGCAGCAAGGCCCAGCCTTCGCATCGTGGCCGCAAGTTCGGCAAGCATGGCCGCCGCGTCCGGTACGGCCAGTTCCGCCGCCGCCGAGGGCGTTGGCGCGCGGACATCGGCGACGAAATCGGCGATCGTGAAGTCCACCTCGTGGCCGATGCCGCTGATGAGCGGCAGGGTGAGCCGGTCGATCGCGCGTGCCAGGGACTCGTCATTGAAGGCCCAGAGATCTTCCAGCGAGCCGCCGCCGCGCACCAGCAACAGCACGTCCACCTCGGCCCTGCGGTCCGCCAGCGCAAGCATGTCGGCGATCTCACGGGCCGCCGAGATGCCCTGCACGGGCACCGGGTAGACCAGGACCGGAATCGCGGGAAAGCGGCGCCGCAGCACCTGCAGGACGTCCCGAAGTGCAGCGCCGCTCGGCGAGGTCACGACACCGATGCGCTGCGGCAGGCGCGGCGGCGGGCGCTTGCGTGTGGCGTCGAACAGCCCTTCGGCAGCCAGCGCGAGCTTCAGGGCCTCGAAGCGGCGCCGCAGTGCGCCTTCACCTGCCTCCTCGAGGTGATCGACGATCAGCTGGAAGTCGCCGCGCGGCTCGTAGAGACCCACGCGTGCCCGCAGCAACGCCTGCATGCCGTCCTGGGGCGCGACCCGGATGGCCAGGTTGCGCTGGCGGAACATTACGCAGCGCACCTGCGCCGCCTCGTCCTTCAGCGTGAAGTACCAATGGCCCGAGGCAGGCCGGGAGAAATTCGACAGCTCACCCTCGATCCAGAGCGATGGCAGACCGGCCTCCAGCAGGCCGCGCACCTCGCGATTGAGGCGTGCCACCGTGTAGACGTCGCGGCCGGGGCGGGGATCCATGCGCGCATGCTAAGCGAGCGAGCCTGCCGAAGCACGCGGCCCCATCCCACGTATTGCTAACGCCTCGGACCACTTGCGTCGTACAATGCGCCGCTTCATTCGGACTGCCCCCGGGGGACAACACCGATGCGCATCGTCCAGGAAGCACTCACCTTCGACGACGTCCTGCTCGTTCCGGCCTACTCGGAGGTGCTGCCTCGCGCAGTCGACCTGTCGACACGCCTGACCCGGGGTATCCGGCTCAATCTGCCGCTCGTATCCGCCGCGATGGACACGGTGACCGAGGCCCGCCTCGCCATCACGATTGCGCAGGAAGGCGGCATCGGCATCATCCACAAGAACATGTCCGCGGAGGATCAGGCCAGGGAAGTCGGCCGCGTCAAGAAGCACGAGAGCGGCGTGATCAAGGACCCGATCACGATCCGCCCGGACGCCACGATCCGCGATGTCATCGCGCTGACCCGGGCCAAGGGCATCTCCGGCCTGCCGGTCACTTCGGACGGCAACATGGTCGTCGGCATCGTCACGCATCGCGACATCCGTTTCGAGGAACAGCTCGACCTGCCGGTCTCAAAAGTCATGACACCACGAGAGCGGCTGGTCACGGTGCGTGAGAACACGCCGCGCGAGGAAGTGTTGATGCTATTGCATCGCCATCGCATCGAGAAGATCCTGGTCGTGGACGAAGCAGGGCGGCTGCGCGGCATGATCACGGTGCGCGACATCCAGAAAGCGCGCGATTTTCCACGCGCCTGCAAGGATGAACACAGTCACCTGCGGGTCGGGGCAGCCGTCGGGACATCGGCGGACACGCTCGAGCGGGTCGCCATGCTGGTCGAGGCCGGTGTGGACGTCGTCGTCGTCGACACCTCGCACGGGCATTCGCGCGGCGTGCTGGCGACCGTTGCGAAGATCAAGCAGGCATATGGCAACCTGCAGGTGGTGGGCGGCAATATCGTGACGGCGGAGGCCGCGCGCGCACTCGTGGATGCAGGCGCAGACGGCGTCAAGGTCGGCATCGGCCCTGGATCGATCTGCACGACCCGTGTGATCGCCGGTGTCGGCATGCCGCAGATTTCCGCGATCGCAACCGTCGCCGAGGCGCTGGCCGCGACCGATGTGCCGCTCATCTCGGACGGCGGCATCCGTTATTCGGGCGACGTTGCCAAAGCGATTGCTGCCGGCGCGCATACGGTGATGATCGGCGGCCTGTTTGCCGGCACCGAGGAATCACCGGGCGAAGTCGAGCTGTACCAGGGCGCCTCATACAAGTCGTATCGCGGCATGGGTTCACTCGGCGCGATGGCACAGCGTCATGGCTCGAGTGACCGTTATTTCCAGGACACGACCGAGGAACTCGAGAAACTCGTGCCCGAGGGCGTTGAAGGGCGCGTGCCCTACAAGGGCGGACTGGTCGCAATCCTGCATCAGCTGTCGGGCGGCGTGCGGGCAGCGATGGGCTATACCGGCAGCGGCAATATTGAGGAAATGCGCACGCGTCCGTCATTCGTGCGCATCACCGGTGCCGGCGTTCGTGAGAGCCACGTACACGACGTGAGCATCACGAAGGAAGCACCCAACTACCGGATTAGCTGATGGCGGCCAGGATCCAGTCGGCCCGCGCCGACATCCACGCGCACCGCATCCTGATCCTCGATTTCGGTGCGCAATACACGCAACTGATCGCGCGCCGTGTGCGCGAGTTCGGCGTTTACTGCGAAATCATGCCCTGGGACGCGGGCGAGGCGGCGGTTGCTGCATTCGGCGCGCGCGGCATCATCCTGTCGGGCGGCCCCGAGTCCGTGACCGACGCGAGCCCGCCCCACGCACCGGCGAATGTATTCACGCTCGGTGTGCCGGTGCTCGGCATCTGCTACGGCATGCAGACCATGGCGGCGCAGCTGGGCGGGCGCGTCGCGCCGTCCAGTCATCGCGAGTTCGGCTATGCACGCGTCAGGCGCACCGGGTCGTCGCGGCTTCTCGACGGCATCACCCAGGACGACGAACGTGAGTCGCCGGAGCTCGACGTCTGGATGAGCCATGGCGACCGCGTCGAAGCGATGCCGCCCGGCTTCATCGCGATCGCGTCCACGGCCAATGCGCCGCTGGCGGCGATGGCCGACGAGACGCGCGGCTTCTACGGTGTCCAGTTCCACCCCGAAGTCACGCATACACGCGCCGGCGCGCAGATACTCGAACGATTCCTGCGCGAGATCTGCGGCTGCGATGCCTTGTGGGATGCCGGCAATATCGTGGCGGATCTGATCGCGCGCATTCGCGTGCAGGTGGGGGCAGGCAAGGTCTTGCTGGGCCTGTCGGGCGGGGTGGATTCATCGGTGGTCGCGGCACTCCTGCATCGCGCGCTCGGCGCACAACTCACCTGCGTATTCGTCGATCACGGCCTGCTGCGCCTCGCCGAGGGCGACCAGGTGATGGAGACCTTCGCGCGGCACATGGGCCTCAATGTGATCCGCGTGGATGCGGCCGACCGGTTCTTCGCGGCGCTCGCCGACGAGGAGGACCCAGAGCGCAAGCGCAAGATCATCGGTGGCCTGTTCATCGAGGTCTTCGAGGAAGAGGCGCACCGGATCGCAGGTGTCGACTGGCTTGCCCAGGGCACGATCTATCCGGATGTCATCGAGTCAGCCGGGGCAAAAACCGGCAAGGCGCATGTGATCAAGTCGCACCACAATGTCGGCGGACTGCCGGAGCGCATGAAGCTGAAGCTCGTCGAGCCGCTGCGCGAACTCTTCAAGGACGAAGTGCGCCGCATCGGCGTCGAACTGGGCCTCCCGCACGAGATGGTGCATCGCCATCCATTCCCCGGCCCGGGACTCGGCGTTCGCATCCTGGGTCGCGTCAATCGTGAGGCGGCGGATCTTCTGCGTCGCGCGGATGCGATCTTCATCGACGAATTGCGTGCCCACGAGCTCTACGACCGCGTCAGCCAGGCGATGGCGATATTCCTGCCGGTGCGCTCGGTCGCAGTCATGGGGGACGGCCGGCGCTATGACTGGGTGATCGCCCTGCGTGCGGTGGAGACCATCGATTTTATGACCGCGCACTGGGCGCGGCTTCCCTATGATTTCCTGGATCATGTAGCGCGGCGCATCGTCAACGAAGTGAAGGGCGTCTCGCGGGTCGTCTACGACATTTCCGGCAAGCCGCCGGCGACGATCGAGTGGGAGTGAGGAGATATCTGCACGCCCTTTCAGGGCGTGCAGATCGATGTCCGAACAAAACGCCTCATCGTCTTCGGGTCTTCGAGTTCCTATCTCGAGCATGTGCGCACCCCGATCCGTGCGGTTCTGCAAGTCGTGGCCATCGGCGACACCGGCTGTGAAGCCGGCGCAGTCACCGGCACGCAACGATTCCTCGCCTGAGTCGGTGACTAGGACGACTTCGCCTTCCACGCAACCGGTGATTCAGATCAGTGCCACCGTGGTTAGTTGAAGGAAGGCCGTTCATCGCTGGTCAAACTCCCAACCGATAAATCCGACGCGCATTCCCGGAGAACATCGCAGTTCGCTCCGCGGGACTGTAGCCCACCGACAACTTCTTCAGCGCGTTCCACAGGGTCAGGTATGCAAAGGAAATCTGGTCGACCGGCGTATTGCTCTCGAACATACAACGATCGGGGCTGAAGCAATCGATCGCATGCCTGAAATAGTCGCCGCTGGCGGCAATGAAATCGTCTGAGGTGGGCGGATCCGATCGCTCATGCCAGTGAAACCCCGCGTGCTCCATGTGGATGCCGCCGAGCTTGATGCGCACGTTCGGACAGCTCGCGAGCGTCGCCATGTCCTTCTTCCACTGCGCCATGATTTCCGCCCTGTGTGTCGCGTAAGGACCGATGCCGACCGGGCCCCCGAAGTGGTCGATGACGATAGTGGTGTAAGGAAACTTTGCCGCAAGCGCGATCAGTTCGGGAAGCTGCGGATGGAACAGCCACGCATCGAAGGACAGGCCGAAAGACTCTAGCCGCGAGAAGCCTTTCCGGAATTTCGCATCGAGCATCAGGCCCGGTGTCATCTCTAATCCCGGATAGCGCACTTCAGGCGACGGGTCCCAATTGACGATCTGGCGGATGCCGCGAAAGCGGCGCGGCGAAGCGCGCACATGCGCTTCCAGCGTCTCCTCCACAGCGTGCCCGAGCCTTAGGTCCGCAAATCCAACGATCCCCGCGCACGGCTTGGCGCGCGCACCGTGCTTCGCTTCGAACTCCACCGCGAAGCGGTCCATCGTCTCCACTTCGCCCACCGGCATCAAGGCGACTGGCCCATCCGTGCGGTAGCCATACCCACACTCTACGAACACACTGGCGATCACGTTGTGCCCTGA
>SHZN01000104.1 GCA_009692245.1 Gammaproteobacteria bacterium
GTTCTTCGTCCAGCCGCGCCGAATCGTCGCAGACAGCGGCCAGTGCCAGGCGGAAGAACTCGGGATCCGCGCGCTCGAATGTCGGATCGGCGCTGTACTGACCATGCAGCTCCTGCCAGGACTGGGCACCCATCTGCCGCTGATAGAGTGCCTGGATCAGCAGTTTGCGCGCAGCGCTGCGCGCGCGCGCCGAATTATCAGCGCTTGTCATCACGGTCAATCCCCGAGCTTCTTCAGCAGAGTGGCGAGATGGATCGCCACCTCCGCGGCATCCGCCCCCCGATTGCCGGCCTTGCCTCCGGCCCGGTCTGGTGACTGCTCGACCACGAAGTCGTTGAAGCGGGCGGCGACAATCGTGAAGCGCAGGTCGCGAGCTTCGAGATCGCCTTCGGTGATGCGCAGCCTGTTCATGGATGCAGTATACCGTTGGCGCGACCCGTCCTCAGTCTTCGTAACCTGCAATCTCGAGCCCGAAAGCGGCTATTCCGCGCAACTGGAGCGGTGCGGACAGCACGCGCATGCGCGTGACACCGAGATCGTGCAGGATCTGCGCGCCAATACCGTGGGTCCGCAGCACTGCTCCGCCTTTGTCGCTTTCCGCAACGCGCGGCGCATGCGCACCCAGCGAATGGACGGCTGCCAGGATCGTCGCCGGACTCTCGGGCGGGCGGAGGATGACGGCGACGCCGCAGGGCTCGCGCGAGATCCGCTCGAGCGACCCGCCGGCGCAACTGCTCTCGACGATGCTGCCGACTTTCATGACGATTCCGGTGAACATGGCGCGCCGTTCAGCCCTGCACCGGCCGCAGCGCAACGCGCATATCGCAGCCGACGCGGCACAGGTCGGAAATGGAGAACTCCAAGCGTCCGATCATCGAGGCGACACCGGACAGTTGGATCAGCGGCTGCGCATCGGTGCCGAGCAGCGTCGGCGCGAAATAGAGTACCAGCTCGTCCACCAGCTGCGCCCGCAAGAACGCACCGGCGAGCGTCGGGCCGCTTTCAAGCTGCAATTCATTGACCTCGAGCCCGGCCAGGTGCTGCATCACTGCCACCAGATCAAGGCCGTCCGGGCCCGCAGGAATGCGTTCGACGCAGGCCCCCGCGGCTTCGAGCGCGTCACTGCGCGCCACATCGGTGCTGGCGGTCAGTACCAACAACCGGCCTGGCGGCGCAACGATGTGCGCCGACGGCGCAATCCGCAGTCGCGTGTCCAGCACGACCCGCAACGGCTGTCGCGTCGTCTCGGGCAGGCGCAGGGCAAGCCGTGGATCATCGGCCAGCACTGTTGCCGATCCGGTCATCACGGCCGAGGATCTTGCGCGCAGGCGCTGCACATCGGCGCGCGCGGCATCACCGGTAATCCACCGGCTCTGACCGTTTGCAAGCGCCGTGCGGCCGTCGAGACTCGCGGCCAGCTTGACGCGCAACCATGGCCTACCGCGCTCCATGCGCGACAGGAAGCCGGCATTCAGCGCCCTGGCCTCTGCCGCGAGCTGGCCGCTCGCCACTTCGATGCCGGCAGCGGCAAGCCGCGCAGCGCCACCGCCGCTCACGCGCGGGTTCGGGTCACGGATCGCATAGCAGACGCGCCGGACACCAGCCGCGATCAAAGTGTCCGCGCAAGGGGGCGTGCGTCCCTGATGGCAGCAGGGCTCGAGCGTGACGTAGGCCGTGGCCCCGCGCGCCGCGACACCCGCCAGGCCAAGCGCGACGGCTTCTGCATGCGGGCCGCCGGCCCGTTCATGCCAGCCCTCGGCGATCACGTGCTCGCCATCGGCGATGACACAGCCGACCCGCGGATTCGGATCCGTGCTCCAGAGGCCACGGCCGGCCAGTTCGAGCGCCCTGGACATGTGCCGCGTATCCAGCTCGTCGCGCACGTTCACTGCTTCTTTGGGGTCCCGCGCCCCTGCGCCGGCAACAATGACAACTGGCCGGCTGCCGGATTCTGCTTTTGCCGCTGCCCCAGCTGCTCGACCTCCGCGCGGAATGCGTCGGCATCCTCGAAGCGGTGATAGACCGACGCATAGCGCACATAGGCAACCTCATCGAGCTGGCGCAATTCCTCCATGACGAATTCGCCGATCGCGCGCGACGCGACCTCGCGTTCGCCCAGCACGCGTAGCCGGTGGCAGATCCGCTCGATGGCCAATTCGACGTCATCGCGTGCGATCGGCCTCTTCTCGAATGCCTTCATGATGCCGGCGCGCAACTTGCCCTCGTCGAATGGCTGCCGCGTCTGGTCACTCTTGACGACCTGCGGGAGCACCAGCTCCGCGGTCTCGAATGTCGTGAATCGCTCACCGCAGGCGAGGCACTCGCGCCGGCGGCGGATCTGGTGGCCTTCACCCGCGAGGCGCGAGTCGGTCACCTTGGTGTCGTCGTGATTGCAAAACGGGCAGTGCACTGCCGCCCTCCGGTTGCGCGCTCAGCCGTAAACGGGAAAGCGCTCGCAGATTGCGAGCACCCGGGCGCGAACGCGCTCCACCACCGATTCATCGCCCATGCCGTCCAGCACGTCGGCAATCCATAAGCCTACCTGCTTCGATTCGTCGAGACCGAAGCCGCGCGTCGTGATCGCGGGCGTGCCGATCCTGAGCCCGCTGGTGACGAATGGCGGCCGCGGATCATTTGGCACGGCATTCTTGTTGACCGTCATGTGGGCGCGGCCGAGTGCCGCATCGGCATCCTTGCCCGTGTAGGCGCGACCGATCAGGTCGAGCAGGAACAGGTGATTGTCGGTCCCGCCAGAAACGATGCGGTAACCTCGCCCGATTAGTTCGGCCGCCATGGTCTGCGCATTGGCGACGACCTGACGCTGGTAGGTGACGAATTCAGGCGACAACGCCTCGAGGAATGCCACCGCCTTGGCCGCGATGACGTGCATCAGCGGGCCGCCCTGGGTGCCCGGGAAAATCATGGAATTGAGCTTCTTGTGCAGGTCGGCATGCTCGCGCGCGAGGATCAGGCCGCCACGCGGTCCGCGCAGCGTCTTGTGCGTCGTGGTCGTGACCACATCCGCGATCGGGACCGGATTCGGGTAGACCCCCGCGGCGACGAGCCCGGCGACATGCGCCATGTCGACTACGAACCAGGCACCGACCAGGTCAGCGATGCTGCGAAAGCGCTGCCAGTCGACGACTCGCGAATAGGCCGAGAAGCCCGCGAGAATCATCTGCGGGCGATGCTCCAGTGCCAAGCGCTGCACGCTCTCATAGTCGATCTCGCCGGTGGCCGGATCGAGCCCGTACTGCACGGCGTTGAACAGCTTTCCGGAGAAATTGACCTTGGCCCCGTGTGTCAGGTGCCCACCGTGATCGAGACTCATGCCCAGCAACGTGTCGCCGGGCTTCAGCAGGGTCAGATAGACCGCAGCATTCGCCTGCGAGCCGGAATGCGGCTGGACATTTGCGTAGGCGGCGCCAAACAGCTTTTTCGCACGATCGATCGCCAGCTGCTCCGCGATGTCCACATTCTCGCAACCGCCGTAATAGCGCTTGCCGGGATAGCCCTCGGCGTACTTGTTGGTCAGTACCGTGCCCTGTGCCTCCATCACGCGCGGACTCGCGTAATTCTCGGACGCGATCAGCTCGAGGTGCTGTTCCTGACGCAAGCGCTCTGCACCAATCGCAGCGGCGAGCTCGGGATCAAATCCATGGATTTTCATGTCGGGGCGAAACATGGTAGCCGCGCAGTTTAACCGAAAGCCGGCCGCCTACGCCGCTTCGACGAATGCCCGCACGACCCTGGTCCACGCGCGCGCCAGATTGCGCCGGTTGTAGCCGCCGCCGCCCACGCCGAGAATCCGCCCCGATGCAAATTGGTCGGCAATCTGGCACAGCCGCTTTGCTGCATGCGCATGGGCTTCCTCGGTCAGGCGCAGGTGCGTAATCGGATCACCCTCGAGACTGTCAGCCCCGCACTGGAAGATCAGGAATTGCGGCCGGTGGCGCTCCAGATGCGCTTCGACGGATGCCCAGGCTTCGAGAAATTCGCGATCACCGGCACCGGGCGGCAATGGCAGGTTCAGTTTCGTGCCACGGGCCGATCCGGTGCCCGACTCCTCGCTGGAACCAGTCCCCGGATAAAGGAAGCGCCCGTCCTCATGCAGGTCGGCGAATATCAGCGCTGGATCTTCCTCGAATCCATAGTAAACACCGTCGCCGTGGTGCGCATCGATGTCGATGTAGCCGATTCGCTCGAGTCCATGCGCCTTCTTCAGGTGCTCGACCACCACGCCGCAGTCGTTGAAAACGCAGAAACCGGCGGCATGACCACGCGAGGCATGGTGCAGGCCAGCGATCGGCACGAATGCGCGCCGGGCCTGGCCCGTCATCAGGGCCTCGGTCGCGACCAGCGAAGCACCGACCACATCGCAGGCGGCCTCGTAGATACCTTTCCAGGCCGGTGTATCACCGGCATCCAGGAATCCTTCGCCGGTCAGGGAGCGTGACTGGACCAGGTCGACATAGGCCGGAAGGTGAAACAGCTCGAGTTCGCTGCGGGTCGCGGCGCGCGGCGCGAGCACCTGCACGCGGTGGTCGAGGCCCTCCGCCGCTAGTTCGCGGACGAATGCGTCGTGCCGGTCAGATCCGAAGGGATGGCCATCGCCGAAGGCATAGCGCGCGATGCGCTCGCCGACAACGATAGAGGTGCCCGTTCCGCCGGTGTTCGCCAAGAAAGCCGCCACGCGCAGGAAAACCGTTTGAAGCCTAGCACAGCACCGCTTTGCTCCCCGGCTGGCGGCACGGCTGCGCTTCGCAGATAATCCGCGGCCCCCCCGGACGAGTGCGGACGAATATCAAGACATGGCCCAGTACATCTACACGATGATTCGCGTCGGCAAGGTCGTGCCGCCGAAGCGTCACATCCTGCGCGACATCTCCCTGTCATTCTTCCCGGGAGCAAAAATCGGTGTGCTGGGCCTCAATGGCTCCGGCAAGTCGACATTGCTCCGGATCATGGCCGGCATCGATCAGGAAATCGAAGGAGAAGCCCGCCCGCAACCCGGCATCAAGATCGGCCTGTTGCCGCAGGAGCCGCAACTCGATCAGGAAAGTGATGTACGCATTATCGTCGAGCAGGCCGTGCAGCCGGTAAAGGACGCGCTCACCCGCGTCGAGCAGGTCTACACCGCCTACAGCGAGCCCGATGCCGACTTCGATCGCCTGGCGAAGGAACAGGGCGAGCTCGAGGCGTTTATCGCCAGCGTCGATGGACACAACCTCGAACGGCAGCTCGACGTCGCGGCCGATGCGCTGCGGCTGCCGCCCTGGGAGGTGAAGATCAGCCAGCTCTCCGGCGGCGAGCGGCGCCGCGTCGCGCTGTGCCGGCTCCTGCTGTCTAAGCCCGACATGTTGCTGCTCGACGAGCCGACCAACCACCTGGACGCAGAGTCCGTTGCATGGCTCGAAAAATTCCTCGAACAGTATCCCGGCACCGTGATCTGCGTGACGCATGATCGTTACTTCCTTGACAATGTCGCGGGCTGGATACTCGAGCTCGATCGCGGCTTCGGCATTCCCTGGCAGGGCAATTACTCCTCGTGGCTCGAACAGAAGGAACAACGGCTCGCGCAGGAGGAAAAGCAGCAGGAAGGATTGCGCCGGACGCTCGCCCACGAGCTCGAGTGGGTGCGCGCGAACCCGAAGGCGCGCCAGGCCAAGAGCAAGGCCCGCCTGCGCCAGTTCGAGGAGTTGTCCTCGGTGGAATTCCAGGCCCGCAACGAGACCAACGAGATCTACATCCCGCCCGGCCCGCGACTCGGCGATCTGGTCATCGAAGTCGAGAATCTCCGCAAGGCCTATGGCGACCGACTGCTGTTTGACGGCCTGTCATTCCAGCTGCCGCCCGGCGGCATCGTCGGCATCATCGGGCCGAATGGCGCCGGCAAGACCACTCTGTTCCGGATGCTGATCGGTACGGAGAAGCCGGATGCGGGCAGCGTCCGCATCGGGCCGACAGTCAAG
>SHZN01000105.1 GCA_009692245.1 Gammaproteobacteria bacterium
TCGGACTCGTCACGTCGGGCGGGTACGGCTATCGTCTCAGGCAGAGCATCGCGCTCGCCTACGTGCGCGCGGATCTCGCAGTCCCCGGAAAGGTGCTCGAGGTCGAGATTCTCGGTGAGCGGCGCCGTGCGGTCGTCGGCCGGGAACCCTTGTTCGATCCTGAGAACGCGCGACTGCGCGCCTGACGTGTTTTCGGGCAGCGGCTCACGTGCGCATGCGCAGGCCTTTCGGGTCGAACAGGGCTTCATTGCTGCGGACGGCCGGCCGGCGCTCACCGATCAGTTCCACTGCGAATCCGGTGATCTCGGTCGCCACCGCGTTTTCGACATAGCCGAGCGCAATCGACAGCAGCGCGACGAGCCCGAGCGGTGCGCGCGGCGTTGCAGGCACTCAATCAGTCGCAATCGCCGCCTCGAGCCGCGTGTCGACGTCGTCGAGTGTGCCATTGGCGTCGATCCGGCGCAGCAGGCCTAATCGCGCGTAATGCTCGATCAGCGGCTGCGTGCGTTCGCAATACACCGCGAGCCGCTGGCGCACGGTCGCCTCGTTGTCGTCGGGACGCTGGAACAGGTCGTGCTCCTTGCCGTCCGCGCAACGTTCGCCGGGCCTGGGCGGGTTTGTCTCGATGTGGAACACGCGCCCGCAGCGGCGGCAACTGCGACGGCCTGCAACACGCCGCAGCAGCACTTCCGGATCGATTTCCAGCAGCACGACGGTATCGAGCGGGGTCCCGAGACTCTTAAGCAACGCAGCGAGGCCATCGGCCTGCGCCTGCGTGCGCGGAAATCCGTCAAGAATGAAGCCGCGCGCGGCGTCCGACCGAGCAAGTCGCTCGCGGATGATACCGAGCATTATGTCGTCAGCAACCAGACCGCCGGCCTGCATCACGATGTGCGCGGCACGTCCGAGTTGCGTGCCGGCGGCAACGGCCTCGCGCAGCAGGTCGCCCGTGGACACCTGCGGCACACCGTGACGCACCTGCATCCTCTGCGCCTGCGTGCCCTTGCCTGAACCGGGCGCGCCCAGCAATACCAGCCTCATCCCAACGCACTCCGCGGGCCCGGGGCCCCATCGAGGGCGCCCATCGTGCCCGCGGCTTCAGGTCGCGTCAAACCGCGACGAATCGGCTATCCTTCGCCCCCCACGGGGCGGCTGCGCCGCCCGGAATTCCCGGGACAATTCGATGGCGAGCAGAAAGAGCAGCAAGCCCAGGCCGCGGAACGCCCTGTACGCGCAATCCGGCGGTGTGACCGCCGTGATCAATGCGAGCGCGCTGGGCGTCATTGAGGCCTGCCGCCGTCATCGTGATCGCATCGGGCATCTTTACGCGGGGCGCGACGGCATCGTCGGCGCGCTGACCGAGGACCTGATCGACATCGGCCGCGAGGACCCGGCGGCCATCCGCGCGCTGCGCCACACGCCGGCAGGCAGCTTTGGCTCGGCGCGCTACAAGCTGAAGGACCTCGAGCGGGATCGCGCGAAGTACGAGCGCCTGATCGAGGTTTTCCGCGCGCACGATATCGGCTATTTTTTCTACAACGGCGGCAACGACTCGATGGACACCGCGCTGAAGCTTTCGCAGCTCGGCGAGCAGCTGGGTCACTCGGTCGCCTGCATCGGCATACCGAAAACCGTCGACAACGACCTGCCCCTCACCGATTGCTGCCCCGGCTTCGGATCCGTGGCCAAGTACGTCGCGGTCTCGACGCTCGAGGCCTCGCTCGACGTGGCATCGATGGCGCGTACCTCAACCAAGGTCTTCATCCTCGAGGTCATGGGCCGTCACGCTGGATGGATCGCCGCGGCTGGCGGGCTTGCGGGCCGCAAGGCCGGGGACCCTCCCCACATCATCCTGTTCCCGGAAATCGCCTTTGACCGCGAGCGCTTCCTCGCACGCGTGCGCGAAACCGTCGAACAGAGGGGTTTTTGCGTCATTGTCGCTTCCGAGGGCGCGCGTGACGCGGACGGACAGTTCCTGTCGGACATGGGCACGCGCGACGCCTTTGGCCACGTGCAGCTCGGCGGTGTGGCACCGACGCTCGCTGCGATGATCAAGGACGCGCTCGGATACAAGTACCACTGGGCGCTGGCCGACTACCTGCAGCGTTCCGCGCGCCACATCGCCTCGCGCGTAGATGTCGAGCAGGCCTATGCCGTGGGACGCGCGGCCGTCGAACTGGCGCTGGCCGGAAAAAACGCCGTGATGCCGGTGATCGTGCGCAAGTCTTCCAAGCCTTACCGCTGGAAGATCGGTTCGGTGTCGATCGCCGCGGTCGCCAATCGCGAGAAGATGGTGCCGAGGAATTACATCACGGCGGACGGTTTCGGCATCACGGCAGCCTGCCGGCGTTATCTCGAGCCGCTGATCGGCGGCGAGGACTATCCGCCATTCAAGTCCGGAATACCTGTCTACGCGAAACTTTCAAACGCGCGAGTGCGCCGAAAATTGCAAGCGTTCGTGATATGATTTTTGGTTCCCTGGGAGGATATTAATGTCGATGCAAGATGCACTGTGGCTCGCGATGCTGGCCGGCGTGATCGCCATCATTTATGGCGTTTTCGCCGTGCGCTGGATCCTGGCGCAGCCCGCAGGAAATGCGCGGATGCAGGAAATTGCCGCCGCGATCCAAGCAGGTGCAAAGGCCTACCTGAACCGCCAGTACACGGCCATCGCCATTGTCGGCGTCGTGCTGTTCGTCGCGCTCGGCTTCGCGCTCGACTGGTACACGGCCGTCGGATTCGCGTTCGGTGCCATCCTCTCGGGCCTGGCCGGCTACATCGGCATGAATGTCTCGGTGCGGGCGAACGTGCGCACTGCGCATGCCGCGAGCATCGGGCTCAATTCGGCGCTGCAGGTCGCGTTCCGCGGCGGCGCGATCACTGGCATGCTGGTCGTTGGTCTCGGCCTGATGGGCGTCGCGGCTTACTACGGCATCATGATGCGGCTCACCGGCGACAGCGACCACGCGCTGCACGCGCTTGTGGGCCTCGCCTTCGGCGGATCGCTGATCTCGATCTTCGCGCGGCTCGGCGGCGGCATCTTCACGAAAGGCGCGGACGTTGGCGCCGATCTTGTCGGCAAGGTCGAAGCCGGCATCCCCGAGGACGACCCGCGCAATCCCGCCGTGATCGCCGATAACGTCGGCGACAATGTCGGCGACTGCGCCGGCATGGCGGCCGACCTCTTCGAGACCTACGCAGTTACCGTGGTCGCGACCATGTTGCTCGCGAGTCTGGTGATGAAGGATCTCGGCCAGGCGGCAGTGCTTTTCCCGCTGGTGCTCGGCGCCGTGTCCATCGTCGCCTCGATCATCGGCACGTTCTTCGTCAAGGTCTCCGAAGGCGGCAAGATCATGGGCGCGCTGTATCGCGGCGTGATCGTCTCGGGCGTCATCGCGGCGATCGCCTACTATCCGATCACGCGCTACATGCTGGGCAACGCGGCGACACCGCTCTACTTCTGCGCTCTGATCGGCCTCGGCCTGACCGCGGCGATGATTGTCATCACCGAGTACTACACGGCCACCGAGTACAAGCCCGTTCGGTACATCGCCGAGGCCTCGCGTACGGGC
Organism: Gammaproteobacteria bacterium; assembly: GCA_009692245.1. Lineage (GTDB taxonomy): Bacteria > Pseudomonadota > Gammaproteobacteria > Steroidobacterales > Steroidobacteraceae > SCUD01. The sequence goes on from SHZN01000105.1 coordinate 3,573, forward strand.
CACGGCACCAACGTGATCGCGGGCCTTGCGGTGTCGATGAAATCGACCGCGTTGCCGGTGCTCTCGATCTGCGCGGCCATCTGGGGTGCCTACACGCTGCAGGGCTTGTACGGCATCGCGATCGCCGCGACCGCGATGCTCTCCATGACGGGCATGATCGTGGCGCTCGACGCCTATGGCCCGATCACCGACAACGGCGGCGGCATTGCCGAAATGAGCGGCCTGCCGAAGGCAGTCCGCAAGATTACCGACGCGCTCGACGCGGTCGGCAACACGACCAAGGCGGTCACGAAAGGCTATGCGATCGGCTCGGCGGGTCTCGCGGCGCTCGTGCTGTTTGCCGACTACACGCACAACCTTGAAATTGCGGGGAAGATGGAAGCTTTCAGCCTCTCCGACCCGGCCGTCATCATCGGCCTGTTCATCGGCGGCATGGTGCCCTACCTGTTCGGTGCGATGGCGATGGAAGCCGTCGGCCGTGCAGCAGGCTCGGTCGTCATCGAGGTACGACGCCAGTTCAAGGAAATCAATGGCATCATGGAAGGCACGGCGAAGCCCGACTATTCGCGCGCCGTCGACATGCTGACCCGCGCAGCGATCCGCGAGATGATCGTGCCGTCCCTGCTCCCGATTCTGATTCCGGTCGTGGTCGGCTTCGGCATGAACTTCCTGCTCGGGCCCGGCGCCGGTATCCGCGCGCTCGGTGGCGTGCTGATCGGCACGATCGTCACGGGACTCTTTGTCGCGATCTCGATGTGCACGGGGGGTGGGGCCTGGGACAACGCGAAGAAGTACATCGAGGAAGGCAACTTCGGCGGCAAGGGTTCGGACGCGCACAAGGCGGCTGTGACCGGTGACACTGTCGGCGATCCTTACAAGGACACCGCCGGTCCCGCGATCAATCCGCTGATCAAGATCATCAACATCGTTGCGCTCCTGCTGGTGCCGCTGCTTTAACCGACCAGCAACTGTCCCCACTGCAAAATGCAAAGGCCCCAGCGAGGGGGCCTTTCCTTTTCTGGGTGAACAGCCTCGTTGACGCGCGGTCGAGAACCCTTAATATGGATATAAGTTCGCGCATACATTTGGCAACACCAGCTATTCGAGAAAAGCAATTTGGTAATTGATATCTCTTACATTGAAAACCAAGTCATTTTCACGGATATGTAGTCTTCTGGTCATCGCGATCAGCATTCAATCCGCTATTGCAGACGATAGCCTGATGCCTTCCGCCGGTGTATCCGTTACACGCCTCACTGACGATTCAGCCATATTTCAGCTATCCTACTATGACATCAGTGCTTACTCTTCCTTGACGGATCGCGTTTACGTTAACCGCAGACGGATTGGCAAGAGCGGTGGTGGAATCTGGGATGTCCTTGCCATCGATCTTGCAACCGGAAAGCAAGAAGTCATTGCGTCGCGACGGCCTCCCATGTCGTCGGCCGCACGTTTTGACATGAGTTCAGATGGCCGCCTCATCAGTTACCTCAGGATGAATGACGCCCCCGAGGGAGGCTTTGATCTTTACGCGTACGATCTGGATCAACCAGGGGAATTTCGAATTACCCGGTCAGACTTCACGGCGAAGACCGAGTATGTCAAGACCTCGCCTGCAGCCTGGGACTCAGAAGCGAAAACATTTGTATTGGCAGTCGCGGTCGATCGCGATCTTTACGTCGTGCGGGCAAACCGTACAACAAAGACAGGCTCATAACTGAAACCAGTTGTCGTGGAAGACCCCGATGATGCCTTTCCCTTTTACCGACTCAGGCTGAATCCCGCATATCCCTACCTGTTGTTTTACCGTCGAGAAGCGAAGGTCGAGCCTCTCGCAATCGTCGGGCGCCGTGCCCCGCGTATGTACGTTACGGATCTGCGCTCGTCCAAGCCTCACGGTGTCAAGCTGTTCCGCGACGGAGGCGACGTGGACTCGGATCATCCCGGTTGGACGCCTGATGGCCGAAGGATCGCCGTTGCCGGCATATGGACTGAATTTACGGTGGTGAATGACCAGGGGAATATTCCGGAGTCTCTCGAACTCGAATATGCGGACGGCCGGCAAATCGGGCCTTTCGGCAAGGGCAATGCGAAATTTACGCGCGCGATCTGGGGTACTTATTCACTGGATGGCCGCAAAATCGCAGTTGCAACACTCCCGACAAAGAAGGCGCCGGGCGAGCGGTATCTTATGGATCGTCAGGACGGCACAGTGCGGCTGTAACCCCCTGACGAACAGGACCACTGGGGAGTAGAGTTTTCCGACAGGAGAACTCTGGTGAAGAAGTCCCGATTTAGCGAAGAAAAGATCATTGCGGTGCTGAAGCAGGCCGAAGCCGGAGTGAAGCTGGCCGAGCTGGCGCGCAA
>SHZN01000106.1 GCA_009692245.1 Gammaproteobacteria bacterium
CTGAGGCCAGGTCTTCTGCTTGGCGACCTTGGCGCCGACCACGTAAAGCAGCTTCAGGTCTTCGATCGTGCCGCTGACGTCCCAGGACGCGTCGTACTGATCGCCAGGCTTGTGATAGCGCTCCGCGTAGTACTCGTCGTAACGCGCAAGCCCTGCCCCCGGTGGACCGTCGCGTAGCGTAGTGCCCGATTTGATGTAGAGCGCCGGCACGCCGGCCTTGGCGAAGTTGAAATGATCCGAGCGGTAGAAATAGCCGGCCTCGGATCGGCGATCCGGCATCAGCGTCCGGTCCTGGGACTTTGCGGCGGCCGCCAGCAGATCCTCGAGTTCCGACGCGCCGAAACCGATGACTTCCACGTCCTTCGCGCGCCCCAGGGGATTGAGCCCATCGATGTTGATGACGGCGGCTGTCTTCTCCAGCGGAACGAGCGGGTGCTCCGCATAGTGCTCGGAGCCGATCAGGCCGGATTCCTCGGCCGTCACGGCGAGAAACATCACGGACCGTGACGGGGCCGGAGCCATCTCCCGGAAAGCCTTCGCAATTGCCAGGATGCCGGCGACACCGGTCGCATTGTCCACCGCACCGTTGAAGATCGGGTCACCGGAGAATGCCAGCGAGCGGCCCAGGTGATCCCAGTGCGCCACATAGATGACGTATTCGTCCGGCCGGTCCTTGCCCGGCATGACACCCGCGACATTGGGCGACTTGGCGCGCCGGATCACATTGCGCACGCCGCCACTCGCCGTAACGCCGAGTGGCACCGGATGAAAACCACGCTGCACAGCCGCAGCCTGCATGGCATCCAGGTCGAGCCCGGCCATCTCCATCAGCTGGCGCGCACGGTCATGGGTGATCCATCCCTCGAGTGCTGTGCGGCCCGCGTTGCCGTCGGGCCGATCGAGATGGAACTGCGGTCTCGACCAGCCATTCCTGACGACCTGCCAGTCATAGGCAGCTGGTGCAGTCTCGTGGACAATGATTGCGGCCGCCGCGCCCTGGCGCGCGGCCTCCTCGAACTTGTAGGTCCAGCGTCCGTGGTAGGTCATCGCCTTGCCGCGAAACAGGGCCGCGTCGCCGGTCACGAAACCCGGGTCATTCACGAGGATCAGCGCAGTCTTGCCATGCATGTCGATGCCGGCGTAATCGTTCCACTCAAATTCGGGAGCGACGATGCCGTAACCGACGAACACGACCTCGCTGTCCTTGACAAACGATTCCGGCCGCACGCGCCGCGTCCCGATCACCATGTCGTCGCCGGATGCCAGCGTCATGTTGCCCGCACCCCTGGCGAATGAAAGCTGCGGGTCGATGGCGGTGATTTCCACGAGTGAGACGTACTGGCGGAAGCTGCCGCCGGCGGCGGGTTGCAGGCCCATTTCCAGGAACTGGTCCTCGAGGTACTCGATGGTGCGCTGCTCGCCGGGCGAGCCGGGCCCGCGGCCCTCCAGCTCATCGGCCGAAATCTCCTGCACCAGCGTGCGAAATCCTGACTCCGTGATCGCCGCAGCCGCCTTCTTGAATTCCTTGTCAGCCGCGTTGCCGACGCCCGATACCAGCGCGGCAACCAGCGCCGCGAACAGAATTGTCATTTGCCGGTCAAATCGCATCGTGTCGCCCACCTTATTCCGTCTCAAAACCTGGATCAGGCAATGCCTTGCGGCCAGTAATGCCAGCCGAGCATGACCAGCGTGAGCCACATGATTGCCTGCGCATGCCACCGCCACGGTCTTTGCCGCTGCAGGCCGACGAATGCCGCCCCTGCAATGCCGGCCAGTATGGCAAAGCGGCCAGCCGTAGCCAGCAGGCTGGGATATTCCGCGCCAATGGCCGTTTGCTCACCTGATGACAGTGCGAATATGACAACCACCATCGCGAGCACCAGGGCGATAGAGGCGGCGGATCCCAGGACAACGCCGGTCAGGAAGCCCAGTGGACCCATCGCCAGTACCCCTGCCGGCCGCGTGACGCCGGTACTTGCTACGGCGGCGTAGCGCCTCTACCTTCGTAACCTGGGTGCAGCCCGCCGGGGGCCGCACATGGCAGTTTAATAGCCCATGACGTCACTGATTGCCAGGACCACCTCGACCCGTCTCCGCCAGCTGCTGTTGGCGGCGCTGCTGGTCACGGCCGTCATTGCGCTCGGCGGCTCGGGAGCGCAACGCGCCGCCGCCGTTGCCCCGGCGATTGCCTCGTCCAGCGATCTGGCCGCCAGCGAACGCCACCGCCGCGTCATGCGCCTGGTCTCAGAGGTAGTCGAACGACAGCATTACCGGCAGGCGGCGCTCGACGACGACATGTCCGCGCAGATCTTCGAACGCTATCTGGAAGCGCTGGATGGCAGTCGCAGCTATTTGCTGGCGTCGGACATCGCGGAATTAGAGCGCCTGCGTTACCAGCTTGATGATGCGATCAAGGATGCCGATGCCGCGCCCGCCTTCGAGATTTTCACGCGCTATCGCCAGCGCAATCGCGAAGTGCTGCAGCACGCGATTGCGCTGCTCGACACCGAACCGGACTTCACGCTCGACGAAAGCTTCCGGTTCGACCGCAGTGACGTGGGCTGGCCGGCATCGGAAGACGAGCTGAAGGAACTCTGGCGCATGCGGGTCAAGAACGACGCAGTATCGCTCTTGCTGGCGGGCAAGACCTGGCCGGAAGCCAGTGACATCCTGCAAAAGCGCTACGAGCGGGTCGGCAAACGCATCGAGCAGATCACCGCGGACGACGTCTTCGAGACATTCATGAACGCGTACGCGCATGTCTACGATCCGCATTCCAACTATCTGTCACCGCGCAGCTCCGAAGAATACAACATCGCGATGAGCCTCTCCTACGAGGGCATCGGCGCATCGCTGCAACTGGTCGAAGACAATGTGACGATCATGAATGTCCTGCCGGGCGGCCCGGCCGCAGCCTCCGAACAACTCAAAGCCGGTGACCGCATCACTGCCGTCGGTCAAGGCAACGACGGACCACTGGTCGATGTCGTCGGCTGGCGTCTGGACGACGTCGTGCAATTGATCCGCGGCCCGCTCAAAACCGTGGTCAGGCTGCAAATACTGCCGGATGGCGCCAATCCGGGCGGCCAGGAGACGCTCCTGGTATTGACCCGCAACAAGGTCACCCTGGAGGGCCAGGCGGCGCAGAAGCAGGTCCACAAGATCCGGCGCGGTGATCGCGAATTCAAGATCGGCGTCATCGAAGTACCGAGCTTCTACCAGGACTTCCAGGCCCGCGTTGCTGGTGATGAGGACTACCGCAGCACCACGCGCGACGTGCAACGCCTGATCGAAGAGCTGCGTAAAGAGGGAATCGATTCGCTGGTCATTGACCTGCGCGATAACGGCGGCGGTCACCTGTCGGAGGCCACGGGCCTCGTTGGGCTGTTTGTCGAACGCGGGCCGGTTGTGCAACTGCGCGAGACAGACGGTCGCATCGAAGTACTCGATGACCCGGAGCCCGGTAGCTCCTGGGAGGGACCGCTGGTCGTGCTGGTCAATCGCGCGAGTGCGTCCGCATCGGAAATCTTTGCGGGCGCCATTCAGGACTATCACCGCGGGCTCGTCGTCGGTCAGCAGACCTACGGCAAGGGATCGGTCCAGAATCTCTATCCGCTCGATCGTTATGCGCTCGGACCCAAAGCTGGTCTCGGGCAATTGACCGTCACGATCGGCAAGTACTACCGCGTCACCGGCGACAGCACCCAGCATCGTGGCGTGGAACCCGATATCACGCTGCCGTCGCTGCTCAGCACCGCCGATCTCGGCGAGAGCACGCAGGAAAGCGCGCTGCCCTGGGATCGGATCGACGCGGCCAAGTTCACACCTGAGCAGGCCGCAATGCCCGTGCTGCCGTTGCTGTCGCGGGAACACGAGGAGCGCGTCGCCCATAATCCCGACTTCGCCGCGCTGGAAGGCGATGTCGAAGCGCTGGAACGGCTGCGCACCCAGCACGACGTCTCACTGAATCTCGTCAAGCGCCGCGCTGAGCGCGATGACTTCGAAGCCGAGCGTCTGGCGCGCGAAAATGCGCGGCGCGTGGCGCACAGCCTGGCACCGCTCCCCACCATTGCGGCACTCGACGACGGCGAGGCGCCGGATACCGTGCTCGATGAGGCCGTCGAAATCGCGGTGGACGCGGTGCAATTGCCGGCTCCCAAGGATCCGGCACGGCTGACCTCGCTCGAACCGCGCTGATCATTCCGACTGTTAAGTATATTCAACGACTTGGGCATTGCTGCCTAGTTTGCTGTTATACTTGACTACAACACTAAGAGACCGTAACATAGCCTACAATTGAACGGGAGGAGCCCGAAGTGACCCGCCGCAATTGCAGGACCGAGACCGACGTCACACAAACCGCGCGCATCTGGCTGATGGCCATGCTGTTCGCTGCGGCATTCGCCCTCGCAGCCTGCGACCAGGCCAACGGCACGGGCAAGGACAAGAATGGCAAGGACGCCAAAGACGAGGTGCCGGCTGTTCCCGTCGAAGTGGCCGCCACCCGGCGTGCCGAAATGGCGGCCGTCTACACCGGCACAGCGCCGATCGAATCCGAACGCGCGGCCTTCGTAATGCCAAAGGTCAAAGGCGAGATCCGCCAGGTCCTCGTTGACGAGGGCCAGCACGTACGTGAAGGCCAGATCCTCGCGCGGCTCGATGGCGACCAGTTGCGGCTTGAAGTTGCGCTCGCCGAGGCGACGATGCGCAAACTTGAGCGCGACTATGCGCGAAATACCGAGTTGCAGGCCAAAGGCCTCATCAGCGCCGTTTCAATCGACAATCTCAAGTACGAACTCGAAGCCGCCAGGGCATCCTGGGAGCTGACGCGGCTGCAGCTTTCCTATACTGACATCCGCTCGCCGATCGGCGGCACGGTCACGCGGCGCACCAATGTCGTCAAGGTCGGCAACACGGTCACGCCGGTCGGCGGCGTCATCGAGAGTACTGACAGTGCATTGTTCTTCGTCGAGGACCTCGACACGTTGATGCTGCGCATCAACGTTCCGGAGCGCGAGCTGGCCAAGCTCGAAGTAGGCCAGATCGCCGAGCTCGGTTTTGATGCGGTTCCCAGCCGGGCGTTTACCGGCAAAGTTGCCCTGATCAGCCCCTATGTCGACGACGAGACCGCGACGTTCATGGTGCGTATCCGCATCACGGACACAAGCGGCCTGCTGCGTCCCGGAATGTTTGCCCGCGTCGCAGTCATTTACGAGCGCAAGCTGGATGCACTGCAGATTCCGCGCACGGCGCTGCTGGATGGCGATGGCCCACCCAAGGTCTTCGTCGTCAAGGATGGCAAAGCCGCCGAGCGGCCCGTGCAGCTCGGCCTGAGCAATGGCGCCTACGTCGAGATCGTCACGGGACTCAAGGACGGCGAACAGGTCGTGGTCGTGGGCCAGGCTGCAATCAAGCCGGGCGCCACTGTCCGCATCGTCAACACGCCAGCGCGCCCCAGCGCGCGAACGCAGCCTGCCGTCGCGGCAGGCTGATCGCGCGGAGGCACGCGCATGCAGATCGTAGAATTCGCCACGCGGCGGCGCGTGACCATCCTGATGGTGACCCTCGCGGTCATCCTGTTCGGATTCGTATCGCTGACCCGCCTGAAGCTGAACCTGCTTCCGGACCTGTCGTACCCCACGCTGACGGTGCGCACCGACCTGCCGGGGGCCGCGCCACTCGAACTCGAGACGCTGATCACGCGGCCGATCGAGGAAGCGGTCGGCATCATCCGCAACGTACGCCAGGTGCGATCGGTGTCGCGTGCCGGCCAGGCCGACGTGATCCTGGAGTTTGCCTGGGGCACGGACATGGATCTCGCGGGCATCGACGTGCGCGAGAAGATCGACATGCTGCAGCTGCCGCTCGAAGCAAGCCGGCCGATCCTGTTGCGGTTCGACCCCTCC
>SHZN01000107.1 GCA_009692245.1 Gammaproteobacteria bacterium
GACATGCTGTTTCCCTCCTACCGCAACCAGGGTCTCCACATCGTGCGCGGGCGCCCGATCGTGGACCTGATGTGCCAGTGTCTCTCGAATACGCACGACATGTGCAAGGGGCGCCAGCTGCCGGTCATGTACCACTGGCGCGAAGGCCGGATCTTCTCGATTTCAGGCAATCTCGCGACGCAGTTTCCGCAGGCCGTGGGCTGGGCGATGGCGGCGGCGATCAAGGGCCAGGACGACGTCGCGGTCAGCTGGCTGGGCGAGGGCTCGAGCGCGGAAGCCGATTTCCATTACGCGCTGCTGTTCGCCTCGGTCTACAAGGTGCCAGTGATCCTGAATGTCGTCAATAACCAGTGGGCCATCTCCACATTCCAGGGTCATGCCAGTGGCGAGCGTCGCAGTTTCGCGGCGCGCGGGCCGGGCTATGGCGTTGCCGGTCTGCGCGTGGATGGCAACGATTTCCTCGCCGTGCATGCGGTCACGCAGTGGGCGGCTGAGCGCGCGCGCACCGGGTATGGCCCGACGCTGATCGAACATGTGACCTATCGGGCCGCCGCACACTCGACCAGCGACGATCCGGCACGCTACCGCCCGAAGGACGACTATCAGGGCTGGCCACTCGGTGATCCGATTGAGCGGCTGAAGGGCCACCTGATCGCGCTCGGCGAATGGTCAGAGGAGCGGCACGCGGCGCTGACCGCAGAACTAGAGGCGCATGTCGCCTCGTCATGGAAAGAAGCGGTCAGCTACGGCACGCTGACGGAGCCGCCACGTCTCGATCCGCACCTGATGTTCGAAGACGTGTTCAAGGAGATGCCGCCGCATCTGCAAAAGCAAGCGGCGGAAATGCGCGCTGAACTGGAGCGGGGCTGAACCATGGCGCAGAGAAACATGATCCAGGCGCTGAATTCGGCGATGGACATCATGCTTGCTCGCGATCCATCGGTGGTCGTGCTGGGCGAGGACGTCGGCTACTTCGGCGGCGTTTTCCGCTGCACCGAGGGCCTGCAGCGCAAGTATGGCGAGCACCGCGTGCTCGACACGCCGATCGCGGAGGGCGGGATCATTGCGGCGGCGATCGGCATGGCCGTCAACGGCCTGCGGCCGGTGGCGGAGATCCAGTTTGCGGACTATATCTATCCCGGCTACGACCAGATTGTCAGCGAGCTGGCGCGACTGCGCTTTCGCAGTGCCGGCGAGTTCTTCGCACCCGTCACGGTGCGCACGCCATCCGGTGGCGGCATCCGCGGCGGCCAGACCCACTCGCAGAGCCCCGAGGCCCTGTTCGCGCATGTCGCAGGCCTCAAGGTCGTGATGCCGTCGAATCCATACGACGCCAAGGGGCTCCTGATCGCGTCGATCGAGGACGACGACCCGGTGATCTTCTTCGAGCCCAAGCGCATCTACAACGGTCCCTTCGACGGCGAGCCGGATAAGCCCGCCGTTCCCTGGAGTGCGCATCCCAAGGGCGAGGTACCTGACGGTCACTACACCGTGCCGATCGGCAAAGCCGAAATTGTGCGGTGCGGCAATGACCTGACAATCGTCACCTATGGCACCATGGTGCACGTATCCGAGGCTACCGCCCGCAAACTGGGGTTAGATGCGGAGATCATCGACGTGCGCACGATTGTGCCGCTCGATACCGACACGATCTGCAGTTCGGTCGCTCGCACCGGCCGCTGTGTGATCGTGCATGAAGCAACGCGTTTCGCGGGCTTCGGCGCCGAATTGTCGGCGACCATCCAGGAAGAGTGTTTCTGGAACCTGCAGGCGCCGATCATGCGCGTGGCGGGCTGGGATACACCCTATCCACATGCCTTCGAGTGGCAGTACTTTCCGGGCCAGGCGCGCGTTGCAAAGGCGCTGAAGGCCGTCATGGAGTCCGCATGAGCCGCTATGTCTTCAAGTTGCCGGACCTGGGCGAAGGCACGGTCTCCGCCGAGGTCGTCGAGTGGAAGGTCAAGGTCGGCGACGTGGTCACTGAGGACCAGATCATCGCCGAGCTCATGACCGACAAGGCCGCGGTCGAGATTCCCGCGCCGGTCAGCGGTCGGGTGCTTTCGATTACCGGCCAGCCCGGTGACATGGTCGCGGTCGGCGCCGAGCTGATCGCGTTCGAAACAGCAGGCGGCGCGTCGGCCACTGCACCGGCGGTGGTGCCTGCGCAGGCTGCGCGTGCGGTTCCGGCTGCGGCATCAACCGCAGTAACACTTGGCACCCGCGTGATGGCATCGCCGGCAACCCGCCGCAAGGCACATGTGGCTGGAATCGACCTCGCAACCGTCAGCGGCTCCGGTCCCGGCGGACGGATCTCCGCGCAGGACCTCGAGTCCATGATCAACGGTTCAAGCGACACGGTCATCCGGCCGGCGCTCAGTTCGGCGCGCGAAGGCACCGAGGAGATCAAGATCATCGGCCTGCGCCGCGTGATCGCGCAGCGCATGAGCGAGGCCAAGCGCAACATCCCGCACTTTGCCTATGTCGAAGAAGTGGATGTCACCGAACTTGAGGCGCTCAGGCAGTACCTGAATTCAAGACTCGCGAAGGGCGCGCCCTCGCTGACTTACCTGCCATTCCTGATTGCCGCACTGACCCGCGTGCTGGTGCAATTCCCGCAGTGCAATGCGCTCCATGACGCCGAGCGCAACCTGATCATCCGGCACCGCGCCGTGCATGTCGGCATCGCGACCCAGACGCCGGACGGGCTGAAGGTACCGGTGCTGCGTAATGCCGAGGCGCGTTCGCTCCCCGAGCTCGCGCTCGAAATGCGTCGTCTGGCGGAAGCCGCGCGCAACAACAAGGCGACGCGCGAGGAACTCACGGGTTCCACGATCACGGTTACGAGCCTTGGCAAGCTCGGCGGCATCGCCTCGACACCGGTCATCAACGCACCCGAGGTCGCGATCATCGGCGTCAACAAGGCCGTGGAGCGGCCGGTCGTCGTAAACGGCGCGATCGCCATCCGCCGGATCATGAATCTATCGTCTTCTTTCGATCATCGCTTCGTCGACGGCTTCGACGCAGCGGCCATGATCCAGGCGCTGAAGGAGCGCCTGGAGCACCCCGCAACCATCTTCATACAGGATTGATCACCCCATGAACGCACAGGTCATGCAGTCCAGGACCGCGCCCGAGACAACCGCCAGCGCCGCATTCGGCAGCGTGCTCGCGAGCACGATGGCGGTTGCGAATTACCGCGACGGAAAGTGGTCGGCGCACGAGTTGCGCAAGGCCGGTCCGATCGAGATCAGCCCGGCCGCGCACGTGCTGCACTATGCGAGCACCTGTTTCGAGGGCTTCAAGGCTTATCGCTGGGCCGATCGCAGCATCAACATCTTCCGGATGGATCGCCACATCGTGCGCATGCGCCAGAGCGCGAAGGCACTCACCATGCCGGAGCCGGATGCGGATCAGCTCGCGGCCATGATCACCGCCGTCGTGGACCGGGTCCGCGACGAGGTCCCGGAGTCGCCGGGCGCCCTGTACCTTCGCCCGATCCTGTTTGGCACGATGCCCAACATCGGCGCGGCAGCGACGCCTCCTTCCGAGGCGATGCTATTGGTGCTGGCAAGCCCTGTCTGGGACTATTTTTCGTCGGGCCTGAAGCCCTTGCGCATCTACGTCGAGGAGCAGGCAACGCGCTGCGCTTCGCATCTCGGCGTCGCCAAGACTGGCGGCAACTACGCGGCGGCGATGGGCCCGACGCTGGCGGCCCGCCAGAAGTACCAGGCGGACCAGGTGCTGTTCTGCCCGGGTGGCGAGGTCCAGGAAACCGGCGCGGCCAATTTCCTGCTGATCAGGGAAGGGAAAATCCTGACCCGCAGCCTCGATACGACCTTCCTGCACGGCGTGACCCGCGAGTCGCTGCTGACGATTGCGCCGGATTTGGGCCTCAAGATCGAAGAGCGCGTGTTCACGGTCGAGGAGATGTTCGACTGGATCAAGGACGGCGAGGCCGCGCTCTCGGGCACGGCCGCAGTGCTCGCCGGTGTCGGCACGCTCGTGCGCAACTGGGGAAGCGAATTCAAGGTCGGTTCCGGCGAGGTCGGCCCGCATACTCGCCGCCTGCGCGCAGCCCTCGTCGCGATGCAGCAGGGCGAGGTCCAGACACCCGCGGGCTGGACCACAAGGGTCTGACGGCGCGCCGATGAAAGGACGCACGCGCGTCAATCATCCGCCGGATGCCCTTGTGCCGGCGGATAACCGGCCGCTGGTCGCGCCCATCCACCAGACGGTCAAGTTCGCCTTCGAGAGTCTCGAAGAGACGATGCGTGCCTATCGTGGCGAGCGGGAGGGCTATCACTACACGCGTCAGGCGAACCCGACGAGCCGCCAACTCGAGAAACTGCTGGCGGAGTTGCAGGGCCGCGATGACTGCATCGCGCTGGGCTCCGGTGCTGCGGCCGTTGCGGGCTGCCTCTTGTCGCTCACGCGAGCTGGTGAGCATGTGTTGTGCTTCGTCGAGACCTATGGACCCACGCGACAGCTGATCCAGGGGCTGCTCGGCCGCTTTGGCGTCGAGTACACGATGTTGTCCATCGCAGACGATGCGGGCATTGAGCGGGTGCTTGCCGGGCGGCCGACCAGGCTCGTCTGGTTCGAGAGTCCGACCAATCCGGTCACGCGCATCGCGGACATCGGACGCATCACCCGTGCCGCGCATGCGCATGGTGCGCTGACCGTGCTGGACAACACATGCGCAGGCTTTCACAACCACGGCCAGTACGGCATTGACGTTTTCGTGCACAGCCTCACGAAATACGCGTCCGGTCACGGCGACGTGATGGGCGGGGCGATCATTGCGCGCGACGAATTGATCCGTGGAATGCGCCGGGACACGGTCCTGCTGGGCGCGCTGCTCGACCCGCACGCTGCATTCCTCGTGATGCGCGGCATGAAGACCTACTATCTGCGCTACGAGGCGCAGGCTGCGAGCGCTGCGCGTATCGCCGCATTCCTCGACGGACACCCGGCGGTCGCCCAGGTGAACTATCCAGGACTTGCAGGCCATGCTCGCCACGCACTCGCCCGCGAACAGATGCACGATTTCGGTTCAGTCGTCTCCTTCGATCTTGAGGGCGGCCTCGAGGCCGCGCGTGTGTTTTCGGATGCGCTGGAATTCTTCGCGATCACGCCGAGTCTGGGATCAGTCGAATCGCTCGTGATGCCTGCTCAGCTTCTGCGCCCGCGTGGCCTTACCGCAGAACAGCTTGCGATCAGCGGCATCGGCGATGGAACCGTGCGCCTCTCGATCGGCATCGAGGACACGGACGACCTGATCGCGGACCTCGAGGCCGCGCTTACACGGGTGTCGGACGCCTGACCACTTGACCCATCCTGTCAGGGGAAAGTCCCGCTAACCGGTTGCCGCGTTACTGGTATTCTGGCCCCCGAATTCCAGTGCTCGATATTGGCTGGCATCCCGCCCGTCGTCATTAGATCCATGGACCCGGAACCGAACAAGACGCAATGGCGCTGACAATGTCCAGCCATCGATACGCCTGCAAATCGCATTTCCTGACTCGCGCTCTTGCAGGGAGCCGTCGATGTTCACGCAGTTCAGCAGCGCCGTAATTATTTTTTGTTGCCGTCGGCTTCTTTAATGCCGGCAATGCGCAGAACAATGGAGATGCAAGTAATCCATCCGCTCCCGAACCGACACCCATCCACCCGGGTGACTTCCCAGTACCAGCCGCAGCGGATGGCGGAGGTGGCGCCTCTCGGTATGAAGGCAAGCTGGGTTACAAAAATCGACCTGACACCCTTTTTAGTCCCGTTCGGGGTTAGAGTCCGCGGTTAAAGATAACGCCTTCTCGGCTCGATCCAAAATCATCTGTGCATATTCCTGCGGCGTCAACTTGCCGAGCGAGCTGTGTTCGCGCTCCGTGTTGTATTCGATC
>SHZN01000108.1 GCA_009692245.1 Gammaproteobacteria bacterium
GAAACCCGTGTCGGTTCGAGTCCGACCGCCGGCACCATTACATGCTCTAGATCACCTGCACGGGTATCCCAAGGGGCCCTGCGCATGGTTACAATGCGCGATGTTTTTGCACGCCCCGTCGTAGCCTGCAACGGTCCACACAGTGCTGCAGAATTACCTGCCAATATTGATATTCCTGGCCGTGGCCGGCGCCTTCGGTGTGGTGCTGCTGGTTCTCGGACTCGTGCTCGGCCCGCGACGCCCGGATGCGCAGAAACTCTCACCGTACGAATGCGGATTTGATGCATTCGAAGACTCGCGCATCAAGTTCGATGTGCGTTATTACCTCGTCGCAATCCTGTTCATCATTTTCGACCTCGAAATCGCCTTTCTCTTCCCGTGGGCGATCTCGCTCAATGCAATCGGCGGATTCGGCCTGCTCTCGATGGGCGTATTCCTGGCCATCCTCGTGGTCGGCTTCATTTACGAATGGAAGAAAGGGGCGCTCGAATGGGACTGAGCGCCGAATCGCCCGTCATCCAGGGCAGGGGTTTCGTCACCACGACGGTCGACAGCCTGATGAACTGGGCGCGAACCGGTTCGCTTTGGCCGATGACATTCGGGCTTGCCTGCTGTGCGGTGGAAATGATGCATGCTGGCGCGTCACGCTACGACCTCGATCGCTTTGGCGTCGTATTCCGGGGCAGCCCGCGCCAGTCGGACGTCATGATCGTCGCCGGCACGCTGGTCAACAAGATGGCCCCGGCGTTGCGCCGGGTGTATGACCAGATGGCGGAGCCTCGCTGGGTGATTTCGATGGGTTCCTGTGCCAATGGCGGTGGGTACTACCACTATTCTTATAGTGTTGTGCGCGGCTGCGACCGCATTGTGCCCGTCGACGTCTACGTACCCGGCTGCCCGCCAACCGCCGAGGCGCTTATCTACGGGATCCTCCAGCTTCAGGACAAGATCCGCCGCACCAGCACCATTGCGCGCGGTTGAACATGAGCAGACTCGCGGCAACGGCACAGGCCCTCGAATCCCGAATCGGCGCGCGAGCGAGGCGCGTCGCCTCGCTCGCTGGCGAGCTTGCGACCGAGGTCGCGCCGGAGCAGCTCGAGTCGGTTTGCCTCGACCTGCGCGACCTGCCGGAATTGTCGTTCGAGCAGTTGACGGATCTGTCTGGAATCGACTACCTGGAGCACGGTCGTTCGGAATGGACTACCGAGCAGGCGACGTCCACCGGCTTCAGCCGCGGCGTTGAGCGTGAGACAGCACAGCCGGTCGAGGGGCGGCCGCGATTCGCAGTCGTCTACCACCTGCTGTCGGTAACGCGAAACGTACGGCTGCGCGTCCGTTGCCATTGCAGTCCCGGCGAGCCACCCATGCTCGATTCCGTGACCGGGATCTGGGCGTCGGCGAGCTGGTATGAGCGCGAGGCGTTCGACCTGTACGGGATACTGTTTCGTGGTCACCACGACCTGCGCCGGATACTGACCGATTACGGCTTTATCGGGCATCCGTTCCGCAAGGACTTTCCACTGTCCGGCAATGTCGAGGTCCGCTACGACCCGGCCAAGGGCCGCGTCGTTTACGAGCCGGTCAGCATCGAACCGCGCGTCACGGTACCGAAGGTGATCCGCAAGGACCGCAATGTCTGAGATCCAGAACTTTACGCTGAATTTCGGACCGCAACACCCCGCGGCCCACGGCGTGCTGCGCCTCATCCTGGAAATGGACGGTGAAGTGATCCAGAAGGCCGACCCGCACATCGGTCTCCTGCACCGCGCGACCGAGAAGCTCGCCGAATCCAAGCCATTCAATCATTCGATCGGCTACATGGATCGCCTCGACTACATGTCGATGATGTGCAACGAGCACGCCTATGTGCGTGCGATCGAGAACCTGCTCGGCATCCGGCCGCCGGAACGCGCCGAGTACATCCGCGTGATGTTCGATGAGATAACGCGGATCCTGAATCATCTGCTGTGGATTGGTTCGCACGCTCTCGACGTTGGCGCGATGACAGTCTTCCTGTACGCTTTTCGTGAGCGCGAGGACCTGATGGACTGCTACGAGGCGGTTTCAGGCACGCGCATGCACGCGACCTATTATCGGCCGGGCGGGGTCTACCGCGACCTGCCCGATACGATGCCGCGCTATCAACCGTCACGCGGGCGCAGCGACAAGGACACGGCGCGACGGAATGAAGCGCGCATGGGCTCGATGCTCGATTTCATCCAGGACTTTACCGAGCGCTTTCCTGCCTGCGTCGACGAGTACGAGACGCTCCTGACCGAAAACCGGATCTGGAAGCAGCGCACCGTCAATATTGGCGTGGTTACGCCTGAACGCGCGTTGCAGCTCGGATTCACGGGCCCGATGCTGCGCGGCTCCGGCATCGAGTGGGACCTGCGCAAAAAACAGCCCTATGCCGCATACGACAAGGTGCAGTTCGACATACCGGTCGGCGTCAATGGTGATTGCTATGACCGCTACCTGTGCCGGGTCGAGGAATTTCGGCAATCCAACCAGATCATCCGGCAGTGCGTGAACTGGCTGCGGGCCAATCCCGGCCCGGTCATGCTTGATGACCACAAGGTCACGCCGCCACGCCGCAGCGAAATGAAGAGCGACATGGAATCGCTGATCCATCACTTCAAGCTCTTTACCGAGGGCTATTGCGTGCCCGAGGGCGAGACCTATGCGGCGGTCGAGGCGCCGAAAGGAGAATTCGGCATCTGGCTAGTCTCGGATGGCGCAAACAAGCCCTACCGCGTGAAATGCCGAGCACCGGGCTTTGCGCACCTGTCGGCGATGGACGAGCTGGTTCGCGGGCACATGCTCGCCGACGTGGTCGCGATCATCGGGACCATGGACATCGTATTCGGGGAGATCGACCGTTGATCCTGACCGAGCACACCTGCCACGAGATTGACCACTGGATCGCGAAGTTTCCGCCTGACCGCCGCCGGTCTGCTGTCATCGCGGCGCTGCGTGCCGCGCAGCACCAGAACCAGGGCTTTCTCACGGCCGAATTGATGGACGCTGTTGCCGCCTATGTCGAGCTGCCGCCAATCCAGGTCTACGAGGTTGCCAGCTTCTATTCGATGTTCGAGACCAAACCGGCTGGCCGCATTCATGTATCGATCTGCACAAATATCAGCTGCATGTTGTGCGGCGCTGACCGGATTGTCGCGGCGGTTGAACGCCACCTTGGCATCCGCACCGGCGAAAGCACGACCGACGGCAGGATCTACCTGAAACGCGAGGAGGAATGCCTGGCGGCCTGCAACAACGCGCCGATGATGATGGTCGATCACGTCTATCACGAGAACCTGACGCCTGAATCGGCGATCAAGGTGCTCGACGGAGTGAAGTGAGGCGATGCCGCACACGATGAATCAGGTTGTATTCGAGCCGCTGCAGCATGCGCACAGCTGGACGCTCGAGGTCTACCGTAAGTGCGGCGGATATGAAGCGTGGGAGAAGATCCTGCGCGAGAAGACGCCGCGCGACGCGATCATCGAAGAAGTGAAGGCCTCCGGATTGCGGGGCCGCGGTGGAGCGGGGTTCCCTACCGGTGTCAAATGGAGCTTTATGCCGCGCAACGCGCCCGGCCAGAAATACGTGATCTGCAACTCGGACGAAAGCGAGCCTGGCACCTGCCACGATCGCGACATCCTGCGCTACAACCCGCATTCGATCATCGAAGGCATGGCGATCGGCGCTTACGCGATGGGTGCGACCGTCGGCTACAACTATGTTCGCGGCGAATTCCTCGCAGAACCCTGGCCGCGATTCGAGGCCGCGCTGAAAGAGGCCTATCGCGAGGGGCTGCTTGGCCGCGACATCAGGGGCTCGGGCGTCGACTTCGACCTGCATGGCGTAGCCGGCGCCGGCGCCTATATCTGCGGCGAGGAAACGGCGCTGCTGGAGTCACTCGAAGGCAAGCCCGGCAAGCCGCGCTTCAAGCCGCCGTTTCCGGCAAGCTTCGGTCTCTACGGTCGGCCGACCACGATCAACAACACCCAGAGTTTCGCGGCCGTGCCGGCGATCATGCGCAAGGGCGCTAAATGGTTTGCCGAGCTTGGCGTGCCGAACTCGGGCGGCACGGCGATCTTCTCGGTTTCAGGGCATGTCAGCCGGCCGGGCAACTACGAAGTTGCCATGGGCATCCCGTTCCGCGAGCTGCTGGATATCTGTGGCGGCATGCGCGGTGGCCGCCGGCTCAAGGCCGTCATTCCGGGCGGCTCGTCCGTGCCGGTGTTGCCTGCCGCTTTGATCATGGACTGCACGATGGATTTCGATTCGCTGCGCAAGGCCGGATCCGCTGTCGGTTCGGCGGGGGTCATCGTGATGGACGAGACCACCTGCATGGTGCGCGTGCTGGAGCGAATCTCGCGCTTTTACATGGCCGAGTCCTGCGGCCAGTGCACGCCGTGCCGCGAAGGCACCGGCTGGATGACCCGCATGTTGCGACGAATCCTGGCCGGGGAGGGGCGCCACTCGGACCTCGACCTGCTGGTGCAGGTCGCCAACCAGATCGAGGGCCACACGATTTGCGCACTCGGCGATGCGGCGGCCTGGCCGGTGCAGAGCTTCCTGCGTCACTTCCGTCATGAGTTCGAATACATGATCGACCACGGCGGCCAAAGCGTCGTCAACGCACCGGCAGAGGCCGTCGCATGAGCGACGACTTCGTCAATATCGAGGTGGATGGCCGGCCCCTGAAGGCGCGCAAGGGGCAGATGGTCATGCAGGTGACCGACGTGGCCGGCATTTATGTGCCGCGGTTCTGTTACCACGAGAAGCTGTCGATCGCGGCCAACTGCCGCATGTGCCTCGTTGAGATCGAGAAAGCGCCAAAGCCGATGCCGGCTTGTGCGACTCCGGTCGCTGAGGGCATGAAGGTCTTCACGCGTTCGCCGCGCGCAATCGCCGCCCAGAAGGCGACGATGGAATTCCTGCTGATCAATCACCCGCTTGATTGCCCGATCTGCGACCAGGGCGGCGAATGCGAGCTGCAGGACCTGGCACTCGGTTTCGGCAGCGCTTCGTCGCGCTTCGACGAGCGCAAGCGTGTCGTCAAGGACAAGAACCTCGGTCCATTGATCTCGACCGACATGACCCGCTGCATCCATTGCACGCGTTGCGTACGTTTCACGGACGAGATTGCGGGACTTCAGGAACTCGGTGCACTGGGTCGCGGCGAGCACATGGAGATTGGCACCTGGATCGAGCGCGGTGTCGACCATGAGCTTTCCGGTAATGTGATCGACCTGTGCCCGGTCGGTGCCCTGAATTCAAAACCCTTCCGGCACCGTGCCCGATCCTGGGAAATGACCGAGCACGCGCTCGTGTCACCGCACGATGCCGTGGGCACGAATCTTTACGGTCATGTGTTGCGTGGCCGCCTGATGCGCGTCGTGCCGCGGCACAACGAGGATATCAATGAAACCTGGATCGCCGATCGCGACCGGTTTTCATACGAAGGAATCTATGCCGACGACCGGCTGCAGGCACCGATGATGCGTGTCGAAGGCAGTTGGCGGGATGTGTCATGGGAACAAGCGCTTACGGCGACCGCCGCAGTCCTGAAGGCGGCTGCCGAATACGGCGCCGCCAAGACTGGTTTTCTCGGCTCGCCGGCTGCGACGACCGAGGAATTGTTCCTGCTCGGACGGCTGGCGCGGGGCATTGGCTCGCACAATATCGACACCCGGTTACGGCAGCAGGATTTCACCGACCAGGACCATGACCCCGCATGGCCCGGGCTTGGTCTTGCATTGCGCGAGATCGAATCAGTGAAGGGCCTGCTGCTGGTTGGCTGCCACGTGCGCGAGCAGGCGCCGTTGATGGCGCATCGCGTGCGCAAGGCTGCGCTAAGCGGCGCCCAGGTC
>SHZN01000109.1 GCA_009692245.1 Gammaproteobacteria bacterium
GGCCTCAAGCGCCTGCTATCGTCATCTGCTCGATCAGGATCGAACCGCAATGGATGGCGCCACGGCGATCCAGGTCGTCACCCAGCGCAACGATGCCCTGGTACATGTCGCGCAGATTGCCGGCGACCGTGATTTCGTGAACCGGCCGGTCAACGACCCCGTTCTCGATCCAGAACCCCGTGGCACCACGCGAATAATCGCCGGTCACCGGATTGACGCCCTGCCCCATCATCTCGGTCACGAGCAGTCCGCTGCCCAGGCGTTGAAGTAACGCGTCGTGATCAAGCCTGTCGCCCTGCACGACCAGATTGTGCACGCCGCCGGCATTTCCAGTGGTCGCGAGTCCGAGTTTGCGCGCGGAATAGGCATCCAGTAGATAACCGGTCAGCATGCCATTCACGACCAGGTCGCGGTCGCGCGTCGCGACGCCCTCGCCGTCGAAGGGAGCCGAACCCAGCGCGCCCTGCAGGTGCGGTCGTTCGCTCAGTGAAATGCCTGGCGGAAAAACCTGTTGCCCGGCGGCATCCAGCAGGAAGCTGCTGCGCCGGTATTGGGCCCCACCGCCAATTGCGCCGACGAAATGACCGATAAGGCCGCGTGCCATCTCGGGCGCAAACAGGATCGGCGCCTTGCGGGTCGGCAATTTGCCGGCCCCGAGCCGGCCGATCGCACGCCCGGCTGCCTTGCGGCCAACCTCCTCGACGTCCTCCAGTGCCCGCCAGTCGCGCGCCGCCGTGTACCAGTAGTCGCGTTGCATCTCGCCATTCTCCTGGCCAAGCACGACACAACTGACGGTATGCGACGTGGACGGATAGCCCCCGATGAATCCGTGGCTGTTGCCGAACACGCGCATATTGCGATGGGTCGCAACCGAGGCCCCTTCGGAATTCCGGATGCGCGAGTCAACGGCAAGCCCCGCCGCCTCGCAGCGCTTCGCAAGCTCGATCGCCCCCGGCGCATCGATGTCCCAGGGATGGCAGAGATCGAGATCCGGCAATTCGTGGGCCATTAATCCCGCGTCCGGCAGGCCGGAATATTCGTCCTCGGCCGTGAAGCTCGCGATGGACAACGCTTTGCTGACGGTTTCCTCGACCGCCGACGGCGTCAGGTTCGCGGTGCTCGCCGAACCTTTGCGCTGGTTGACATAGACAGTCACGCCGAGACTGCGGTCGCGCTGGTATTCGAGCGTCTCGACCTCTCCCAGGCGCACGGTAACCGAGAGACCGGAGCCGGTGCCCACGCCCGCCTCCGCCGCGGTCGCACCCCGCCGCCGTGCAAGTGCGAGGGCCTGTTCAACGATGCGCTCGAGATCCGGCTGCTCCATGTGCGCATGCTAGCATCGTGGCGATGCGTCGCCGCCAGCTACCAGGGGAGCCTCCGCCCCCGACCAAGGGTGAACTGAAGCGCCAGGCCCAGGCCTTGCAGGCCCTCGGCGAGCAACTGATCGAGGCGCCTGAGGAACTGGTGGTGGGCCTCGACCTGCCGGAAAAACTCCGCGACGCAATTGAGCTCGCGCGGCGTATCACGAGTCATGGGGCACTCGTGCGGCAGAAACTCTTCATCGGGAAATTGATGCGCAGGGTCGATCCGGATCCCATACGCGCCGCACTCGAAGCGGTCAGCGAGACTGCGCGCCTTACGACAATGCGCTTCAAGCGGGCCGAGCGCTGGCGGGACAGGCTGGTGCTGGAGGGCCAGGCCGCAATTGACGAGTTCATTGCGCAAGTCCCGCAAGCGGATCGCGCAGTGTTGTCGCGGCTTGCGACTGCCGCCTTGGCTGAACACGTGAGCGACAAGCCCGGCGGCGCGAAGCGGGAAATGTTCCGCTGGGTGCGCGACATGCTTGGCGGCTGACGCAGAGGGCGAAATAGCCCTGTCGCCTTTCAGCGACGTGCATTTTATTGATCGCCCGGCCGGCGGCGTTAGCCTGATCGCGTTGCCCTGCATGTCAAGCATCCCCTGATTTCGGGCATCCCCCCGCGCCGCATGACTCACTTTCGGCGCGGGGGTATTTCAGGGCCGATCCTGCGTCGGACCCCGCGCGCCGCATGCTAGAATTCCCCGATGAAACCACTGGTCGGCATCATCATGGGCTCGTCGTCCGACTGGGAGACCATGCGCCACTCGGCCGAGATGTTGACTGCGCTGTCCGTGTCTTTCGAGACCCGGGTCATCTCCGCCCATCGCACGCCCGACCTGCTCTTTGAGTACGCTTCGGGCGCCGCGGCACGCGGAATCGAGGTGCTGATCGCGGGCGCCGGCGGCGCTGCGGCCCTGCCCGGCGCGGCGGCCGCAAAGACCCTGCTGCCAGTCATCGGCGTGCCGATCCAGTCGAAGGCGCTCAATGGCCTCGACTCGCTGCTGTCAATGGTGCAGATGCCGGCGGGCATTCCGGTTGCGACTGTCGCGATCGGCGTGGCCGGTGCAAAGAATGCGGCCCTGCTCGCGACTGCCATCCTCGCCGGGCGCTATCCGCCGTTGATGGACGCATTGCGCGCGTTCCGCGAACGCCAGACCGCCGAAGTGCTGGCGAATCCAGACCCTTCAATCGGCTGAATTATGCGTATGTGCTAGCCTTGTCGTACGCATGTACCTGGAACATTTCCAGCTGACGGAACTGCCATTCCGGTTAAGTCAGGACCCGGCATTTCTGTACCTCTCGAAGCACCATGCGCGCGCCAAGGCGTACATGGAGTCGACGATCTGGTTCACCGACGGTTTCGTCGTGATCACGGGCGAGATCGGCTCCGGCAAGACCACGCTGATCGAGACATTCCTGCGCGAACTCGAGAAGGACGTCGTGGTCGCCCAGGTCGCGCAAACCCAGGTCTCGCCGAACGAATTCCTGCAGGCCGTGCTGGTGCAGTTTGGGTTCTCGCCATTCAAGATGCGCAAGGCCGAGCTGCTGGCAACGCTCAACCAGTGCCTGGTCGAACAATATTCCGCCCGGCGCAAAGTGCTCCTGATCGTCGACGAGGCGCAGAATCTCTCGAATCGCGTACTCGAGGAAATCCGGCTGCTGTCGGGTATCGAGACCACCAAGTAAAAGGTCCTCAGGATCATCCTGGCGGGACAACCGGAACTCAATGAAAAACTCGATTCCGAGGATCTGATCCAGCTGGTCCAGCGCGTACGACTGCGCTTCCACCTGACGGCTCTGTCACCAGAAGATACGCAGAGCTACGTCTTGCACCGGCTCGAGGTCGCCGGTTCGCACGGCCGAAAACTCTTCGCCGACGACACCTACCCGATCATCTTCCGCTATACGGGCGGTGTACCGCGCTTGATCAACACCTTGTGCGATACGGCGCTGATGGGTGCTTATGGGCTCGAGCAGACGCGGATCGGCATCAACGAATTGAACGCCGCGATCGAGGAACTGCAGTGGGTCGAATTCCCTTCGCGCATCAATCGCGTCCGCGCAGCGCTCATGGTGGCGCCCGCGCCGAAGCGTGTCGCGCCGGAAGATGTGCTGGCTCGCATCATCGTCGCGCACGCCGGCGAGCGCGTCGAAGAACGTCCATTGCGACTGGGCCGCCTGATCATCGGTCGCACGCCGGAAAACGATCTGCAGATCGACAGCAAGTTCATCAGCCGGCACCATTGCCAAATCACCACGACCGCGGAAGGCAGCGTGCTGGAGGACCTCAACAGCACGAATGGCGTGTACCTGAAGTCAAAGCGGGTCCGCAAGCACCATTTGAATGACGGTGATGTCATCGTGCTCGGCAAGCACGAGATCATGTATCTCGATGAACGCTCGGTCCGTACCAGGATGCAGGACGCGGGCGACTCGACCGGCGATCACGAAATCATCGACGAAGACGAAGTGCAGGATGAGGAAGAGGACGACCAGCGGGCACCGTCGGCTGGGGCGAACTGATCAATCGTCGTCGTCCTCGAATGCAGCACCGTAGCGGCGCTTCTGGATCCGGTAATCGCGTCGTCTCAGCACCAGCACCAGCCCCGTCAACAGTACGATCAGCCCGAATCCGGCCGCCAGTTCGGACCAGCCTTCCGAGCGCCAGATGAATGACACCGCAAACGCGCCGATGCCGCGCAGCAGGTAGGCGTAGGGCAGTGATTCGTAAACCGATCGAGACAGGCGCATCAGGCTGTCCCGCCGACAGTCAGCGCATCGATGCGCAGCGTCGGCTGGCCGACACCGACCGGTACCGTCTGGCCGTCCTTGCCGCAGCTTCCGATGCCATCGTCGAGTGCCAGGTCGTTGCCGACCATGCTGACACGGGTCAGCACATCGGGCCCGTTGCCAATCAGCGTCGCGCCCCTGACGGGTGCAGTGACACGGCCATCCTCGATCAGGTAGGCCTCGCTCGCCGAAAACACGAACTTGCCCGACGTGATGTCGACCTGCCCGCCGCCGAAATTGACTGCATACAGGCCGCGCTTGACGGAGCGGATGATCTCCTGCGGATCGTGCGGCCCCGGCAGCATGTAGGTATTGGTCATGCGCGGCAGCGTTGCATGCGCGAATGATTCGCGCCGCCCATTGCCGGTCGGCGCCATGCCCATCAGTCGCGCATTGAGCTTGTCCTGCAGATAGCCCTTCAGCACGCCATTCTCGATCAGCGTCGTGCAAGCCGTGGGTGTCCCTTCATCATCGACATTCAGGGAGCCACGCCTGCCGGGCAGCGTGCCGTCGTCCACGACGGTGCACAGCGGCGATGCCACCTGCTCGCCGATGCGGCCGTAAAATGCGGATGTGCCGCGGCGGTTGAAGTCGCCCTCGAGCCCGTGCCCGATCGCCTCGTGCAGCAGTACGCCGGGCCAGCCCGGTCCCAGCACGACGGTCATCGTACCGGCTGGCGCTGGTACCGAGTCGAGATTGACGGTTGCCTGCCGCACGGCCTCGCGTGCGAGCTGCATCGGACGGTCACCCGCGACGAAATCTTCCAGTGAATGACGACCGCCGGCGCCTGCATAGCCCTGCTCGCGACGCCCGTCCTGCTCGACGATCACCGAGACATTCATCCGCACCAGTGGCCGCACGTCGGCGGCAAGCGTCCCATCGCTGGCAGCGATCAGCACGATCTCGTGCACGGCCACAAGACTTGCGACGACCTGCTTCACGCGCGGATCGAGCGAGCGGGCGTTGCGGTCGAGCAGGGTCAACAGTGCAACCTTGTCGGCGTCGGCCAGCGAGGCAATCGGGTCGTCCGGCAGGTACAGCCGGTGGGATTCGACGGCCTTCCAGGCCTGCACCTGGCCGCCGCTGCCTTCGCGCGCGATCGCGCGGGCTGCGCGCGCTGCCTCGAGCAATGCCGCGGGGACCACTTCATCGGAGTAGGCAAAACCGGTGCGCTCTCCCGCCATCGCGCGCACGCCGACACCCTGCTCGATACCATGGCTGCCTTCCTTGACGATGCCATCCTCGAGTGCCCAATGTTCCTCGCGCGCAAGCTGGAAATAGAGATCGCCGGAATCGACCGCGGCACCGAGCAGCGAGCTGAGTGCCTGTTCGAGGCGCCCTTCGTCGAGACCTGATGGCGCAAGGATAAGCTCGCGCGCCCGCTGCAATGCGTTCGCGCTCACTCGATCACCCGATGGTCCAATGCAGGAAAGCTCTGGCGCGTCGCCGCCTGCCGCTCGCGGTCAAGCGCAGCGAGCACGACACCGCTGCCGCGTGGCAGGCGCCCCAGAACACGGCCCCAGTAATCAGCGATCAGGCTGTCACCATAGGTTTCGCGGCCACTGTCGTGGATCCCGGTTTGCGCGGCGGCGATCACGAATGAAAGGTCTTCGATCGCCCGGGCACGCAACAGGACTT
>SHZN01000110.1 GCA_009692245.1 Gammaproteobacteria bacterium
GTCTACCGGCTTGGTAATGTCGTGAGCGAATACAAGCGCGACACACAGGCGGCCGATCTGCGATTCGGCTGGTCCGAGGGGTTGCGCAATGGGTGGGCGCGTCGCTGGAACGTGGGTCTGCGTCACGAAGAAGCGAAATTCTCGGAATCACCCGACGCGACGATCCCGGTGACACTGCCGCAGGATCGCAGCTTCAGCTATCCATTTCTGAGGTTCGAGGGGGTCCAGGATGATTTCAAGACTGCTCGTAATCTGGACCAGATTGCGCGTACCGAAGACCAGCACTTCGGGATCCGCTATGCCCTCGAGCTCGGTTTAGCCACGACTGCTTTTGGCTCCGACCGCAATGCTGCGCTGCTGCGCGCCGAGGTCAGCCGCGGGCTGCACATCGGTGATGGTCGCTCGCTGTTAATCGCCGGCGGGCTGACGAGCCGGATCGAAGACGGCTCGGCAAGGGATGCGCTGCTTTCCGGCCGGCTGCGCTATTACTGGCATAGCAGTCCGCGCAGCACGTTTTTTACCTCGCTGACTGGCGACATCGGCCACGATCTAGATGCCGATCATGAGCGCTACCTCGGAGGTGACAACGGCCTGCGCGGTTATCCGCTGCGCTACCAGACTGGAAGCAGCCGCGCACTCCTGACCGTCGAGCAGCGTTACTATTCGAAGTATTCGCTGTGGAAACTGGCCGATATCGGTGGCGCCGTATTTTTTGACGTTGGGCGCACCTGGGGCGACTCGGCGTTCGGCCCTACCAGTGGACAGGGCCTGCTGAAGGACATCGGCTTTGGCCTGCGTCTCGGCGCCAACCGTTCGGCGCTCGGAAATGTCCACCACCTGGACGTCGCGTTTCCGCTCGACGGGGATCGCTCCATCAGCCAGGTGCAATTCCTGGTGCACACCGAGCTCAGTTTCTGAAACCCGACAGGATCAACCGGGAGCCGGACGACCGGGCGCGTCGCCTGTTCTGGCGCCGTCACGCGCTGTTTCCGGGCGTATTGTCTGGCGGACTGTTCGCGATCGTAATCCTGGGACAGCTGGATCTGCATATCGCGGATGAATTCTTTTTCAGCCCGTTGGCGAACAACTGGATCGGAGCGCATACGTGGTGGGCGGTCGATCTCATCCACACCGGCGGCGGCTGGTTCGTGCGCATGATCGGACTGGCGGCCCTGATCACGCTGGTGTCGGGTTTCTGGTTGCCACGCTTGCGCCGCTGGCGCCGTGACACTGCCTATCTCACGCTCGCGATGATCCTGGTACCCACCGTGGTTGGCGCCATGCAGTTGGTCACCAACGTCGACTGCCCCTGGAATCTCGACCGGTACGGAGGTGACCGACCGTACGTCAGCCTGCTGGCTGATCGTCCGGACGACTTGCCGCGCAGTGCCTGCTTCCCGGGGTCCCATTCATCCTCGGGCTTTTCGCTGATGGCGTTTTACTTTCTGCTGTTTGGGCCCCGGCCGCGCATGGCGAGCTGGTTCCTGGCCGGAGCCGTGCTGATCGGGACCATTTTTTCCCTCGGCCAGCAGTCCCGCGGTGCGCACTTTCTGTCGCATGATCTCGCAAGCGCCGCCATCGCGTGGTTCCTGTTGCTCGCACTCTGGCGGCTGCTGCTTGCGTCGGGGAACCGTCAAAAGCCCGGCTGCCAGCCGCGCGTCGCGAGCAGCAGCGCAAACCCGGCCACATAGGCGACCGCGATCAGCCAGCCCTCGCCGAGCCATTTGGCGGTCGAGCGAGCCGCGGGATAGATCCCGCAGATCGCGACGCCCGCTGAGGATCCGAACCACAGCATCGAGCCGCCGAAGCCCACGGCGTACGCAAGCATTCCCCAGTCGTACCCGCCTTGCTTCAGCGCCAGCGCGGTCAGTGGAATGTTGTCGAATCCAGCCGATACGAAGCCAAGCGCCAGCGCCGTATGCCACGAAGCTTGCGGCAGCGATTCGACGGGCATCAGCGAGGCGGACGCAACCAGGCACAAGAGGAACAGGGATCCCTTGAATGCGCCAGGCAATGCGCGCCAGTCGGGTTGACGGATTCCGATCGTCATCAGCAACGTGATCGCGACGGTGGCACCGATGAATGGGAACCCGCCTGCAAGTTCCGGCACCTTCAGATTCACAAATACATTCACGGCAACTGCGCAAGTGAGTACCCAGGCCACGACCATCACCCGCACCCAGTCGATCCGGACCGAAGATGCAGGATCCTTGATGATCGTGGCGAATCGCTGCTGCCGCCGTGCTGCGGATACGCCGAACACCAGCAGCGCCACCGTCGCCGCGACATAGGCATGTGCGACCTCGATCGGCGCGACGCCGCTGATCCACATCATCGTCGTTGTCGTATCGCCGATCACGCTGCCCGAGCCGCCGGCATTCGAGGCCGCGACGATAGCCGCGATGTAGCCGACACGCACGCGCGCACGAAAAAGCGTGTGCGCCATCGCGCCACCGATCAGTGCCGCCGCGATGTTATCGAGAAACGCGGACATTACGAACACGATGACCAGCAAGGCGAAAGCGCCGGTCCAGTCATCAGGCAAATAATGCGGCAGCGTGGCTGGTATTCCGCTTTCCTCGAAGTGCCTGGACACCAGCGCGAATCCGGTCAACAACAGCAGCAGATTGGTGAGCAGCACCCACTCATGGGAGAAGTGCGTGACGAAACCAGTCCAACCAACGCCGGCGGGAAACTGCGTGCAAAACCATTCATAGACGATCACCGCCACGAGTCCGCAGGCAGCGATCGGGAGCGCTTTCCGATGGAAAATTGCGACGCCGAGCAATGTCACGCCAAAAAAAAAGAATTCAGCTGGAATAATTTTCTTCTTTATATTTCATTTAGTTACAAGACATATCTAAGCTCCAATAGAGTATCTATCCAGACGCTGTCCCGGCGCCGTCCCAGTCGGCCGGGCCCCAGAATAGCAATTCCGATTCCGCGGGCGGCGCGCAGCACCGGTGCAGCGGCAAGGCCAGAGCGGACAAGAGCTGGAGTCGGCGCATCGTGATCGTATGGCCCGCGATTTTCACCGCTTTGCGCCTCCAATTGCAAACACCGCGGGCAGGGGTGATAGTGCTGCGGCCAGGAAGGCCGCCGTAAATCAGCCGCTAGATCGCGTCGGTTCGAAATGCCTGAGGAATGTCACCAGATTCCGGGCCAGCGCGGAACCGACATAGCCGCCCTCCTGGACGATCGCGGTCGGCATAAGGCTGATGAAGGATGCCGGATCGGACTCCGCAATGATCAACGTCCGTCAGGGGAAAATGTGAATCCGCCATGGGCGTATGCGCAGGGATCATCACTTTATGACTTACAAGCACTCACCGCACTGTGATCGTGACCGGTTCCGACACGATCGCTGGCTCATGGGGCAGGTGCAGATGATCGGCCAGTAGCAGCTGCAGGCGATGCTTGCCTGGTGCGAGATTGATCGTGGTCTCCGTCTGGCCCTTTCCGAAATGCAGGTGCCGTTCATCCGCGGGCACCGGTTGGTCCATCGGCGGCAACCCGACGTCGATCAGCAGGTGATGGTGGCCGGTGTTCGCCATCTCGATGCCGGCCGGCGCAATGCCCATGCCGTGCAGTCCGAACTGTACGGTCACCGGGCTCGACACCGTCGCGCCATCCAGCGGCGAGATGATGTAGGCCCGCGCCTCGGCGGGTGCCGTGCTGCGCGGCAATCCCGCCGCGAGCGCAGCACTGGCCACCATTAGCAGCAACAGCGCATGCTTTCGTCTCATTGGGTCTGCTCCATCTTGGCCTCCGATTATGCATCTTCGCGCTGGCTCGCGCCTTGAGCCACCCGCCCCCGCATGCTGGTCGCGCTGGTGCATTGGCACCCAGGAGACGGGCATGCGATCTTCCCTTGCGGCACGGATTTCAGCGCTGATGCTGCAGATCTTGGGTCAGTCAGGCTGGCTGCGGTCGGAGCTGCGCAGCCTCGACAAAGCTGGCCAGGGGCACCACCGCATGCGCGAACTCTGCGACCAACTGGACTCGCTGGATTCCAGCATCGTGTGGGACCTGCGGGACGACCTGAGGGACCTGTCGGACCGGTCGGCCCCGCAGGCGGCACGGATACTCGATTGGCTGCGCGCGGACGTCGAACCGCTGGTCAACCTGGTCTGCCGACTCGATTGTGAATGCCCCGGCCACCCGCTGGTGAGCGTTGCAACGATTGCCTGCGGCGACATCGTGGGGCGATTCAGGGAAGTCGAAAACGCTCTGATGCCGATACCCCGATTGCCGCATGGGAGACTCGCCGTGCCCCACTCATTCAATGCCCGGGCTGCAGAACTGCCGCATCTTTGCTAGGGTTCCCGGGTGCCGAATACCCGGATCGATACGACGGAGTTCGCCGGACGTGTGCTGATGGTCGGCTGCGGCAGCATCGGGCAGACAGCACTGCCCCTTCTGCGTCGCCACCTGACGCTGCCCGAGGATGGCCTGACGGTGCTCGAGGCGAGCGAGCGCGGGCGCACGCTGGCGGCCGCAAACCAGGCGCACTTTGTTCACTGCCACCTGAAGCCTGCAACCTACCAGCGCGAACTCAAGCGCCGGCTGCGCGCCGGTGACCTGCTGCTGAATCTTTCGGTGGACGTCTCCAGCCTCGATCTCGTCGAGTGGTGCTCCGAGCATGGCGTGCTTTACGTGGACACGTCCATCGAGCCTTGGCCGGGCGTATACGACAACCCGATGCTGACAATGCGGCAGCGCACGAATTTCGTCACGCGCGAGGACATGCTGAAGCTGCGCAAGCGCGTCGGCACCGGCATGCCGACCGCGGTCGTCGATCATGGCGCGAACCCAGGTCTCGTCTCGCACTTCGTCAAGCAGGCGCTGCTGGACCTGACAACCGGGCTCCAGCGGACGATCGCAGAACCCACCGAATCCGCAGGTTGGGCTGCGCTCGCGCGAGATCTCGGCGTCTCGCTGATCCAGATTTCCGAGCGCGATACGCAAGCCACCGACCGGCCGAAGCGGCCGAATGAATTCGTGAACACCTGGTCGATCGACGGCTTCATTGACGAGTTGATGCAGCCGACCGAGTTGTCGCTCGGCACTGCAGAATCAGACAAGCCGGCTGGCTCTCACTGGCATCGCCGTAATTGCGGCTCGGTCTACCTGCACCGACCCGGCGGTGCGACATTCGCGCGCAGCTGGCTGCCGTCATCGGGGGGCTACCAGGGGCTACTGATGACGCACGACGAGGTGTTCTCGATCGCCGACTACCTGTCCCTGCGCCAGGGATCGCGATTCGAATATCGGCCAACGGTCATGTTCGTCTATCACCCTTGCGACGACGCGATGTTGTCGGCGCTCGAACTGGAGGGCCGCGGCTGGCAGCCGCAACCGGCGCGGCGCATCATCAGCTCGGAGATCGTGACCGGCATGGACGAGCTCGGCGTGCTGCTTGCCGGGCACAGCAGGAATGCTTACTGGTACGGATCGCAGCTGTCGATCGCCGAAGCGCGGCGCCACGTGCCCTATTCCAATGCCACCTGCCTGCAGGTGGCGGCGGGTGCTCTGGCCGCAACAGTGTGGGCGATACGCCACCCGCGCGAAGGATTGCGCGAGGCTGATTATCTCGATTTCCGTGAGTGCCTCGACGTCGCGCGACCTTATCTCGG
>SHZN01000111.1 GCA_009692245.1 Gammaproteobacteria bacterium
CCTGCTTTGTCAGGTCGACGTCGGTCCAACCAGTGAAAAGATTTTCCAGATTCCAGGTGCTCTGACCGTGACGAACCAGGACGAGTTTGCCGGGCACGATGGCGTTCCCCTCAGCGTTCGGCTAGGCGCCGGACGGCCTGCAGCGCGACCGATAGCGTCGGGAAGTCCGCGCCGCCAATGGTCTTCATTTCCTGCACCGCGCGATTGAGATTTTCGGCGGCGACCCCGCCCTGCGCCAGCCATGAACGAATAGCGGCGCCGGGCTCGCGCTTGCCGCTGAGCGCGAGTACTTGGTCGCACACCCTGCGATGCAACAGGTAGGCTTCCTCACGCAAGGTGCCGCGGGCAACTGCCTGCCAGTGTCCATCGACTGTGAGCCGCTCGATCTCGCTGCGGATCCAGTCGAGTCCGATGGCTGCACCAAGGCCAAAGTACACGCGGGCCGCATGCGCGACCGGTGCCTTGCGCACAAGCGCCACCTCGACGATGTCCACGCCCGAATGAATGGCACCGAGGCAGGCGACGCGACGCGCAACTCGTGGCGGCACGCCCTCGTGCGCGAATCGCTGCAGTGCGCTGTCATAGCGCTCGATCTCGAGGCCTTCAATCAGATCCGGCAAGTCGCGTATCAGGTCGCCGAGCCCCGGGCTGAGGCGCGATACGGCGCGCTCGATGTCGAGATCAGGTCCGAGATTCCGCAGTACCCAATGACTCAGGTGCCGCAGCAGCCTGGTCGTCTCATACATCATGTCGTACTGCAATCCGGTCGGCGCGCGGTCGTCCAGCGCCTCGATGTCCGCCCACAGCTCGCGCATGCCGGTCACTTCACGCGCAATTGAGTACGCGCGTGCAATGCTGCCGACGTCCGCGCCGGTGTCCTCCTGGGCGCGGATTGCAAATACCGGTCCCATTCGGTTGACCAAGCTGTTGGTGGTGGCAGTCACGATGATTTCGCGGCGCAGCTGATGACGCAGGATTGCTTGCGGATATTTCTTCTGGACCGGCACCGGGAAATAGCGCGTCAATTCGCTGCCGAGATAGCTGTCCTCGGCCACGTCGGATTCGATGAGCCGGTCATACAGCCAGATTTTCGAGTACGACAGCAACATTGCCAGTTCCGGGCGCGTGAGGCCCAGGCCTTTGCGGCGCCGTTCCACGATCTCATCGTCGGGCGGCAGTGCCTCCAGTGCGCGATCGAGGGTTCCCGCCCGCTCGAGCGCATGGATCACGTGTCCGAGCTCCGAGATGCGCTCGGCAGCGCGTCCCTGCAGTGTCGAGATTGCGAAGTTTTGCAGGTAATTATTGCGCAGCACGAGTGCGGAAACTTCGTCCGTCATGCGCGCCAGCAGCCGGTCGCGAACGCCGCGCCTGAGCTTGCCGGAGGTCATCAGCGGATTCAGCAGGATCTTCAGGTTGACCTCGACGTCCGAGCAGTTGACACCGCCGGAATTGTCGATGAAATCGGTGTTGATGCGTCCGCCAGCCGCCGCGTATTCGACGCGCCCGCGTTGCGAGAGCCCGAGGTTGCCGCCTTCCCCGACCACACGGCAGCGCAACTCGCGGCCATCGACGCGCACCGCGTCATTTGAGCGATCGCCGATTTCGGCGTGGGTTTCCTCGCTGGACTTGACGTAGGTGCCGATGCCGCCATTCCACAGCAGGTCTACCGGCATCTTCAGGATTGCGCGGATGATCTCGACGGGTGAAGCAGAACCCGCCTCGATGCCGAGCATTGAGCGCGCCTCGTGGGACAATGCGATCGACTTGCTCTGGCGCGAATGAATCCCGCCGCCCTGCGACAGCAGCTGCGCGTCGTAGTCCTCCCAGCTCGAACGTGGCAGCCTGAACAGGCGTCGCCGCTCGCCAAAGCTTCGCACCGCGTCCGGTGAAGGGTCGAGCAGGATGTGCTGGTGATTGAACACCGCCTGCAACCGTATGTGCTTTGAAAGCAGCATCGCATTGCCGAAAACGTCGCCTGCCATGTCGCCAACGCCGGCGACTGTAAAATCCTGCGACTGGATGTCCACGCTGATCTCGCGGAAGTGGCGGCGAACCGACTCCCAGCCGCCGCGTGCCGTGATGGCCATCTTCTTGTGGTCGTAGCCGGCCGAACCGCCGGAGGCGAACGCATCGCCCATCCAGAAGCCGTACTCGGCCGAGATCGCATTTGCCACGTCGGAGAATGTGGCTGTGCCCTTGTCCGCTGCGACCACCAGGTATGGATCATCAGCGTCACAACGCACGACAGCCGGTGGGGGAACGACCTTGCCGCTGACCACGTTGTCGGTCAGGTCGAGCAACGCACGGATGAACATGCGGTAGCACTCGGTGCCGTCGCGTTGCGCCTCGTCGCGGGTCGGCGGAGGCCGCCGTGGCACGAATCCGCCCTTGGCGCCAACCGGCACGATCACCGTGTTCTTGACGTTCTGGGCCTTCATCAGGCCGAGAACCTCGGTGCGGAAATCCTCGCGGCGGTCCGACCAGCGCAGGCCGCCGCGCGCGACACGGCCCATGCGCAGATGCACGCCCTCGAACTGCGGCGAATGCACAAAGATCTCGAACATCGGCCTGGGTGCAGGCACTTCCGCGATCTTGCGTGGATCCAGCTTGATCGAAAGATAGGACTTCGGCGCGCCGCCCGCCGTCGTCTGGAAGAAGTTTGTCCTGAGCGTGGCATTGATCGCCGCCAGGAATGCACGCAGGATGCGGTCGTCGTCGATACGCGTCACCTGCGCGAGCAGTTTCTCGAGCGCACGACGCTGGCCTGACTCGGTGCGCCGCCGGTCGGCGTCCCTGATTTTTGGGTCGAATCTGGCCTTGAACAGACGCAACAGGAGGCTGGCGGCGGCGGGATTGGTCGCAAGCGCATCTTCGACATAGGCCTGCGAGAGCGGCATTCCGAGCTGGCCGAACCAGCGCGCATAGGTACGGAGCACCATCGCCTCGCGCCACTCCAGGTCCGCCGCGAGCACGAGCCGGTTAAAACCGTCATTGTCCGCACGTCCGAGCCACACGCTGGCGAATGTCGCCTTGAATCGTGGCCCATCACTCGCAAGGTCGATACGCACGCCGCGCGGGTGCTCGAGCTCGAAATCCTGGATCCAGAAATTGCCTGCGGCTGCCTTGATCTCGTAAGGCCGCTCGCTGATCAGCTTGAGGCCCAGATTCTCGATTGTCGGCAGCACGTCGGAGATCGGTATCGGACGATTGCGCCGGAACAGCTTGAACTGCACCTTGTGTGGCGGCTGGCCCTCGGGGCGATAGAGGTCCATGCGCAGGCCGGTGGGCTCGGCGACCAGCGCTGCCAGGCAGGCGATGTCGCCGATGGCGACCTTGGTCGTCGTGTCTTCGTGGTAGGCGGCCGGGAAGGCCTCGCCCCATGCACGCAATAGCCGCGATGATTCCGCGTCCTCGTGGGATTCGCGCAGACCTTCCTTCAGGTGATCGCGCCAGGTCCGCACGGTTTCCATGATCTGGCGCTCGAGCCCGGCCGCATCGACCTGCCGGCTCGCCGCCAGCGGCGTGCGGACCAGCAGGTGCAATCTTGCGAGCACCGACTCCGAGAGCTGCACCTGTGACTCGATTGCTTGGCCGCCAAATGCCCGGAGCGCGAGCTGCTCTATGCGCTCGCGGACCTGGGTGTTGTATCGGTCGCGTGGAACGAACACGAGGCAGGAGTAGAAACGGCGGAATGGGTCGCGGCGCACGAACAATCGCACCTGGACGCGCTCGTAGAGATTCACGACACCACGCACAATACGGACCAGGTCGCCGACAGTCGCCTGGAACAACTCGTCGCGCGGAAATGTCTCAATGGCCTGGACAACGGCCTTGCTGTCGTGGCTGGTCGGCTTCAGGCCGAAATGCTCGATGACGCTCTTGACCTTTTGGCGCAGCACCGGGATCTCACGCGGGCTGCGGTAGTAGGCCGCTGAGGTCCACAGGCCGATGAAGCGCCGTTCGCCGGTCACATTGCCGGCGGAGTCGAAGGTCTTGATGCCGACGTAGTCGAGGTAGGTTGCGCGATGGACGGTGGCGACCGAATTCGCCTTGGTGATGATCAGATGGTCCTTCGAGCGCGCGAAATCACGCACGTCGCCCTTCAGCACGAGCGCACGCTGCCTGCGGTGGCGGCTCGGACGCATGAGCCCGAGCCCGGATTTTGCGATGGGGTGCAGCAGGTCGCGACTGCGGCCGCGGTGCAGCCGGTATTCACGATACCCGAGGAAGGCGAAGTGCCGCTCTTCCATCCATTCGAGCAGCGCCTTCACCTCGCGCGCCTCGCTCGCCTGCGGGCCGCGCAGCTGCTTGCCCAGGTCCGCGGCGATCTCGCGTGCCATGCGGCGCATCGGATGCCAGTCGGTCGTCGCGCAACGGACATCCTCGAACGCGGTCCTGATCCGTCGCTCGAGTGCCGCGAGACGGGCAGGGTCGGCCTAGCGATCAATCTCAATGTACTGCCAGGACTCCGGCTTTGAATTTGGTCGCGCATCGTCGAGGTACAGGTCAGTCAGATGGCCGCGCCGGTCGCGCACGACGCCGAAGACTGGGTGCGCAATCAGGTGGATGGCAAGCCTTTTCTGCGTGCAGACGATGCCGATGGAATCGACGAGAAACGGCATGTCGTCGGTAATGACTGCGATGACGGTATTCGATGTGGCGAAACCGTCGCGTGCGGGGTCTGGATTGAACACGCGTACCAGCGGCCGGCCGGGCCGCCGTACGCGTCCCATGGCGAGCTGCGCGAGCGCCGCGCCGGCGAGATCGCTGTCACTGCGCTGAACGAGGTCGAGTTCGGAGACGCCGTTGTAGAAGTACCGCGCGAAGCGGTCCGCCGCCACCGGCATGCGGCCGCGACCGGCGCGGCGCGCACGGGCGGCGATACGGTTGATGATCTCCTGATGGGCGGCCGGGATCTTGCCAAGCATTCATCCGAATTATACACGCGCCACACCGGCCGGGCCGATCAGGACGGCGCGTCTTTGTAGGCGGGTCAGCACGGTATGAAAGATGGACTGTTCCGACGGCGCGAGTTCGGCCAGCAGTCGCCGTTCGTACTCGCGCGCATAGGGGACGATGCGCGTGTAGACCTCGCGCCCGCGTGCGGTGAGTGTCAGCACTGAGCGGCGCCGGTCGCTCTGGGCAAGCGCACGCCGCACGCGACCCGCACGCGCCAGACCGGCCACCGCGCGGCTGACAGCAACCTTGTCCATCGCAGTGCGCTCGGCAACGGCAGCGGCAGAAAGCCCGGGATTTCGCGCCAGAACGGCGATTACGCGCCATTGCGGAATCGACAGGCCGAAACGCCGTGCATAGGCACCCGCGAGAGCCGTCGAAACGGTGTTGGACAGCACGGACAGGCGGTAGGGCAGGAAATGCTCCAGGTCCAGGGCCGGGGCCGCGTTTGCTGGTACGGACATGGATGGTTCCTTGCTGATCATCGGCCGATTATAGTTACAATTGTAACTAACCCGGGAGTAGATCATGAGCGACCTGTTTGAGAACCCGATGGGTACCGATGGCCTGACCTGAAATTCCTGGTCCAGTTTCTGATCATGTAAATTCATCATGAACAGGAGACTGGGACATGGCGCAGAGAAAATACTCCTCCGAGGAGATCATCCACA
>SHZN01000112.1 GCA_009692245.1 Gammaproteobacteria bacterium
CGACCGAGTTCAATAATCTGGCCTGACTCCTTGGCAGCAGGAATAAATTGACCTGGCATGACCAGGCCCTGTACCGGGTGATGCCAGCGTACAAGGGCCTCGACGCCAAGCAACTCCCTGGTCTTCAGGTCGATGACCGGCTGGAACTCGAGGCAGAACTCGTTCCTCTGGAGTGCGCGGTCGATGTCTTCCGCAAGGCGCAGGCGTTCCTGCAGCTGCTCCTGCATGCGCGACTGGAACACGACGAATCGACCTTTACCTGTAGCCTTGGCGCTGTACATCGCGATATCGGCGTTTCGCAAGAGCTGCTCGGTATCGTCACCGTCCTGCGAAAACGCCACGCCGATACTGGCGCTGACGAAGATATCGTTACCGTCCAGTGGCAAGGATTTCTTGAAAGAGTCGATGATGATTCCCGCGATACGCTCGACATCCGCGGGGTCGACGATC
Organism: Gammaproteobacteria bacterium; assembly: GCA_009692245.1. GTDB lineage: Bacteria > Pseudomonadota > Gammaproteobacteria > Steroidobacterales > Steroidobacteraceae > SCUD01. Next base: position 451 of record SHZN01000112.1, read on the forward strand.
CCTTCCAGCAGGATCGCGAACTCGTCACCGCCCAGGCGCGCGACGGTATCCGCCGAGCGCGTGCACATCACGAGGCGTTGCGCTGCGGTCTGCAGCAGCCGGTCGCCGGCATCGTGGCCGAGGGAATCGTTGACGTTCTTGAAGTTATCGAGGTCGAGGAACACGACAGCCACCTGCTCGTGCGCGCGTTGCGCCAGTGCGAGTGCATGCTGCACACGATTGCGCAACAGGCTGCGGTTCGCCAGCAGTGTCAGCGGATCGTGGAATGCGAGTTGCCGCAGCTGTTCCTCGAGCGCCTTGCGCTCGCTGACGTCGCGGAAGTGGATGGCGAGACCGCCGACCGCCGGGTCGTCCAGCAGGTTGCTGCCGCGCACTCGAGCGTATAGCGCCTGGACCCGCTGCCGACCGTGACCTCGACGGGGCCGACCGCCTTGCCGTAGGTGGCGGACACTTCGCTCAGGACTGCGGCCAACCGGTCACGGTCAGCCTCGGAGCACAGCTTGAACAGGTTGCTGCCGATCAGGATGTCCGGATGCATCGAGAACGTACGTTCGGCGGACGGCGAAACGAAGTGCAGGCGTCCTTGCACATCCGTGATCATGATGACGTCGGATGAGTTCTGGATCAGTGAAGCATCGCGGGCCTCAACAAGTCCCGCGGCGCGCCGCTCGCGCAGCGAGGCGTCGTCGCGCAGGATGACACCCTGGCACAGCATGACGAGCAGAGTCAGCACGAAGATGATGACGGTCATGACCGTCGTCGGCTTGCCGACCTCGCCGCTCTCGAAGTACACCAGCACGAGGAATGACACGAGCATCGCGATATACGGCAGGCCCTGGATCACCGTGTTGCCGAATGCGCTCGTTTCGTCATTGAGGGGCGGCGGACCGCGCAGCTGCTCGCGCGCAGCTGCCACCAGCCAGACGTAACAAGAAAGGTAGATCGAATCGGAGAGTCCGCCGGGCAAGTATTCGCCGGTGACCTTCGACATCGCCCAGACGATATCGGCGAGGAACATGGTGGAAAAGCCGAGCGTCATCAGCATCAGCGTCCGGCGCCCTAAGGGGCCTGCGCCCGAATTCAGCAGCAGCACGCCGAAGGCCAGCACCATGATGCAGTTCAGCGCGATGTAGGTCTGCGTCAGGAAGTACTTGATGAAGTCCGGATTGATTGCGGCGGCGGCCGTCGGCCGGATCACGAAGAACCAGAAGAACGCGCCAAAGCCCAGCATCAGGATCGTGCTGTCGAGCGCAAGGCGGCCCCAGGGCACGCGCACGGTGCCGGCGCGGATGACGGTCAAGATCGCCGAGAACACCAGCGGATAGAACGCGAGGAAGAAGAAATCGCCGACGGACGGGAACGGATCGTGGCCGAAGTACCAGTAGATCGAGTTGAGCAGATTTCCGATGCTGTAGATCGTGAGTGAAGCCGCCATCAGCTGCCAGGCCCGGCGCGCGGATGGATCCTGCGCACCGTGCGCAGCCAGCGCGGCGAGGAGGGCGGCGCCTACGCCGGTCGGCGTATCGGAAAACAGCGTGAAAAACTTGAAATTCGGCCCGGTACCCACGCCGAGGATAGTCATCGCGATCGTGACAACGGAATAGATGATGAGGCCGAGCGTCAGAAAGCCGGTCCAGCCGGACACGAACCGCTCGCGCGGCGCTTCAATCAGGGTTGGTACCGTGCCCGTGGACATCTAGGTGTGTGCCTGTTCCCAAGCGGTGACGCCGCCACCATGGCAGGCAGTCGGCCGCGTCATATGTAACCTCAGCTGGTCCGGTGGTAACTGTGACCCAGATCAGGAATTCGAGCCTACTGGCACGGATGTGGGCCGGTAAATGGCCAGTTCGTGAGTTTGGCCGGCTGCGCGGCGGTTAGTGACTACGAACCCCAGACGGCATCCGCGACGCGCATCAGGTTCTCCCCCAGGATTCCGCTGACGGCAGTGGGCGGGTAACCAAGCCGGTCAAGCCCCGCGGCGATTTCAGGGATAGCCTCCGGCCCGAGGAATCCCATGCCGGCACGGTAGCCCCATTCTGCCGGCCAAAGCTCGCGGCTCTTGCGCCCGGGTTCTTCGACGCCCGCGCCCTGGAACATGTAATCGAGACCGAGGGCGACGTGCTCCGCGCCGATCAACTGGGCGACGTAATCGATGTTCCGCACGACGGCATCCGCAGTCGGGTCGCCGTCACCGAGGAACAACCCCACGCCGTTGATGCCGACGACGCCACCGGTGGCCGCGCAAGCCTTGATCAGGTCGTCCGGAATGTTGCGTGGGTGGTCGCGCAGCCGGCGCGGATTGGAATGCGAGAAGATCACGGGTCTGTCGGAGAGATCCAGGATCTCGCGCGCCGTGCGATAACCGGTATGCGAACAGCACTTGATCATGCCGATGCGATCCATCTCCTGCAGGAAGCCGCGTCCGAGATCGGTGAGGCCTGCGTCAGCCGCATCATGGCAGCCGCTGCCGGCGAGATTCCGGCGGTTGTAGACCATCAACATCCAGCGCACGCCGATCTGGTACAGGAATTCGACCAGGCTCAACTGATCGCCCAGCGCGTAGACACCCTCGACGTCGAGGCACACAGCGAGCCGGCCCGTTGCCTTGGCTGAACGGATGTCGCTGGTCGTCAGACCCAGCACATATTTGTCAGGATGGCTCTGGACATAGTGCCGGATGCTCGCCGCAGTGCGGATCAGCACCTCGAGCGGCACATGGCTGTCGCCGATGTTGATGGTGACCGCGTTGACGCCGGCATTCCGGTAACGCTCGATGCCCGGCAGCCACTGCTCCGTGTCATGGAAGGGCAGGCAAGCGTGGTTATCCCACACGATTCCTGATGCGTTCATTGTGCTAGCATTCTAACGATGAAAATCTCCATGTATGACGCCTGCGTTCCACCCGGAATCCGCATGATGACAAGCCTAGCGGCCATCCTTGAAAAGGCTGCCGCGCATGCCCAAGCGAAGAAGATCGACCCAGCGGTCCTGGTCAATGCGCGTCTGTACCCGGACATGTTCCCGCTGGTACGGCAGGTGCAGATTGCCTCGGATTCGGCCAAGGCTGGTGCAGCTAGACTGATTGGCCTCGAGCCGCCGTCCTGGGAAGACAATGAAAAGACGCTGCCCGAGCTGATCGCGCGCGCGAAGAAGACGGTCGCCTTTCTGGAATCCCTGAAACCTGCACAGTTCGAGGGTTCAGAAGACCGCACGATCAACTGGAAGACCCGAACGACCGAGCGTTCCATGCAGGGTCAGCCGTATCTCGTTCATCAGGTGCTGCCGAATATCTATTTTCACATGACCACCGCCTACAACATCCTGCGCCACAACGGCCTCGAGCTCGGCAAGATGGATTTTCTCGGCGGCGGCTAGAGTCAGCCGGAATCCGGGAGGCTGCCAAATCGCCCGCTCTGGTAGTCGCGTATCGCCTGGGCGATTTCGCGCTCGCTGGTCATGACGAATGGTCCGTTGCCGACCACGGGTTCGTTGAGCGGCTGGCCACTTAGCACCAGCAGCGTCGCATCGGTATCCACGCCGATCGTGAACTCACCACCACTGCGCTCGAGGATCACGAGTTGAGCCTCGCCGGCCGCCTGCGTGCCATTGATCAAGGCGCGTCCATGCATCGGGATGATCGCGGTTGTGTGGCCCTCGGGCGTCGAAATCGTCGCCGTCTTTCCCGCATTCAGCCGCAGGTCCCAGACATTCAGCGGCGTGAATGTCTTCGCAGGGCCCTTGTGCCCGCCGAATTCGCCGGCAATCACGCGCAGCCGTCCTGCGCCGTCGGGTAACGAAACTGACGGCATGTCGTTTTCGAGCAGCGTCTGGTAGCGCGGCGGAGACATCTTGTCCTTCGCCGGCAGGTTGACCCAGAGCTGCATCATTTCCATCTTGCCGCCGGCGCGCGTGAATTTCTCCGAGTGAAACTCCTCATGGACGACCCCGGAGGCCGCCGTCATCCATTGCACGTCACCCGGGCCGATGCGCCCGCCATTGCCGGCCGAATCGCGATGCTCCAGCTCGCCCTGGTAGACGATCGTGACAGTCTCGAATCAGCGATGCGGGTGCTCGCCGACGCCGCGGCGCTGGGTCGCTGGCTCGAACTGGCGCGGTGCGGCGTAATCGAGCATCAGGAACGGGCTCAACTGCTCACGGCCCAGGCCGTCGTAGCTGAATATTGAGCGCACGGGGAATCCGTCACCAACCCAGTGCGGGGGGTTGGATTCATGAACAGCGAGTACCTTGCGTGTCCTGGTCATCGCGCCCCCATGGCCAGCAGGCCCTTCAGGTCCGGTGCGATCAGTGGCTTGCCCCTGGCGCCATGGACCTTGCCGAAACGATTGCCTTCGATCCAGTCGCGCGTTGCGGTCTCCATTTCGGCAGACGTGCGCGCGACGAAGTTCCACCACAGCAGTATCTCTTCGCCGAAGGGCGCGCCGCCGATCAGCAGCATCCGCGATGCCGCAGATGATTCGAACTCGAGCGAGGCGCGCCCCGTGCCCAGGTAGAGGAGGGTTCCCGGTTCGAGCACTTCGCCATTCAGCCTCGGGGCTCCTTCGAGTGTCAGAACCGCATGCTCGAATGAGGGATCGAGTGGCATTGTCATTTGCGCGCGTCTGCGCGTCGTTAGATCGAGCCCGATAATCGGCGTGTAGACCTTTGCGGGCGATCGTTCGCCATCGCATGCGCCTGCGAGCACGGTGATCCGGAATCCGCCACAATCGATGATCGGCAGGTCCGGATAGTGATGGAAGTCGGGCCCGCGATGACGCTCGGCATCCGGTAGCGCAATCCAGAGCTGCGTGGAATGAAAACGGCCCGCACGGCCTGTCGGCGATTCCTCGGAGTGCGAGATGCCCTTGCCCGCGGTCATCAGGTTGACCTGCCCGGGATGAATCAGCTGTTCGCAGCCGAGGCTGTCGCGGTGCAGCACTTCGCCCTCGATCATCCAGGTGAATGTCTGCAGGCCGATGTGCGGGTGCGGGGCGATATTGAGGCCTTGGCCCGGCGCGTAATCCACAGGACCCGCATGATCGAGGAAGCACCAGGCGCCAACCATGCGGCGATGACGGTTCGGGATCGCGCGTCGGATCTCGAAACCATCGCCGATTACCGCGCGATGGGCCTCGAGGCGTTCGTATTGCCCGTCAGCATTACTCAA